>JAZRPB010000024.1:0-99972 GCA_045649025.1 Clostridia bacterium | reverse complement strand
GGTGTAAATTTTACACCACTTTTTTGGGGGGATAGGAAAAAAAGATGCAGAATGAACAAACCGAACCAAAAGCAAAGCGAACGCTTTGTTTTTGGGTTACCCGAAGGCGTACGAGGGTACGTCGAGTGGTGAGGTTTGTTTGTAGCAAAAGGCATTATATAAAAAAGTCACTATCGTGACTGTCGTTCGCACAGCTCACTTCCATAGGTAGACTTTTTTGTAATTTAGGAAATTTCAACTTAAAAGTAGTAATTTCCTAAAAGATAAAAAGAAAAATATTGCCTAAAAGCAATATTTTTCCACATACAGTATAAAATTTTTATTTTTAAGGGGTAAGTAACATTATGCAAGCCTCTTTATTTTTTGCCTTTTGCGGTCTGCGCTTTTTTTACATCCCCTCCGTAATCATTGGTCCAACATTTGTGATTGTGCCTGCACCCATGGTGAATATTATATCATTTTCCTTTGCAGTTTTCTTCACATACTCGGCTATCTCTTCAAAGGTTTCAAAATATTTTGCATCTACTCCCTTTGCCTTTATATCCTCGGCAAGCTTTTGAGGCGAGGTTACACCGTCAAACTTTTCACGTGCAGCATATATATGCGTTACAATAAGCTCGTCTGCGTCGAAAAAGGCTTCTGTAAAATCATTCCATAGAGTTCTTGTTCTTGAATAGGTGTGCGGTTGGAAAATGCAGATAATCTTATTATGCTCAAACTCCTGTGCTGCCTTTAGTGTTGCCTTAATTTCTGTTGGGTGGTGTGCATAATCGTCTATAACCACCGCACCGTTTAGTGTCCCCTTTTTCTCGAAACGTCTTTTTACACCGCCAAAGCCTTCTATACCCTTTGATGCTTTTTCTATATCACATTCCATAAGATCGCACACTGCAACTGTTGCAAGTGCATTCAAAATATTATGGTCACCAGGAACAGATAGATTAATATGAATATACTTTTCTCCGTTTTTATACACGTCAAAGCTTGGAAAGCCTGCTACTCGGGTTATATTTTCAGGATAATACATACACTCACTATTAAAACCATAGGTTATAATATTTAGTGGTAAATCCTTTAGAGCTAATTTTATATTTTCATCCTCACCCCATGCAACAACACTGCCCTTATCCTTGGTAAGCATTGCAAAGCTTGCAAAGCTTTCTCTTATTTCTTCAATTCCCGAAAAGAAATCAAGATGGTCCTCTTCAATATTGGTTATAAGTGCAATTGTGGGATAGAACTTTAAAAAGCTGTTTGTGTATTCACAGGCTTCTGTAACAAAATACTCACTGTCGCCTGTTTTTATATTTCCGTCTATTATATCAAGCTCGCCGCCAACGCTTATTGTTGGGTCAACGTCTGCATTAATAAGTGCGTGTGCAAGCATAGAGGTTGTTGTGGTTTTTCCGTGGGTTCCGCTCACACCCACTGCATAACGATATTTTTTCATTACCGCACCCAAAAACTCTGCTCTGTCGATAAGACGTATACCGCTTTTTATTGCCTGTGCCATTTCAGGGTTATCATTTTTAACTGCAGCAGTATGCACACAAAGCACAGCACCATCTATATTTTTTGCATCGTGCCCCTCATACACTGTTGCACCTAACTCTTCAAGCTTATCTGTTATGTTTGACTTTTCTCTGTCTGAGCCTGTTACCTTATATCCGTCCTTTAGTGCAATTTGTGCAAGTCCACTCATACTTATTCCGCCTATTCCTATAAAATGAATGTGTGCACCCTTTTCCAACTCATTAAGTTCAAATCTATTCACAAACCTGTACCGACCTTTCACAATAATTATACATAATAAGATTATACACCTTAAAGCGAAAAAAAGAAACATTTTTTTGTTAAATTCGTGTATAATGTCAATAAATTTTTGTATAAAAAATACATTTTAATAAAATGTGCACAATTCTCTTGACAAATAAATTTTTTTATTGTATAATTATATCATATGATTTATGACATCACTGGACAGACTACAAATAAACTTATTCTTCGGAATGGAAGGTGGTGAAAAATCTTGAATATAACAGATATCAGGATTAAAAAAGTTTCAACAGACGGCAAAATGAAAGCAGTTGTATCAGTAACTTTTGACGACGCATTTGTGGTTCACGATATTAAGATAATTGAAGGTCAAGATAAACTGTTTACTGCAATGCCCAGCCGTAAGACGCCCGAAGGCGAGTACAAAGATATTGCTCATCCTATTAACATCGAAATGAGAACACAGCTTGAAAAGGAAATATTGGCTAAGTTTGAATCAATGCAAGACGAAGCCGTTGAGGAATAAAGATTAAAACAGATGCCCTTCTTACCTAAAGAAAGGGTATCTGTTTTTTTATAAACTTGACAAAAAACTTTTTTTTTAGTATAATACACATACAAACAACTTATTTTACATATTCTCTCTGTATGCCCGCAATAGAGAGTATACATAATTTATTTACTGTATGTGGGCAGAAAGGCAAAAGGAATTATGATTAAAAAAAGAATTTTAATGCTGTGTACTGCATTTATATTTATAGCTTCACTTATTCCCACCGCATATGCAGCCAACGAGGGTTGGAGAGATGCATTCGTCACAAGAGCAATGAAGCTTATGGCAACAAACCCCGAATATAACGAAATGGCACTTACTGATATAGATGAAAACGGTGTACCCGAGGTGTATCTTTATAAAAACAGTAACGATGGCGGCATCGGCTATGCATTCACTATGGACAATAACCAGATTGTGAGCATTGCAGTGCCGGGTAATATTATAGGAGCATGTTTAGGTGATATTGAGGTTTATCAAAAGGAAGAACGCCACATATTTGTGGGCAAGGAAATTCCAAGATATTCTTCCGTTATACGCTACTACAAGCTGACATTACGAGATAACACTTTAACTGCCGAGAAGATTGTTAAAACAGATGTAAGTCCATATCAATCCATTCAATACGTTGATATGCACGGCTCTAATTTCTTAACAAACGGCTATCCCAACAGAAACAAAATAAAAGATTTTATAGACAGCTATGAAAGCGTGAATACTGTTAGTGCTTCAAAGTCAAAAGCAAACCTTTCAATTGACGGTAAAATTTACGATATTTTAGGCTACACTGTAAATAACTCAAACTACTACAAGCTGCGTGATATTGCTATGCTATTACGTACAACTCCTTCACGTTTTAATGTTGTGTGGGACGGAGCAGTTAATGCTATAAAAATACTACCTGGCGTTAAGTATCAGACTGTTGGCGGAGAGCTTACCGATGATACCTCAACCACTCTTAACATTTCCGAAACCGTTACACCAATATATGTAAATGGCGTTGAATCGGAAGTGGTTACCTACACAATCAACGAAAGTACCTATATCCAGATAAGAGATTTGGCACAAATTGCAAACTTTAACGTTGATTGGGATGGAAACACTCAAACAGTTTTAATTACAACATACTAAAATAAAAAAGTGAGCTACGCTCACTTTTTTATTTTAAGAACTTTAATTCCTCTGGCTTATATCTTACATACTTATAATTTTCAAGATAATCTAAAAGCTCATCGGCGTCATCAAAAAACTCTGCAAGCTTTAGCGACTCATCGGGCATAAACTCCTCATCTGCAAGCTTTTGCATTATGTTTTTTAAATTATCGTAATATCCATCAACATTGAATATTGCAATTGCCTTTCTGTGTTGTTCAAGCTGTTTTAGAGTAATTATTTCAAAAAACTCATCATAAGTACCAATTCCGCCCGGTGCAACAATAAATGCATCCGATTTTTCCTCTAATAGCTTTTTTCGCTCACGCATCGTTTCTGTGTGTATCATTTCGGTGCAGTCCTCGAAAAGTACACCGTCAACATTGAAAAATGAGGGGGCAATTCCTATTATTTCACCGTTGCCTTTTTTTACACCTCTTGCCGCAGCACCCATACATCCGCCGTTGCCTGCACCAAACACAAGTCCGTGTCCTCTTTTTGCCATCTTTTCGCCAAGCTTTTCCACTTCTTTAATATATATATCCTTTATTCTGTCGCTCGATGCTCCGTATACACAATATTTCATACTTAATCCTCCTTTATATTTATACAAATTAAGATGTTAACTATTTATATTTTAATAACTATCATTTCATAATCCTTATACTCAACACTGCCCCCTACGGATATACTTCTATCATATTTTCATCATTTTCCAATAGTGCATATCCATATATTTTTTGTGTTTAATATAAGTTTTAGTGCTTTTCTGATTTTGCTTTTATATTACATATTTTTTCAACCTCTTCATACAGCATTTTTGTTGCATTCGGTTTTCCAATATGTATAATTGCCTGCTTCATTAAGTTAATTCTCCACTTTTCATAAAAGAACTGATACAAAGCCTCCGATATTGTAAAATCGGAATTAACATAAATTGCGGCACCGTTATTTGTTAAAAATGAAACGTTTTTATCCTCCTGACCGGGCAGTGGATTCATCATAATCATAGGCAATTCTTTTGCAAAACTTTCCGATGTGGTAAGACCTCCCGGCTTTGATATTATAACATCTGCAGCATCCATCATAACATCAACATTATTCACAAAACCATAGCAATATACGGGCTTATCCCACATTGTTTTTTCTATTGCTTTTTTTGCCCTTTCATTTGTTCCGCACACAACAACAACCTGAAAATCTGCTTCAAAATCATTTATTTCCATAAGATTTTCTAATAAGTTACCATACCCCATAGACCCCATCATCACAAGTATGGTCTCCTTATCGGTTGCAATACCAATCATTTTTCTTGCTTCCTCTTTAGGAATTTTTTGTGAAAATTCTTTTTTAACAGGTATACCAATAGGTAATAGCTTATGCGTTGGTATGCCTTTTTTATTCATTTGGTACGTTAGAAGTGTATCGGGAATAACATAGTGGTCTAAATCTGTGCTTTCCCAAAACGGATGAATTGTGAAGTCCGTTACAATTCCTATCAACGGACAGTGTATATATCCCTTTTCTCGCATAATAGTCATAACCACACCTGCATAGCTGTGCGTTCCAATTATGATATCGGGCTCAAACTCCTGAACAAATCTTTTAACCCTTCTTGTTATAAGGCCCGAGAAAAATGACGTTAGCGATATTTTATCGTACGGCTCATCCTCTTTACTCATTTTATTATAAACCTTTCCGTAGGTTTTTGAAAGGTATTTTGTTGACAGTAGATATCCGTCTTGTATAGTATTTCCCAAATGAGTGTTAACAGTATCAAAAATATCCAGCATTTCGCACTTATGGTCAAACCGCGAAAAATATTCAATAATAGCCTTTGCCGTTGAATGATGACCGTAGCCCGCCCTTACAGACATTAACAATATTCTCATCTGCTTCCTCTCTTTTTATACATTGTAAAGTTTTTATATCCTAAATAATTTTTTTCCGTTTTCCAAGGTTGCCCTTGCTACTTCATCATATGTTATTCCTTTAATATCGGCTATCAGTTGTGCAACAAGGTGCATATATCTTGAGTCGTTCCTTTTGCCCCTTTGAGGTGCAGGCGTAAGATAGGGCGAGTCGGTTTCCAGCACAATTCTATCTAACGGAACATATTTTGCAACCTCCTTTGGCTTAACCGAGTTTTTAAAGGTTAATGAGCCTCCAAATGCTATATACATTCCCCAGTCAAGTATCTCCTTTGCCATTTCAACACTGCCTGCATAGCAATGGAACACACCGCCAAAATCACGAATTTTACTTGCTCTTAAAATATCCATACAATCGCCGTGTGCATCTCTGTCGTGAATTACAACAGGCAAATTGACCTCATATGCAACGTCAAGCTGCCTTGCAAACCACTTTTTTTGCACATCTCTTGGCGAATTATCGTAATAATAATCAAGACCAATTTCGCCAATTGCTTTTATTTTAGGATGTCTGCTGTGTTGTATTAACACATCCATATCATTTTCACAAAGGCTACCCACCTCGTGCGGATGCACACCCACACACCCGTAAACAAACGGATATTTTTCGCATATTTTTAAAATATCGCTTATTTCGTCTAATGATGAGCACGCATTCATAACAAGCTCTATTTCATTTTCATACAATGAGCTTAAAACCTTGTCTAAATCATCCTTAAACCTTGCATCATTATAGTGTGCGTGAGTATCAAATAACATATATATCTTCCTCGTTTATAACGTAATCCATAGCTATATCATATTCATCTGCAATAATATTATTTTCGCACTGAAATTTATAGCCAATACCTATTTTTGTTCCTTTAAAATCCGCTAAAAATCTGTCGTAGTAGCCTTCTCCAAAGCCCATACGGTTTCCGTTTTTATCAAATGCAATTCCGGGCACTATAACAACATCTATTTTAGATATATCACACATATTTTCCATAGGCGGCTCCAAAATGCCGTATGCACCCTTAACCAATCTTGATAAATCATCAAAATAATATGCATTCATACTTTTATTTTCTTCGTTTGTGATTGGTGCTGACACACGCTTTTTGTCATCTATAAGCTTTTGTATGATTGCTTGTGTACGCACCTCATTAAATGCACTTATATACACCATAACCGTCTTTGCATTTTTTATTACATCAAGCGTAAACAGATTATTGCATATTAAATCACTCTTTGCATAAATCTCCTCTTTTGATATATTCTTTCGGAGATTTTTCATTTCTTTTCGCAGTTCCTCTTTATTCATATATATTGCATTGTAGCCATCAAGCTATCTGTTACTTCCTTGCCCTTTAATATTTTGCATATTTCAAAACCAAACTCCGCAGCTGCACCCGCACCCTTTGCAGTTATAATCTTACCGTCAACAACCACCTTATCGCTTTGAATATGGGCACCATAAAGGTACTTTTCAAAGCCCGGGAAGCATACCGCCTTTTTGCCCTCTAAAATCATCTTTTTACCAAGAATTGACGGTGCTGCACATATTGCGGCAATATAAATATTATTTGTGTATGCATAATTTATTAATTTGTGTACCTCGTTTGAGGCATCTAAAAGCTCGTGACCTGCTCCGCCAGGTAATAATAAAAGCTCCATATCGTCTGTGTTTTTTAAATCAGCTATATTTATATCTGCCTTAACCGTTATATTATGTGCACCCCTAACGAGTGTATCTTTTATTGAAACTGTTTTAACCTCCACATTTGCACGTCTTAAAATATCAATAGGAGTTATTGTTTCCACTTCTTCAAAGCCGTCTGCCAAAAGTACATATACCATTTTGCTTCCCTCCCTGTTTTTACAAATCTACTCTGTTTCTTATTTCACCCGCATTAAATGCCCTAATGTTTTTTGCAATTTCGTTTATGCATCGCTCTCTCGCTTCATATGCACCCCAAGCCATATGCGGTGTTAAAATAACATTTTCCATATTCATAATTTTGTTATATGGATGTTCATTTGAGAATGGCTCGGTTGAATACACATCACAACCAAATGCACCAATTTCACCGTTTATTACAGCATTGCACACATCATATTCATTTAAAACCGCACCTCTTGCCACATTTACTAAAATAACGTTCTTTTTCATAAGTGCAAGTGTTTTTTTATTTATCATTTCTCTTGTGCCATCATTTAGCGGAGTATGAACAGTTATAACGTCTGCCTCTTTGCAAAGTGTTTCCAAATCCACACACTCAACATCATTGCAAGGAGTTCTTTTATTAACAACAACTCTGCAGCCAAGCTTTTTTGCTATATTGCCCACCTGTTTTCCTATATTGCCATACCCCACAATCCCCCACGTTTTACCATAGAGCTCACTGTATACGGGGGTAAGCTTGTTTGCTATGCCACTTTTTGTATACTCACCGCTTTTAACAAAATCATTAAAGGATGGCAAATTAACCGACAACGACAAAACAATAGCCAATGTAACCTGTGCCACACTGTTTGTGGAGTATCCCACAACATTGCAGACCGCAATGTTGTTTTCTCTGCAGGCCTCTATATCTATGTTGTCGTACCCTGTTGCAGTTACACAAACAAGCTTTAATTTTTTTGCATTCTCTATTAATTCCCTTGTTATTTTAATCTTATTTAAAACAGCAACATCAGCATCCTTAACTCTTTGTATTGCCTCTTCATAGGTAGATGTGGGATACGATACCACCTCTCCGTATTCTTCAATTGCTTCAAGGGATATGTCACGTCCTAATGTTTCTTTATCAAGTACCACAATCTTCATAATAATTATTCCTTAATCATACATAATAAGCATTTTATAAGGATTTTATAGAATAAAATCCCTTATACGTTAATTTTACCAGGAGTAAAAACACTTGCTCGCAAGAGTGTTTTTACGACGCCGTCAATTTATGTGGCGCTCGCAAGAGCACAAAAAGAGCTTTTTGCTCTTTTGGGAATTTTACAAAATAAAATTCCTGACACATAAATTATAAAACATTTAGCAAAAAAAGTCAACCAAGTATTTTTGTTTTTTCCCAATTATTACCCACATATTCTATTTTATCAATAATGCTTGACTAATGGGGGTTTTTATGCTAAAATATGTAAATAGGTGGTTGAAAGGCAGTATGCGTATATGGTAAAAAATATCAGTACGGAAAGGCTGTGGTTTATTTATGAACATTTCAACAAATTTAAAGGCAATTGATTCGCTAAAAAGTGCCGTACTTTGCGAGATTGCAAAGCTGTATAACGAGCTTTCGGATCACGATGCCGACAAGGATGAACAAGTAATTGAGGAGGGTATTGCTTCGGTTATTGCTATGTCGTATATGTTATCAAGACGTTTGGGATTTGAGTATACGGGCATAGATAATGCAATGTGTAATATTTTATCTTTAAATTCCGACCAAAATTTTGAAGATGAAATATCTTTGGATATGAAGCTACTTAACAATCATATATCAAAAACACATAAATCGGTATGATTTATGTATATTGTTCTTAATTATAAATGGAGGAACATATGAGAAAACGCAATGGAGAAACAATAAATATGCTGACTAATTCAGCAATTTGTTTGTCGGCTATGCTTTCGGTATTTGGTGTGTATAATCTTGTGTATGGCAATATGCCGTCGGGAATTGCAGCACTTATCGTTGGCCTGTTTTCTATTGGCTATTTTATATATTTTAAGCACAACAGAAAAAAAACTATAGATTTCTATATGAGCGCATTACCTGTTGATATTAGTGCGGCAGACTCAAACACAATGGAGAGTCTGCCTATACCTGTTGTAATTTTAAATATGGACGGTACAATAAGAGGCTACAACTCTAATTTTGAAATGCACTTTGATGAGGAAGCCTTGTATGGAATATTTATTGAAAAGATAATACCCAAAATTCGTTGGACAGAAATTCTAAAGCGTGCCTCCGATATTCGTCTTGACATTGAACACGAGGGCAAAAAGTTTCGTGTTATAGGTAAAATGATGGGCGACAACTCCAAGGCGGCAGCATTAAAAGAGGATAAGCTATCAATATATCTGTATTTTATAGACTACACCTCCGAGGCAAATATTTTAACATTATATGATATGACAAAAACAGATATAGCAGTTGTTAATATAGACAACTACGATGACCTTATACAAAAAATTAATGATGAGGATCAGCAAAAGGTTGTGTCGGGCATATCAAAAGCCTTAAATCAATGGGCATCTGACAGTAATGCTATATTAAGAAAGCTTGACCGTGACAGGTATTTTATGCTTTTTGAGCACAAATACCTAAAGGAATACATCGAAAACAAATTCAAGATACTTGATGATGTAAGGGATATTGCCGAAGAAACAAAAGTGCCTGTTTCGTTAAGTATAGGCGTTGGCACAGGCGGAACTGTTAAGGAAAACGAAGCATTTGCAAGAAGTGCTATGGATATGGCTCTTGGCAGAGGCGGCGACCAGGCTTGTATAAAAGATGAAACACAATTCACCTTCTACGGCGGAAAAACCAAGGAATATGAAAAGAGCACACGAGTAAAAACAAGAGCAATTGCACTTGCATTGCGTGATTTTATTATAAACTCTGAAAATGTTGTGTTTGTTGGTCACGTAAATGCTGATTATGACTGTTTTGGTGCGGCAATAGGCTTGCAAAGAGCAGTACGCTCACTTGGTAAAACACCCTACATTGTGTATGATGCAGCATCCCCTGCAATAAACAGAATGTATAAAGAGGCAATGCAAATTGAGGAATACAAGGGTATGTTTGTTGATGTGGACGAGGCTCTTGAAATTTTAGAAAATAATACTCTTTTAGTCGTTTTGGATACACATCGTCCCTCACTTTTGCCAAGCGAGGAGTTAATTAGTGTTTCGCAAAAGACAGTGCTTATAGACCATCACAGACGCTCCACGGAATTTATTTCTCCGTGCTCACTTATATACCACGAAGCTTATGCTTCATCAACGTGTGAGATGGCAACAGAGCTTATTGAATATATGAATATAGGCACAACTCTCACAAAATATGAGGCACAATGCTTGTATACAGGTATTTTAATGGATACAAAGAACTTTATGTTAAAAACAGGCGTGAGAACATTCGATGCTGCATCTTATCTGAAGCGAAGAGGTCTTAACACTGTTGATGTTAAAAAGCTGTTTAATATCGGTAAGGAAGATTATGACCACAAGGTTGATATTGTTAAAACAGCCGTTGAGGTTGTCCCCAATATTGCAATAGCAAAAACGTATGAAACATTCAGTAACTGCAAGGTGATTGCATCACAGGCAGCAGATGAAATGCTAAACATCAACAATATAAATGCATCGTTTGTTATATTCCCGTTAGATGATACCATAAATATAAGTGCAAGGTCACTTGGCGATGTTAATGTTCATATAATTATGGAAAAGCTTGGCGGCGGAGGTCATATGACCGTTGCAGGTGCACAGATTGCCTCAAAAACCATTGATGAGGTTGAGAAAGAACTAAAGGATGCAATAAACGAATATATACAAGAGCAATCATAATTTAAGTAACTGTGATGTTCTTATGGAAAGGTTGGAAAATAATATGCAGGTTATTTTAACACAGGATGTGAAAGGCCAGGGTAAAAAAGGACAGATGGTGAAGGTGTCTGACGGATACGCAAGAAACTATCTTTTACCAAAGGGCCTTGCAACAGAAGCCACAAAGGAAAATATAAATGTGATGAAGGGTAAGGCTGAATCACTTGAATACAAATTGAGGGTTGAAAAGGAAGAGGCTCAAAAGATTGTTGACCAAATGAAGGAAATAGAGGTTGTATTAAAGGCAAAGGCAGGTGCAAACGGCAAGCTTTTTGGTTCTATAACCTCAAAGGACGTTGCAGATGAACTGAAAATGCAACACCACATAAAAATAGACAAGAAAAAGCTTGTTATGCCCGACGGTATTAAATCATTGGGCACAACCGAGATAGAGGTTAAGGTATACCCACAAATCATAGGCAAGCTTAAGGTTGTTGTTAAAGAGGCTTAAGATAATAACATTAATTTAAAGGAAGGTGAAAATATGGCGGAGGAAATGCAAAACACATTAGATACAGCTCCAAGAGAGCTACCGTATAACCGTGAGGCAGAGCAGGCAGTTATAGGCAGTGTTCTGTCTACATCTGGCGAAAACGCAGGTGCTGCAATAGAAATTATAAAGCCCGCCGATTTTTACTTTGCGGCAAACAAGCTTGTGTTTGCTGCCATTGTTGACCTTTTTAACGAAAACAGTGCAATAGACTTTGTTACTGTTGCCAATAAATTAGGACAAAACGACACCCTTGAAGCCATAGGCGGAATTGAATATTTAAGGGAGCTTGCAACAAGTGTTCCCACAACAAAGCATATCACCTACTATTCAAATATTATACGGGATTTATCTGTTATGAGAAGTCTTATACGTTGCTCGCAGGAGATTTCAAATCTTGCATACGACACTTGTGAAAATCCCGAAAAGGTGCTTGAACAAGCCGAGCAACTTATTTTTAATGTTGCCTCGGAAAAAGAAACAGGCTCTATTATAAAAATAAGCGATATACTATACAACAGCTATCTTGAATTGGTTGAAAATTCGCAAAATTCGGGCGGGCTCACAGGTATTGATACAGGCTTTGTTGAGCTTAATAAACGAACAGGCGGTTTCCACGGCGGTGAGCTTATTCTTATTGCAGGCCGTCCTGGTATGGGTAAGTCGAGCTTTGCGGTAAATATTGCAGAGCACGTCAGCATAAGTTCGGGAAAGACAGTTGCACTCTTTAACCTTGAAATGCCTCGTGAACAGATTGTGAACAGAATACTTTGCTCACAGGCAAGAGTAGACTCAAATAAAATACGTACAGGCACAGTTGAAGCTGATGACTGGATAAAAATAAGCGAGGTCTTACATCGTGTTGAGGTTGCACCTATGTATATAGATGATACCGCAAGTGTTACAGTGTCGCAGATACGTGCAAAGTGCAGACGTTTAAAGCAAACACAAGGTCTGTCTATGATAGTAATCGACTATCTTCAGCTTATGCAATCAAGCGGCAGAACTGAAAGCAGACAACAGGAAATTTCAGAAATTTCACGTTCCTTAAAAATTCTCGCAAAGGAATTAGATGTTCCCGTTATTGCACTTTCACAGCTTTCACGTGCAAGTGAATCAAGAAGCGATAAGCGTCCTATGCTTAGCGATTTGAGAGAATCGGGTGCAATTGAGCAGGATGCGGATATGGTTATGTTCCTGTATAGAGAAGGCTACTACCAAAAAGATAGTGAAAACCAAAACATAGCCGAATGTATTATAGCAAAAAACCGTAACGGTGAAACTGGCACATTCAATCTTGGCTGGGCAGGTAAATACACCAAGTTTTCTAATATTGAATTTGAAAGAAAAGAGGAAGAAAATGTCGGCACAGACGCTTAATCGTGTTCTAAAAACCATTAAGGAGCATTCGCTTACAGATAACAACACCAAAATACTTGTTGCGTTATCGGGCGGTGCTGATTCTGTTGCATTAACGCATATTCTCCACTCACTATCAGATGAATTAAACATAACACTCTTTTGTGCACACTTAAACCACGGCATACGCGGTGTTGAGGCTTTGCGTGATGAATGCTTTGCAAAGGAATTTGCACAAAGCCTTGGTATAGAATGTTTTGTTAAAAGAGTAGATATACCAAAGCTTGCAAATGGTTTGAGCGAAGAGCTTGTTGGAAGAAACGAAAGATATAAGTTTTTTAATGAGCTGTGCACCAAACATTCAATTTCAAAAATTGCCACTGCACATAATAAAAATGATAATGCTGAAACGTTGGTTATGAATTTTATGCGTGGTGCAACGCTTGGCGGTCTTTCGGGTATTCCCTACTCACGTGATAACATAATAAGACCAATTCTTGATTTATCACGTGAAGAAATAGAGGACTATTGCCGCATAAATAACCTTGATTTCGTTACCGACAGCACTAATCTTACACAGGACTACACTCGAAACAAAATACGGCTGTCGCTTATTCCTCAAATTCAAAGGGATTTTAACCCCAATTTTATTTCAACCGTTACATCAAATGCAGATTACATTTCACAGGATAACGACTTTCTTGAAATGGTATCTCAAAAGGAATACGATGCAAACGTAAGAAATAACAGGGTAAGTATAACATATTTAAAATCACTTCATAAAAGCATTGCAAGACGTATTATATATAAAATGATATGCACACAAAATAATTCTGGTTATGATGTTTCATCAAAATACACCGATGCAGTGATGTGCATTATAAACGCAAAACATTCGGGAAAGGCTGTTAATATAAATAACAACATTATTGCCCGTATTGAATACGATACTCTTATAATTTCAAAAAACGAAAATACTGTTGACGAATTTGAATATATATTACCCTTAAATGAGGAAGTATATATCAAGGAGGTCGGCATATATATAAAAGCAGTCCCCACCCACACAGGCGGCAAGGATTGCTTCACAATTCCCGAAAATGCCACAATTAAGGTACGTAACCGCCGCAGCGGTGATATGTTCTTCCCTGTTGGTATGACGGGCAGAAAGAAAATAAAGGAATACTATACAGACGAAAAAATCCCTGTAAGTGAAAGAAATAAAATCTGCCTTGTAACATTTAATGATGAGATTGGGTATGTTTTAGGAAAAAGACGTGACAGACGTTTTGATTTCGACAATAAGGGTATTAAGATAGCATATAGACAGGAGGAAATTTAAGCTTGCAAAAAGGATATAAAGGATTAGGAATATGGCTTGGGTTACTTGCTTTAATTTATATTATCTACAGTATGACAATTTCAAGCCTGTTTGACTCAGAAAAGCTGGTGTATTCTGACCTTGTTGGTGCAATAAAAAAAGAACAGGTTGTTTCTATGACAATAAACGGAAACAGTGTTACTGCTGAATTTATTGATATTGATGAAAATTCACCCGCTATGCCCACTCAAAAGCCTGTTAATGGTGAGGATAAAAAAATCCCCACCAAAACTCATAAAATAAAAATTCCGTCGATTGAGGCTTTGTATCAGGATGTTGGCGACGAAATGGCAACTCTTGTGGAGGAGGGCACTCTAAAGCAGGAGGTATATGAATCGAGCATCTCGTGGACAACTGTAACAAACATTGCACTCATTGTACTTATAATTGCAATGTTTGCCTTAAGCTTTACAAAAAAAGGTGGTGCAGGCAACTTTACCAAATCACGTGCAAAAATAAATATAGACAATAAAAAGGTCACATTTGATGATGTTGCAGGTGCCGATGAGGAAAAGGAAGAACTAAAGGAGCTTGTGGAATTTTTGAAAAATCCCGCAAAATTCACGTCGCTTGGTGCAAGAATACCAAAAGGTGTGTTACTTGTTGGCTCACCAGGTACAGGTAAAACACTGCTTGCAAAGGCAGTTGCAGGCGAGGCTGACGTACCATTTTTCTCAATAAGCGGTTCAGACTTCGTTGAGTTATATGTTGGTGTTGGTGCATCAAGAGTCAGAGATTTATTTGAACAGGCAAAGAAAAACCGTCCTTGCATAATATTTATAGACGAAATAGATGCAGTAGGCAGAAAACGTGGTGCCGGTATGGGCGGCGGTCACGATGAAAGAGAGCAAACTCTTAACCAACTGCTTGTTGAAATGGATGGCTTTGGCGAAAATGAGGGTGTGATTATGATTGCGGCAACAAACCGCCCCGATATTTTAGACCCTGCACTTTTAAGACCTGGCAGATTTGACCGTCAGGTTGTGGTAGACCTCCCCGACGCAGTAGGCAGAAAGGCAGTTTTGGAGGTGCACTCTAAAAACAAGCCTATTGGGGATGATGTTGACTTGGAAAGAATTGCCAAAGAAACAACGGGATATAGCGGTGCAGATTTGGAAAACCTTATGAATGAGGCAGCAATATTTGCCGCACGAAGAAACAACGAAAAAATCACAAGAAAAGACATTGAAGATGCCAACCTTAAGGTAATGATGGGTGCCGAAAAGAAATCACGTGTTATAACCGAGAACGAAAAGCGACTCACTGCTTATCACGAGGCAGGTCATGCAGTTGCTGCAAAAATTCTTGATAAGGATTCATCGGTACACAAGGTTTCAATTGTACCCCGAGGCAGAGCAGGCGGATTTACAATGTATCTTCCCGAAGAAGATAAAATGTATTCTTCAAAGAGCGAAATGCTTAATCAGATGGTTATTATGCTTTCAGGCAGAGTTGCCGAGGCACTTACTATGGACGATATAAGCACAGGTGCTTCAAATGACCTTGAGAGAGCCACTGCACTTGCACGCAAGATGGTGGTTAAGTATGGTATGAGCGATGCCATTGGTCCTGTTTCGTATGATGAGGGCGGAGAGGTATTTTTAGGCAGAGATTACGGCCATGCTAAAAACTACTCCGAAAAGGTTGCCGCCGATATCGACGAAGAGGTAAAGAAAATATTAACCACTCAATATAAGAGGTCAAAGGAGCTTTTGGAGGAGCATAGAAACGAGCTTGAGAGGGTAACTCAAAAGCTACTGGAAAAGGAAACCATAGACTCATATGAGTTTAATGAATGTTTTGATAACGACAAAGGAGGTGAGTCGTAATGGCTAAAATAACAAAAGATACACTAATTGGTGAATTATTGCAAATAAATGTTGAGGACGTTGCCCCCATTCTTTTAGATATGGGTATGCACTGTCTTGGTTGTCCGTCAGCACAAAGCGAGTCAATAGGCGAAGCATGTATGGTACACGGTCAGGACGCAGATGCAGTGGTTGAAAAAATCAACAAGGTTATTGCAGATATGTAATCTCATTAAAGACGCTTTAAAGCGTCTTTTTTATTTATCTAAATATCTTGCAAGAAAAAAACCTCCCTTCCTTCTTAACCAAAATTACGGCGGAAAATATAATTACAAGTGTTTTTCCGTGAATTTGACTTTTACTCCAATTTATGTTATAATTACTGTAATTACGTACTAATTAAGAAAGTGGTTAAAATTATGGTTTTTTCATCATATAAATTTATATTTCTTTTCTTTCCGATTGTGTATATAGGTTATGCAATTTTAAGGAAATTTGAAAAAGCATCTGCAATAAAATGGTGGTTAATATTATCATCACTGTTTTTTTATGCGTTTGGAGATATTCGTTTTCTTCCCATTTTGCTATTTACTGCATTTTTCAATTTCTTTATAAGCAAAGCACTGCAATCGGATAATATTAAAAGCAAGCCATTAAGGGTTATACTTTTTATAATAGGAATAGTGCAAAATCTTGGACTGTTGTTTCATTTTAAGTATTACAATTTCTTTTTTGAAAACATAAACCTTGCCTTCGGCACAGATTTTACACTTAAAAATATAATACTGCCGCTTGGTATATCCTTCTATACGTTCCAGCTTATCACATATATAACCGATAGCTATAATAAGGACGCACAAGGCTATACATTCACCGATTTTATGATGTTTGTAACCTTTTTTCCGCATCTTATTGTTGGCCCAATTGCAAAGCACGATAAATTTATGCCACAGCTATCACGTGAAAATCTTATAAAGATCGACACTAAAAACACAATGCTTGGTATACTTCTTTTTGCAATAGGTTGTTTTAAAAAGACCGTTCTTGCTGACCCCCTGATTGCACACGCTTCGGCATTTTATGCACTTGATACTCCATCAGGAATTGTGGATGCGTGGAGTGCAGTGCTTTCATACACCTTTGCATATTACTTTGATTTTTCAGGCTATATAGATATGGCTTTAGGACTTGGCAGACTATTTAACATAGAGCTTGCACAAAACTTTAACTCGCCATATAAGGCTCGTAACTTTGCAGATTTCTGGCGAAGATGGAATATAACAATTTCCGATTTCCTCAATGATAAGGTCTTTAAAAACATATTCCATTTTGGAAATGGTGTTATAAAGCTTATATTTGCAACAATCATCACATTTATAGTATCGGGAATATGGCACGGAGTAGGCTATCACTATATATGGTGGGGTATTGCAAACGGCGTGTTTGTATGCTTTGCAAATATTATGACACTACACCGCAAAAAACTACCCTTCCCTATTGCGTGGGCACTCACATTCTTCTTTTCAATTCTTGTGCGTGTATTGTTCGACAGCTACACAACACTTCAGGCTCTAGATATTTACAGGGTGATGTTTACGCCTGTTGCAAACTTTATCCCGCAACTTACAGCATACCTGTCACAAAATGCTGATATTATTGTATTGCTTATTGTTTGTGCAATTATAACCTTTGGCTTTAAAAACTCAAACGAAATAGCCGACGACTTTAAGCCAAGTGTTAAGTATGCCGTTTTTTCAGCTTTACTTTTAGCAATATCGCTCTTTAGTATGGGACAGGTTTCTAACTTTTTATATTTTCAGTTTTAGGAGGTGTGTGTGTTGAAAAAGCTATTAACAGTGTTTTTTGCTTTTTTGCTATTGTTTTGTGTAATAATTGCCGCATTCAATGTTGCAGTTGACCCGTTTGGGATTTTTGGCGACAGAATATTTAATTATTACGAATATAATATGACACAGAACCCACGAATAGCAAAAATAGCATACCTCGATAAAAATTTTGAAAAATACGACTCCTATATAGTGGGCAGTTCTAAAACAAGTGCTTATCCCATCGACAAGCTCAACAAATACTACGATGGTGCAAGCTTTTACAATATGCTCTCTTATGGCGGGGATATGAGCGATAACCGCAAAACTATTGAGTATATTATAAATAACTACAACGCAAAGAATATTATTTTAAACATTGGTCTTGAGGAAGTATATCAATACGATTATGAGGATGATAAAACAAAGGGCAATCTTCACGCAAAGGTATCAAATGAAAATGAACTTTTATTCTATTTAAAATATGCATTTTTAAATCTGCAATATTCATTCGATAAAATAGAAGCATATCTGAAGCGTAGCTATCTGCCGAGTGCCGACGAGGTATTTATTCCCGAAACGGGTGCATACAACAAATCGGTGCGTGATGTGGAGGCTTTAATGACAGAGGACGAACACATAAACGCAGAGGACGGATTTTTCCTATATCGTGAGGAAAGAACTAATCTCCCATATATAGATAATGCAGTAGCAGATATTAAAGCAATAAAAGAGCTATGTAAAGAAAACAACGTAAACTTCACTCTTATTACATCGCCAAACTACGTTACAGAAATTGAAGACTACAACAGTGAACAGCTTTGTGAGTATTGGCAAAAAATTGCACAAATAACACCATTTTATGATTTTGCAGGCTATTCGCCCATAAGCTATGATTGCAGATATTTCTATGATGATGCTCATTTTAAAAATGATGTTGGGGCAATGGCTCTTGCGTATATGTTTGGTGATGGTGATGTGTATGTTCCAGAAGGCTTTGGTCATTACACAACCGTGCAAAATGTGAAGCAACACGCACAGGATATATTCGTATCGCCCATAGCGTATGATAATAAATCCGAATATGTATATGACCTGCCCATACTTATGTATCACGATATTTCGTATCAGGAAAATGATATGTCTATAACACCCGAAAAGTTTGATGAGCATATGCAAGCCTTAAAGGATAACGGCTATGAAACAATTAATTTTGATGATGTTTATGGCTATGTTATGAACAATATGCCTCTACCCGAAAAAAGTGTTATAGTCACCTTTGATGACGGCTATTTATCAAACTATGAAAATGCATATCCTATTTTGGAAAAACATAATATGCAGGGAATTGTATTTGCAGTGGGTGTTACAACAGGAAAAGACACCTATAAAGATACAGGCAAAAAAATCAACCCCCACTATACGTATGAGCAAGGCAGAGAAATGTTTGAGCGTGATGTTATTTTAACACAAAGCCACACCTACGATATGCATAATTCCAAAGAGCTCGATACGGTTTACCGCAACGGTGCAAGCAATCTAAAGGGCGAAAGTGACACAGAATTTGCCAAGCTTTTCTATGATGATATAACAAAATCAAAGCAAGAAATTGAGCAAAATGTTGGTAACGGTGTTATTGCTCTGTCTTATCCGCACGGAATACACTCACCTCTTACCGATGTGGTATTAAAAAAAGCAGGCTACCATGCATCTGTAACCGTTGATGAGGGTAAAAATCAGCTTGTTAAGGGCATACCGCAATGTATGTATTCAATGAAACGTTTTGGAATGTATCAGGATATAAGCGGTGATGATTTAATCGAAAAAATAAAGGGGATGTAAAAAAAGTCCAGACCACAAAAACGCGAATATAAATGCAAAAATAATTAGAGATAATTTGTAATTTGAACACAAAACGACGAAAACACGCAAAAATTGCGTGTTTTCTTTTTATAAAATGCATTTTTGTTATGAACAAAATTCACCTCTCGACGTACCTTTGTACGCCTTCGGGTAACCCCAAACCGCATTGCACACGGTTTGGGCTCATTTTGTCCATTCTGAAACATTTTTTCCTATCCCCTAAAAGAGGGACTGTAATAAATTTATAGCTCCATTTTCGTATAATATATTCCTTTTAATATTTATGCATTATACCCTTTTGCTATTATTAAGTCTGTTGCTTTTTGAGCAAGCTCCTTGCATTGCACCTTGCTTTGAGCCTCTACCATAACACGTATTACAGGCTCTGTACCACTTTTTCTTAAAAGTATTCTGCCGTTTCCATTAAGCTCCTTTTCAATTTCAGCTATAACCGACAAAATATCCTTATCCTTCATAACAGCATCTTTATCTGTTACACGTGTATTAATTGTAATTTGCGGATATACAATAAAATCCTCGCAAAGCTTTGATACAGGAAGCTTACTTTCAATAAATATTTCCATAAGCTTGATTGCAGTTATAAGTCCGTCGCCTGTTGTTGCAAATTTTGAGAATATTATGTGTCCCGATTCTTCACCACCCACACAATAACCCTCATTTGTCATTGCCTCATAAACAAACTTATCTCCAACATCTGTTTTTACAGATTCTATTCCATGCTTTTCAAGTGCTTTATATAAACCAAGATTAGACATTACAGTGGAAACAACTGTGTTCTTTGCAAGCTCTCCCCTGTTTTTCATATATACACCGCACATATACAATATATGGTCGCCTGTTAAAACATTTCCCTTTTCATCAACCGCCATACATCTGTCGGCATCGCCGTCAAATGCAAAGCCAATATCAAGATTATTTTCCTTAACAAGCTCACACAAACCCTCAATATGTGTTGAACCACAATCGGTATTGATATTAAAGCCGTCGGGATGGTTATTTATAACAAAGGTTTGTGCACCTAGTGCGTCAAAAATACTTTTAGCAAGCATCCATGTACTGCCGTTTGAACAGTCAAGTCCAACCTTTAAGCCCTTATATGAATTCATTGCAAGAGATATAATATATCCTGTATAGCGGTTTCTGCCCACTGCATAGTCTACCGTACAGCCTATGTTCTCTCTTGTTGCATATGGTATTTCACCAATTTGGCCGTCAAGATATGCTTCAATATCAAGTATAATAGACTCCGACATCTTTTCTCCACGGCTGTTTATAAGCTTAATTCCGTTGTCATAATATGGATTATGGCTTGCACTAATCATAATTCCGCAATCAAAATCCTCTGTTCTTGCCACATATGACACCGATGGCGTTGTTGTAACGTGTAAAAGATATGCGTCTGCACCGCTTGCGGTAAGTCCCGCAACAAGTGCATATTCAAACATATAGCTTGAACGTCTTGTATCTTTTCCTATTACTATTTTACATTTATGTTCTTTACCATAATACCAGCCCAGATATCTGCCAACCTTGAATGCGTGCTCCACATTCAATGTAATATTGGCTTCGCCTCTGAAGCCGTCCGTTCCAAAATATTTACCCATTTTTGTCTCCTTGCGCCCAATAGGACATTTTTATTTTAATATAACCAAATAAGGCCTGCAACGATATATTTGTATGTGTTAAACACATTTTTGAATACCGCCTCACGACAAGACCTCAATGCCGTGGAAACATCCGCCGAAAACTTCGATAATTTCCTTCCTCGTCACCATAGGAATAACCATAACCTATGGTCTGGCGCTAAACAGCTTTTGTCATTGAGAGCAAATGACACTGTCTTTTTAATACCATAACTTCACATTCCCTCCTATATGAGAATGTAAAATTATATTTGCTCTGTATAGTTCTATTTTTTTACAACGATATTATCCTCTGATTTGAAAATGCAATTTTCCTCAATATACCCTCTCACACGCGAAAGCGGATAAATTGTGCAGTTTTTACCCAAAACTGTTCCAGGACAAAGCACACTGTTGCATCCAACCTCTGTGTTGTCGCCAACCATTGCACCAAACTTCTTTAAGTTGGTTTGAACCTTACCATTCTTGGTTTTTATACCAACAAGTGTTTTATCACTCTTTACGTTCGAGGTTATTGCACCTGCACCAAGATGTGACTTATATCCCAAAATAGAATCACCAACATAATTATAGTGCGGAATTTGAACATCATCAAATATAATGCTGTTTTTAACCTCTGTTGAATTACCCACAACCGAGTTTTTGCCAACTATAACGCTTCCGCGTATAAATGCACAGTGTCGTATCTGGGCACCCTCATCAATAATGCATGGCGGTGCTATATATGCACTTTCAAAAACTGTTGCATTCTTTGCAATCCATACTCCATCTTTAACCTCGTAAAATTTTTCTTTGTCTAATGTTTTTCCCAATTCATAAACAAAATTCTTTATTTTACCAAGAGCCTCCCACGGATATTCCAGGCCGTCAAAAAGTGCTTTTGCAATTGTATTTTCAAGAGAAAACAGTTTTTCCGTTTTCATTATTATACCTCCTTTCTCTACATATTAATAAATCAATTTATAACATATTAATGTATATAAATTGATTACACAAATTATATCATATATATTGCTTAAAGTCAAGCAGGGGAAAAATAATTGTTATCTATATTTATATTGAAATTTTCTTCATTTTATGATACAATATGTAAAAATATGTTATATCTTCAGGAGGGGAAACAATGCGAATACTTGGAATAGATTATGGCGATGCACGTGTTGGTGTTGCCGTTACAGACATATTGGGGTTTATGGCAAATGGTGTTAAAACAATAAAAAATAATGGTTTTAAAAAGCTTATGATAGAGTTAAAAGCGGTAATTAATGAATATAAGCCCGAAAAAATAGTTGTGGGACTTCCTAAAAATATGGATGGTACAGAGGGCTTTAGAGTGGATGCAACATATGAATTTATAGAACATTTAAAGACTGTGTATGACGGCGAGATTGTTACGCAGGATGAGCGTCTTACATCTGCCGAAGCAAAAAGATATTTAACCACCACCAACACCTTTGGCAAAAAAAGAAAAGACGTTTTAGATACCGTTGCAGCGTGTCTTATATTAGAACAATATCTGCAATCTCATAAATAAAATTTTGTGTAATAAAATTAATAAAAATACTTGACATTATGCTAACATAGTGGTATAATGTTATGGCGACCGCATAGATTGGGTTTTAAATTCGAAAGATACCCCTGATAGCGAGTCCTCAATTTATATTATTAGGAGGTGTAAGAGTATGTACGCAGTTATCGTTACAGGCGGAAAGCAGTATAAGGTATCAGAAGGTGATACACTATTTATAGAAAAGCTTGAAGTTGAAGAAGGCGCAGCAGTAACATTCGATCAAATTCTTATGGTTGCTGACGGCGAAAACGTAAAGGTTGGTGCTCCTGCAGTTGAGGGTGCAACAGTTGAAGCTAAAGTTCTTAAGAACGGCAAGGCTAAAAAGATTTACGTTTACAAGATGAAGAGAAAGAAGAACGAGAGAACTAAGAAGGGTCACAGACAGCCTTTCACAAAAGTTGAAATCACAAAGATTAACGCATAATCGAACTAATACACATTAACAGAAATGAGGTGTTATAAATGGCTCATAAGAAAGGTATGGGTAGTACAAAGAACGGTCGTGACAGCGAATCAAAAAGACTTGGTGCTAAAAGAGCTGACGGTCAGTTCGTTCTTGCAGGAAATATCCTTGTAAGACAAAGAGGTACAAAAATTCATCCTGGTAACAACGTTGGCATCGGCAGTGATGACACATTGTTTGCTTTGGTTGACGGAACAGTTAGATTTGAAAGAAAAGGCAGAGACAAGAAGCAATGCAGTGTCTATGCTGACTAATTAAAACTGGTTATTATATCGAAGAGTGGGCGGGTTTCGTTCGTTTGCAGTTGCAGGATTGTTTCTGTGTTCTGCAATCGACAGGCTCGCCTTTGATATTTGTTAAGAGGAAAATAATATGTTTATAGATAAAGCAAAAATATTCGTAAAAGCGGGTAATGGCGGAAACGGTGCAATATCCTTTCGCCGCGAAAAATACATTGCTGCGGGCGGACCTGATGGCGGCGACGGTGGAAAAGGCGGAAATGTAATTTTTCACGTTGAATTGGGTATGACCACACTTATGGATTTTCGTTACAAGCGTAAATATGCCGCACAATCTGGAACAGATGGCAGCGGCAAGCACCAACGTGGCAAAAACGGCGATAGTATTATTATTAACGTTCCTCAAGGCACAATTGTGCGTGATGCCGAGAGTAATCGCATAATTGCTGACCTCTCCGACCCCGAAAAAGATGTTGTTATAGCACGTGGCGGAAACGGCGGCTGGGGTAACGCACATTTTGCAACTGCCGTGCGGCAAACGCCCAACTTTGCAAAGAATGGTCAAAAAGGCGACGAAAGGGAAATTATACTTGAATTAAAGCTTCTTGCAGATGTGGGGCTTGTGGGCTTTCCTAACGTTGGTAAATCAACACTGCTTTCCCAAACCACAAAGGCAGACCCTAAAATTGCCAATTACCACTTCACAACCCTTGAGCCAAATCTTGGTGTTGTTGATTTGGGAAGTGGTAAGAGCTTTGTTTTAGCTGATATTCCCGGTATTATAGAGGGTGCAAGTGACGGTGTTGGTTTAGGGCACGCATTTTTGCGTCATATAGAAAGAACAAGAATTTTAATTCACGTTGTTGATGTATCGTCGATTGAGGGCAGAAATCCAATAGAGGATTTTGATATTATAAACGAGGAATTATCGAAATATGATTTTGCATTAGAGGAAAGACCTCAAATAATTGCTGCAAACAAAACCGACATAATTCAAGACCAAGAGGCTTATGAAGAGTTTTTGGCAGAGATGAAAAAGCGTGGACACACTGTTTTTGAAATAAGTGCAGCAACACAAAAGGGTGTTAAGGAGCTTATGAACAAAACATATGAGGAGCTTTCAAAGCTACCCCCTATCCAGATTTTTGAGCCTGAAATGACAATAGACGAAGAGGAATTTTTTGCGGATGATGCAGGCTTTGTTGTGCGTAGGGAAAATGAAACCTTTGTGGTTGAAGGCCCTTGGATTGAGGCAGTTGGCGGCAGTGTAAACTTCTCCGACCGAGAGTCGCTTCAATACTTCCAACGTATGCTTTTAAATCACGGAGTTATTGATGCCTTGGTTGAAAAAGGCATTAAAGAAGGTCAGATTGTAAAGATTGGCGACCTCGAATTTGAATTTATTTACTAAAATTTATAAAAAGTTAATAATTATCTATTGATTTTTAAACAAAAAAATGGTATATTATTATGTGAGTTACAATTTTTGAAAGGAGAAATTGTTTTATGTCAAAAAACAATAAAAAAAACGGATCAAAAGACAATCTGCTTAATATTATCATAGCAGTTGTTATGATTGCAATTATAGGTATATCAGTATATGCAATATATAACACCGTTTCAACAAAGGTAATAAAGAGCCGTATCGAATCGGGAGAGACAGAACCAACCCTGTCGTATATGGCAGAGAGTGCAGGTATATCTGTTGAGGAGTTCTTAACTCAATACGGGCTTGAAAATGCGGGTCTTTCAAAGAATTCGAAGGAAACAGAAGTTACCGACAAAATGACACTAACAAATTATGCAACCTACACAGGAACAACTGTTGAAGATATTTTAAAGCAATACTATCTTGAGGATAAGGCAGACGGTAACACACTTTATGCAGACCTCAAGGCTATGTTGACAGTTAAATCTATGATAGGTGGCGACGAGGAATCATTTAAGCAGTTTAAGGAATATTACAGTCTTGATGACAGCATTACAATGGATACATTGTGGTCTGAAGTTGAGCCTGTGATTGAAGAAAAAATAAAGGAAATGCAAAACGCAACTCCTGCTCCTACACAAGCTGCAGATGAAGTAACACCAGAAGAAAGCAACGCTAATGAACAGTAAAAAAGTCACTATCGCGACTGTCGCTTACGCAGCTCACTTCCATAAGTAGACTTTTTTGTAATTTAGGAAATTACAACATAAAAGTAGTAATTTCCTAAAAGATAATAAAATATATTCCGATTGCGGAAGGAAAGGTTGAGAAAATATGAACGAAGAAAACAAGAACACAGTAGAAAACGAAGAAGTTGTAGAACAAACTCCTACCCAGGAAGTAGCAGAGGTTGTTGAGGCGCCTGCCCAGGAAGTAGCAGAGGTTGTTGAGGAAACAGCAGAAGTTACCGAAGCTCCTGTTGAAGAAACAGAAGAAGCAGTTGAAGTACAGGAAGTTGTTGAGGACGCAGCTGATGTTGCAGAAGCCCAAGACGCCGTAGCCAATGAAGCACCGAAAAAGAAGGTGAAAACAAGCTTAATTGTTGCAATAGCTTGTATTGTTGTTGTGGCTGTGGCTGCAGTATTACTTATTGCAAACAGTGGAAAGCTATTCAATAAATACAACAGAAAGTACATCGACACAACAGGCAGAACAATTGCAGAGGTTGCAGACCTTATGGGCTACGACTATGCAGACTTTTTAGCACAATATGAATTACCTGCCGATATGCCTAAAAACACATATGAATCAGCTGCTATGTACAGTATGCCAATGAGTGCAATTGCTACAATGTATGGTATGACAGTTGACGAAATGAAGACAGAGCTTGAGCTTGGTGATGACGTTACTGAAACAACCACCTGGGGTGATGCACAAGACCAGGCTACACTTGCTAACTTTGTTGGTGAAGAGGCACTTGAGCAATTTAAAGAGCAATATGGTCTTGGTGATGATATCACAGGTGACACAAAATGGGGCGATGTAAGAAAAATTGTTGACCAATACGAAAGAGACAGAATGCTTGAAGCTCAAAAGGAAGCTGAAATAGCCGAAGAGGCTGAAGATTTAGCAGATGAGCCTGTAGAAGATACTACTTCAACAGACACAGATGCAGAAGCAGAGGCAGTTGTTGATGAAACAACAGAAGAAAGTGCCGAATAATTAGTTTTAATTTGAATAACACATAAAAATAAGAGGGGCTGTTTTAAAACAGCCCCTCTTTAGCACTCATTGTTTTTATATATCATAATCTAATTTAAACTTTTCACCGCAACCGTATTTTTCGTAAACGTAGTCGATATCCTTATCCCCTCTTCCCGAAAGACAGGCAAGAATAGAGCCACTCTTATGCTCCTTTGCATATTTAATTGCATATGCAACTGCGTGTGCACTTTCTATTGCAGGTATAATACCCTCATATCTTGACAGAAGGAAAAATGCCTCCATTGCCTCCTCATCGGAAATTGCAGTATAGTTTACTCTGTTTAAATCTCTTAAATATGCGTGTTCAGGACCAACACCAGGATAATCAAGTCCGCTTGCAATTGAATATACAGGAGACGGCTCACCGTCCTCATCCTGAAGAACATATGTATTAAATCCGTGAATTCTTCCCTTTGTACCATATTGCATTGTTGCAGCATGATCGCCAACCTTTTCACCTCTGCCCAAAGGCTCAATTCCGTATATTTCAACAGGATCTGCTAAAAACGGAACAAACATACCAAGCGAGTTTGAGCCGCCGCCCACACACGCACATACCGCATCGGGCATAATGCCTGTCATTTCAAGGAACTGTTCTCTTGCCTCTATACCTATAACAGATTGGAAATCTCTCACCATCTTCGGGAACGGATGCGGGCCAAGTGCCGAGCCTATGCAATAGATTGCATTTTCATACTCATTAAGGTATGCTTCAAATGCCGCATCAACTGCCTCCTTTAGAGTTTTTAGTCCTTTTGTTACAGGAATAACATTCGCACCAAGCATTTTCATACGCACAACATTGGGATGCTGCTTTTCAATATCAACCTCACCCATATATACGTCACATTCCATACCAAAATACGCTGCCGCCGTTGCAATTGCAACACCGTGTTGACCTGCACCTGTTTCAGCTATAAGCTTTTTCTTGCCCATATATTTAGCAAGCAAGCCCTCGCCCATACAGTGATTGAGCTTGTGTGCACCTGTGTGGTTTAAATCCTCTCTTTTTAAGTAAATCTGGCAGTTACCAAATATTTTTGAAAGTCTTTCACAGTGATAAACAGGGGTTGGTCTGCCTTGAAATTCTTTTCTTATTCTTCTTAATTCGTTAATAAACTGCGCAGAATGACATATTGCCTCATATGCATCGTCTGCCTCTTTAAACGCAGGAATAAGCTTTTCGGGTAAAAACATTCCGCCATACTCACCAAAATAACCCTCACTTGTTGGGTTTTCCTTTAAATAGTTTTCAAAATCTCTGTACTTATTCATTTTGTTTCCCCTTTCGTTTTAAAACAACTTTGTTTGTATTTTCGGAATAAGATAAAAACAAAAAATCCTATCCCACAAAATGCTGGGACAGGAGAATAATATTCCTGCGGTGCCACCCGGCTTGATGTTAAACACATCCACTTTACGCATACAAACATATGCTGACTTTTGTTTACGAAGTGCCATACTCCGTCGCACATACTAAAATATACATTCGTTCTGATTGCCCTCGGGAGTCCATTCAATTTTACATTTTTCACCGTAATCACACCATCTACGGCTCTCTCTTGAAAAAGTGGTAAAACCTACTTACTCTCCCTCAACGGTTTATACTGAAATTGTACCACATTATTTTTTATTTGTCAATATATTTTAAAAAAAGAACAGATAACCTGTTCTTTTCTTACTGCGGAAGAAGGATTCGAACCCTCACCAGATGAGTCAGAGTCATATGTGCTACCCTTACACTATTCCGCAATATTTATATTTAAAATTTTATCTTTTCACTTGCTTTATTTATGAAAATATGATAAAATTTAGTTATTGGTTGCCGGAGAGCTCAATATATTGAAGTTCTCCGACATAATGCGAAGAACCGGACTTGAACCGGCACGGTTAATCCACACGCCCCTCAAACGTGCGCGTCTGCCATTCCGCCACCTTCGCGTCTGCAACATTAAACATTATATCAGTATTTTTACCATTTGTCAAGGTTTAAATTGATTTTTTTATACATATATTTTATTAAACATTAAAAATATCACATTAAAGGAATTTGCTATGAAAAAAATCTTTGTTTTAACCCTTATATTTACAACTATGTTTTGCAATAGTGCTTTTGCAATGGCAGATGAGGCCTTTAGTGCCTGCATTATGAATACTGCCACGGGTGAGGTTGTATGGCACAAAAACGGCAATGCAAAGCACTCAATGGCAAGCACCACAAAGATTATGACGGCACTTGTTGCACTTGAAAACAGCAGTATATATGATGTTGTAACTATATCGAAAAATGCAGCCGGAACCGAAGGCTCATCTATGTATGTTCACGAGGGCGAGCAGTATCTTATGCACGATATGCTCTATGGTCTTATGCTTAATTCAGGAAATGATGCTGCAATTGCAATTGCCGAGCACATATCGGGATCAACCCAAGCTTTTGTAGAGCTAATGAACAAAAAGGCATACGAATTTGGTGCACTTGATACACAGTTCCAAAACCCCAACGGACTTGACCACGACGGACACTACACCACTGCATACGATTTATGCATTATAGCAAGCTATGCTTTAAAGAACGATGCATTCCGTGAAATTGTTGCAACAAAATACCGCGAGGTATATCCGCAAAACAGCGACAGACTTATATCTTTAGGTAATCACAACAAGCTATTATCACGCTATGATGGGTGTATTGGTGTTAAAACAGGCTTCACCGAAAAGACAGGCAGATGTCTTGTGAGTGCCGCCGAGCGTGATGGTATGACCTTTGTTGCGGTAACACTCGACGATAAGCACGATTGGGAAAGTCACACACAAATGCTTGATTATTGCTTTAGCGAGCATACGCCCTTTAAGGTGATAAACGAAAATGATTGCGTGAGGGTGATTGATGTTGACACAAACAGCTACAAGCTTGTGTATAAAAACTCGTATTCAATACCAATGAGAGACCAATCCCCCACTGTATTGGTTAAAAACCATATTACCCCTGCTTTCGTTGGCGGTGTAAATGCAGGTGAAAAGGTGGGCTATGCTCAAATAATATACAACGATGTTGTTATTGATACAGTAGATATAGTTTCCGAAAGCGAAATACCGCCATTAGACACATTTAAAATGCGAAGAAGCTTTTTAAGTATATTTAACAGAGTAAGTGAAAATCTCTTATTCTAATCGGACAGAAAGGAATTAATAAACTTAATTATGGGAGAAATAGTAAGACTTCAAAAGTATATAGCAATGAGCGGTGCAGCCTCACGCAGAGGTGCCGAAGCACTTATTGATGACGGCAGAGTAAAGGTGAATGGCTCTGTGGTGCGTGAACAAGGCGTTAAAGTAGAAATTGGTGCAGACATAGTTGCACTTGATAATGTTGAATTAAAAATTAAAAACAAAAACTATTACATTATGCTTAATAAGCCTGTGGGTTATGTTTCAACCGTAAAAGACCAGTTTGAACGTCCAACGGTTATTGACCTTATAAAAAATGACCTGAAGGATGTTAGAATATTCCCTGTCGGCAGACTTGATTACGACACTGAAGGGCTACTCCTTTTAACAAACGACGGAGATTTTACCTATAAGGTTACACATCCAAAGTTCAATATGGATAAAACATACATTGCAACACTAAAGGGTGGAATAACAATATCGGGGCTTAATAAATTAAGACGCGGTGTAAAGGTTGAGGATTATATCGCCTCACCTGCAGAGGTTGAAATTTTAGATGCCCTTGATGGCTACACAGTTGTAAAAATAACCATCCACGAAGGTAAAAACCGTCAGGTACGAAAAATGTTTGAGGCAGTAGGCTCAAAGGTGGTTGCACTGCAAAGAATAAGCATTGGAAAGGTAGAGCTTGGAAATTTACCTTTAGGACATTGGCGTCATCTTACAAGCCACGAAATAAGCTATCTTTCAGGAAAGTAACCTTCTAAAGAAAGGAATGAACATTAAATGGCTAATAAAAAGAAGAAATCAAAGAAGAAAAGGTCAAGGTTTGGCGGCACTCTTATTGTTGTTGCACTTATAGTGTCAATTATGACCACATTCGGATATATAGGTAAAAAAAGTATAGAAAAGGGTGCACCCGAGGAAGATATTTTAACAACCGAGCAATCCTCCGATATTTTGGAAAATGAGGTTACCAATGCACCCTCAAACAATACAGAACCTAAAAAAAGCACTTCTGTAAAGGGTACTGTTGTTAAAGACAATACTAAAGACAACCAAACAGAAGAAAAGACCGAAAAGCCAAAGGAAAACACAAAAAAAGTGACATATGCAAAAGATGCATCCGTTAAAAAGCTTTTGCAAAATGCCCTAAAGCCAATGGGTACAACAATGTATATATATGGCGGCGGCTGGAACAATGCCGACACAGGTGCGTCGAGCACAACAACAACGTTGGGACTGCATCAGCAATGGAAGAATTTTTATGGTGCACAAGACGAAAGCTATAACCACAAAAACCACTCAAATAGAGCAGACGGCCTTGACAGCTCGGGATATATTGGTTGGGTATTATATAATACTCTTATGACAAAGAACGGCGAAAGCGGCTTTGTGTTCAGTGGGAAAAGCTACGATGAAAAGCTTGAGGAGCTTGGCCTTGGCAAAAGAACACCAAAATCGGATGTTACCATACACCGTGCCGGTGATATAATGAGCTCCGAGGCGGACAACTTCGCATACATAGTTATTGGCGAATGTAGCGATGGAAGTGTTGTTTGTGCACTATCCTCCCCTCCTGGAGTAAGACTTTGCGGAACTCCCGCAAAGGACGGCACGCAAGACAGTGAAGCGGTTATTCTTGCCGAGCAGTATATGAACGACTATTTCGGCGATTGGTACAAGAAATTCCCCGACTGCTCAAAGGGTATGGAATACCTCACAAATTACGATAAATTCAGTCCCGATAAAACTGGAGTTATAAAGGATAACGAGGGTTTAAGGACTTTAAATGCGCAGGATGTTCTAAACGCAATTTTAAATTGAAATTAATTTTAAAAAAACTGTTGAAAAATGATATAAAAAATGATATACTTATTGTATAGTGATATTTATATCGGTTGAAAGGAACTTAATTATGAATAATACAATATCGGGTAATGGCGAGAAAACTCGTATTATACAGGAGCTTGTACCCGGAAAACAAATCACATTAGCACATATCATAGCAAGTCCCGACCCTGTTTTATATGTGAAATTAGGTCTTGACCCTGCTATTGACTATAAAAAAAGTGCAATAGGCATAATAACCTTTTCACCTGCTGAAACTGCAGTAATAGGAGCTGATATTGCCACAAAAACATCAAATATAGATTTAAGCTTTGTAGACCGTTTCAGCGGCACACTGATAATTACAGGTATGGTTGCCGATGTTGAAACATCAGTTCGAGCAATGTGCGACTATTCACAAGACAAGCTTGGATTTTCGGTATGTGAGATAACAAAAACATGAAAAAAATAATACTTGTAGGCAGAAGCGAGGCAGGCAAAACCACCCTTACACAAGCCTTAAAGGGCGAAACCATACGCTACGAAAAGACACAGTATGTAAACAGATTTGATGTTATTATAGATACACCCGGTGAATACATACAGGCAAAGGAGCTTGGCTCTGCATTGGCTATGTATACATTTGAGGCTGATGTTGTTGGCTTATTAATAAGCTCAACCGAGCCATTTTCACTGTTTCCGCCATGTGTAACACCTGTGTGTAACAGAGATGTTATAGGAATAGTAACAAAAATAAACCATCCCAAAGCAAATGTTGAACGTGCCGAAAGATGGCTTCGTTTAGCAGGGTGTAAAAACATCTTTAAAGTAGATAGTGCCACAGGCGAGGGTGTGTGGGAGATTTTAGATTATTTACGTGAAGACTCAGATGTTATGCCCTGGGAGGAGTAACGTGGTTACAGGAGTTAAATGCTTATGGATGATTTACATATTAACCAAAGAATAAGTAAGAACATACGTAAATTACGAAATGAACATAATATGTCAGCCGCACAATTAGCAGATAAATTATCTGTTTCAAGAACAACCGTTCATTCCTGGGAAAGCGGCAAAAGCACACCAACTGCTACATATATTGGTATGATAGCAACACTGTTTAATGTGAGTGTGGATTCGATATGCTCTGTGTATTTACAACCACGAATTGACCTGCACGGACTTACATATGAAGAAATTGAGGCAGTACGTTCTTTTGCAGATTTCCTCAAAAGCAAACATAATACAGTAACAAAATAAAACCTTTCTCATATTATATTTTAGAGATTGAAAATCTCATAAAATAATACAGGGAGGTTTTTTTAATGCTATTTAATAACAATAACTGTGGCGGTGGGGATAATTGGATTTGGATAATTATTGTGGTTGTACTCATTCTTTTGTGCTCTGGCAATAACGGTATACTTGGCAGCGGTAATGACAACAATTGCTGTTGCGACCCTTGTGACCCTTGCAATAATAACTGTTGCTAAAGTATAGATAAAACAAGGTGCGTTTTTTCGCACCTTGTTTTATCTTTCAGGGAAATATTGGTTTGACAAATATATGTCTTTATGCTATAATGTCGATAATATTAAATTTTATGGGGATAACGAAAATGAAAAGAAAATTACTTCACTTGCTTATGATTATTTGCTTTACAACAAGCTTAATAAGTATAATAAATACAAGCGTATATTCCGCAGACCTGACAAGCGGTATATTTAAATACACTTCAAATTCCGACGGCACAGTTAATATAACAGGTTTTTCAGGCAGTTTTTCGGGTGCACTTACCATTCCATATAAGCTTAATAACGGAAAAGTGGTAAAATCAGTAGCAGGCAGTGCATTTTTAGATAACAATAACATTACAGAGCTCACTGTTGAAGCAGGGGTCAAAACCATTTCAGAATGGGCATTCAGAAGCTGCGATAATATCACTAAAATCACAATCAACGAGGGCGTTACATCTATTGGCGAGATGTCGTTTACAAGCTGCTCAAGTGCAAAAACAATATCATTACCGGCATCTCTTAAGAGCATTGGATTAAGTGCTTTTAGCGGTTGCTCTTCACTCACAGGCATTGATGTGGCAAGCAGTAATACAAGCTTTTGTTCCTATAATGGTGATTTGTATAATGGCAGCAAAACCACTATCGTTCAATATTGTTTGGGAAAAACTGATAAAACCTTCACCGTTCCGTCAACTGTCAACCATATCGGAAATTTTGCATTCAAGGGTGCAAAGAACCTTGAAAATATAACACTCCCCGCTAATTTGCGTTCAATTGGAACACAAGCCTTTACAAGCTGCTCCTCTCTAAAAGAGATAAGCTTTCCTCAAGCTCTCTACTCAATAGGCGAAAGTGCATTCAACGGATGTTCTTCACTCACCTTTGTTGAGCTGCACGAAGGTGTTACGGATTTAGGCTCGGGAATTTTCTATAATTGCACAAGCTTAAGCCGTGTTATATTAAATGAGGGCATAGAATATATTGCCGACACTATGTTTGGTAATTGTGGAAATCTGAAAAGAATATCCATTCCAAAAAGTGTAGAAACAATATACTACGGTGCCTTTATCTCGTGTAATAATCTTTTGTATGTTTCTTACACAGGTACCGAAGCCGAGTGGATGAATATATCGATATATGACAATAACACCTCTCTTACAGAAGCAGATATCCAATATGAAGCAGACTATTCAAAATTTTCGTATACATTATCGGAAGATGAAGTAACAATAACAGGCTCTGCCATAAAATCAGGCGATCTTGTAATTCCCAGTTTTGTGGAGGGTGCTCCCGTTACAGCTATAAATGCATATGCATTTGAGGGGTATGCTATTTCATCGGTGGCTATGCCTGAACATTTGGAAACTATTGGTGCATATGCTTTTAGAAATTGTGCATACTTGAAGGAGATTAAGATACCCTCTAGCGTTACAGCTATTGGCGACTGCGTATTTACATACTGTTCTAATCTCGAAAAAATAGAGGTAGACCCTGATAATGAAGCATTCTCTTCTGTTGATGGTGTTTTATTTAACAAATCACAAACAACACTTCTGCAATATCCAATGGCTAAAAGAGGAAGCAGCTACAAAACTCCAAGCAGTGTTAAAACCATTGGCAAATATGCATTTTATAATTCATCATTAACCGACATACATATATCCAATGGTGCACTTTTTATAAACAACAGCGGATTTGAAGGTTGTGCTCTTCTTAAAACAATACGGTTACCAGGCAGTCTTGTTTTAATATCTTCGCAGGCTTTTTGGAATTGTAATGCTCTTGAATATATATACATTAACAAAACATCAAATGCCTGGTCGGGTGTAAATATAAATAGCTCACTTAACACACCAATATATAATGCAACTGTTTTGTGCTACACTGTCACAGGAGGAGAAGCAACAATAACAGATTGCGAAACGAATGCAAGTGGCAAAATAACCGTACCTAAAACAGTTGAAGAAAACTGCGTTATTGCAATAGGTGATAGTGCATTTGAGGGTTGCTCATATATAACAGAAATAAATCTTCCTTTAAGTATATCATTAATAGGCACATCAGCTTTTGAAAACTGCACTTCATTATCGAGCATAAACATTCCCGAAAATGTTACTTATATAGGAAGCAATGCATTTTACGGTTGTAATAGTCTTAATCCCCAAATTTATTATGGTGGAAATGAGAATACGTGGAATAATATAGAATTTGGTTCTGTGGCAGATACATTTCTTACATCATCCACAATCAGCTATAACTGCGTGTATAAATCGGAATTTGTAAAGATATATAACAATAGCGGTGCTATTTCTGCACACCTTATACCAAACAGCGAGTTTATTGGCAAAGAAATTATCTTTGTTGCATATAAAAACAAGGCAGTGGCAGATATACAATTTGCCAAATATAAAAGTGATGCACCAACCTTTACCTCCAATGTCTTATATGATGAAATTAAAATTATGGTTTGGGATAGCTTTAATAATATGAGTGCTATAATAGATGCTAATGGATATAACATAAGTGAAATTTAAAATGGGATGTTAAAAAAGCGCAGACCTTGTAAAATGAAATTTAAAGAGAGGGTTGTTTAAAAACATTGTTTTTAAACAACCCTCTTTTATTATAATATATACTCAAGTTATGATGAATAGTATAATGCTTCGGCAACATACTGCTCCAGTGCCGTCCACTCATCTATTTTACCCTCTTTGATTTCGCAGTCAATTTCGGGAATTCTTGTTACCATTTTTATTAGCATACCTTCACTAAAACCCGATGCACTGTTTATATACTTTTTAACGAAATATGGGTTTATACCTGCTTTTTTAGCAATTTCGGCATATGGCTCATTTGCATACATTTTAACCTTTAACAGCTTTTGCACATTCGATAAAATCAAATATAGAATTGGAAATGCTCTCTCCCCTTGCGAGCGTAGCTCGGCTAAAATTCGCATTGCCTTTTCGCAGTTATGCTCAATTATTCCGTCGGTTAATTCAAACACCTGAATATTAATACCCTTTGATACAACCCTGTCAACTGCATTGCGTGTTATTTCCTCATCGCAATAATCAAAAAGCTTTTCAAGCTCATTATTAAGATTTAAAAGCCCTTCATCTAATAACGACACAAAATGGACAGCAACATCCTTTGCCATCTTCTTTTTTTCCTTTAATGCTCTGCCAAGTGTGTATGTTACAAGGTCAGTTTCGTCGGGATACTCAAATTCAAGTGCCATTCCGTTTTTTGTGAGTGCTTTATATAACACACTTCTTTTATCAACGTCTGTTTCATCAAAAACCACCACCGTATCCTGTGGCGGATTAAATAACTTTTCAAGCCAGAACTCCTTTTTTTCTTCGGTAGGCTTCTTTAGTGCTCCGCTATCACGTGTTCTAAAAATCTGTGAGTCCTTTATATATATAAACCGCCTTGGTGCCATCATAGGAAAGCTCTCCCAGGCATCATCATACTCGGAGATTGGTATATCCTGACCATTAAAAACAAGATGATTAAAATCCTCAAATCCGTTATGGGGAATACAGCCTCGTATGTCATTTACGTATTTATTCTTTAAAAATTCCTCATCGCCGTAAAAAAGATACATATTTTTCAAGCTATCGTTTTTTATTTGCTCTTTAAGCTTTGGTAAATCTGCATTTTTCCTTGCCATACATTCCCCTCCCTTCAGTAAATACATAAATATTTTACCATACATTGCATATCAAGTCAAGAAAAATGATTTATTCCCCTAAAACATTCTTAACCTCGTAAAAAACACATGACGATGTAACTTTATCACAAACTCCTTTTAGGAGATAGGAAAAAATGTTTCAGAATGGACAAAATGAGCCCAAACCGTGTTGCAACGCGGTTTGGGGTTACCCGAAGGCGTACAAAGGTACGTCGAGTGGCGAATTTTGTTCATAGCAAAAACGCATATAAAAAGAAAACACGCAAAAAATGCGTGTTTTCGTCATATTGTATTCAAATTACAAATTTTTGCAAACTAAATTTGCATCCATACTCGCGTTTTTGCGGTCTGGACTTTTTTTACATCTCCTATGTATAAATTAATCGTTATATTCTTCATTCCATGAATAGAACTTTCTGATTTGTGCACCAATCTCTTCAAGCTGATGCTCTGCCTTTAGGCTTCTTGTAGCATTGAAGTGTGCTCTGCCGTTCTTGTTTTCAGCAATCCACTTTGAAGCAAATGTACCGTCTTGGATTTCATCTAATACTTTCTTCATTTCCTTCTTTGTTTCTTCTGTGATTAATCTCTTACCTGTTTCATAATCACCAAATTCAGCAGTATCTGAAACCGAATATCTCATTCTTGAGAAGCCGCCCTGATAAATCATATCAACAATAAGCTTCATTTCGTGGATACATTCAAAGTAAGCGTTTCTTGGGTCGTAGCCTGCTTCAACAAGTGTTTCAAAACCTGCCTGCATCAAAGCTGTAACACCGCCGCATAGAACTGCCTGCTCACCAAACAGGTCTGTTTCTGTTTCGCATTGGAAGGTTGTTTCCAAAACTGCAGCTCTTGCACCGCCGATACCTGCTGCATATGCAAGTGTTGTATCAAGTGCTTTACCTGTTGCATCCTGAGCGATAGCTATAAGACAAGGGACACCCTTACCATCTTGATACTCGTATCTTACTGTGTGACCAGGTCCCTTTGGAGCAATCATAATAACGTCTACATATGACGGAGGAACTATTTGCTTGAAGTGAATGTTGAAGCCGTGAGCAAATGCAAGTGTTTTACCCTCTGTTAAGTTTGGAGCAATGCTCTCTTTATATATGTCTGCCTGCTTTTCGTCGGGAACAAGCATCATTACAAGGTCAGCCTGCTTTGTTGCTTCTGCAACTGAAAGAACTGTTAAACCAGCCTCCTGTGCTCTTTTTGCAGACTTTGAGCCCTCATACAGACCTACAACAACGTTTACTCCGCTGTCTCTTAAATTTAGTGCGTGTGCATGACCTTGGCTTCCGTAGCCTATAATTGCTACTGTCTTTCCGTTCTTTAAAAGTCCAAGATTACAATCGCTTTCATAATAAATGTTTGCCATTTTTCATTACCTCTTTCTTATAATAATTTTATAAATAATAATTATTTATCAATTTTTAATACATTTGCACCTCTTTCAAGTGCTGTCATACCTGTTCTTGAAATTTCCTCTATACCGTATGGCTTAATCATTTCAAGGAAAGCCTCAAGCTTTTGTTCACTGCCCGTCATTTCAACAGTTATTGTGGTTTGAGATATGTCAACAATCTTTGCTCTGAACACATTGGTTATTTCCATAATCTCGCCTCTTGTTTTTGCAGTTGTTTTTACCTTACAAAGCAGCAAGCCTCTCTTAACCATTTCGGAATCCTTTAGGGTTTTAACCTTAATAACCTCAATAATTTTAGAAAGCTGTTTACTTACCTGTTCAACAATCTGCGAGTCACCTATAACCTCTATAGTTATACGTGAAATGTTTTCATCAACAGTTGTACCAACTGAAAGTGAGTCTATATTAAAGCCTCGACGGCTAAACATTCCAACAACTCTCGACAATACACCTGCGTGGTTTTCTGCAAGAACTGAAACTGTATATTTTTCCATAGCTTATTTACCCTCCTTTTCAGGAAGAAGATTTTCGTTTAAAGCATCACCTGTTGGCTCATACGGACTAACATTAACCACAAGAAGGTATGAACCCTCCGCACTCATCATAGTCTCTATTCCCTTCTCAACCTCGCTGTTTTCACCTATATATGAATTTTTAATTCCATAAGCGTCTGCAAGCTTATTAAAATCGGGACTGCCATCGAGATATACTGCCTGATAATTTGAGTTATATAGCAAATATTGATGCTCGTGTACCATTCCAAGACGTTGATTTCTGAATACAACCATCTTTACAGGAATATTCCACTGACACATTGTACCAAGCTCTGGTAAATCCATTTGGAATGAGCCGTCGCCCATTATAGCAACAACACTCTTCTTTGCTATTGCTGCCGCACCAATAGCCGCCGGCAAACCATAGCCCATGGTACCAAAACCACCTGATGTAAGAAGTGAACGCGGGTCGGTATAATTAAAGTAATTTGCCGCCCAGATTTGATTTTGTCCAACCTCTGTTGAAACATATATGTCAGATTTTGTATATTCGGCAAGTTTTTTCATAAAATATTTAGGATTAACAGTGCCGTAATCATCATCTCTTATTGGTGATGGATATTTATTTCTTATGTCATTTACTGTGGCTGTCCATTCTTCACTAACACTGTATCCTTTAAGAAGTGGCAACAATTGCGTTACAACGTCCTTTATATCGCCAACAATCGGGATATCGGACTGAACATTCTTGCCAATTTCTGCAGGGTCAATATCAATATGAACAATTTTTTTGTTATTTGCAAAGCCATTTGCGTGGGCAACACTTCTGTCGCCAAGTCTTGAGCCCATAACAATAACAAGGTCTGCCTTGTTAAGAATAAGATTTGAACGCTTTGCACCATGCGAACCTATCATACCATAATAGTTTTTGTCGCTTGATTCCAATGCACCAATTGCCATCATTGTTGAAACAACAGGAATATTAGTTTTTGCAACAAGTTTTCTAAACTCATCAACTGCATCGGAATGAACTATACCGCCGCCTGCAAGTATAACAGGCTGCTTTGATTCCTTTATTGCCTCTGCAACCTTTTTAATTTGTGACTCATTTGCCTTACCCATAAGCTTATAGCCTCTTATATTAAGTGGCTCACTTTCTTCTGGATAATCAAATTCAGCCTTTAGGATGTCCATTGGGAAATCGATTAAAACAGGTCCCGGACGTCCTGTTTTTGCAATATAAAATGCCTCATTTACCACTCTTGGTATATCAAGTCCGTCGCTAACAAGATAGCTGTGCTTTGTTATAGGAAGTGTTGCACCTGTTATGTCTACCTCCTGAAAAGCGTCTTTACCAATAAGCTTTGTACCAACCTGTCCTGTTAGGGCAACCATGGGAATTGAATCCATATATGCAGTTGCAATACCTGTTATAAGGTTTGTTGCACCCGGTCCTGATGTTGCAGTGCAAACACCAACCTCCTTGCTGACTCTTGAATAGCCCGATGCCATATGTGCGGCACCCTGCTCGTTTCTTGTTAAAATATGCTTTATTGAAGAAAATGATAGCTTGTCTATTATGGGACAGTTAGCTGCTCCGGGATATCCGAAAACTACCTTAACTCCGTTTTCTTCCATGGTCTTAACAACCATTTGAGCACCGGTCATTTTCAAAGAAAATTCCCCCTTTCAAATACTATAAAAGTTGTTTAACGGGATATTGTTTCCGTTAAAATAAAACCACTACATAAACGGTTTTTATATATCACATTAACGTATAGTTAAATGCATCTAAACGACATCCTGTATGATGTCGAAAAAAATCATATACCATATTATTTTATCAGTGAAATAAGCGATTGTCAACACTTTTTTGCTAAAAAAAACATATGAGAGCTTATTTTTTATTATAAATTATTTCCAACCTATATATTTTGCTTCAAGACGGTATATAGGCATACCCATTTTTGAAAATCTTTCCTCGTATTCTGTCATCACATTGCCCTCAAAATTTGAGTTATGCAAATCAAGAGATATGTTTGAAAGCTTATAGTTTTCCTCGCAAAAGGAATTGAGCGAAAACTCAAACAACGGTCTGTTATCCGTTTTAAAGAAAATATAATCTCCCTCATTTAACACGTTTTTGTATTTATCGAGGAAGTTTTTATGAGTAAGACGTCTTTTTGCCTGTTTCTTTTTCTTCCATGGGTCGCTGAAATTAAGATATATTCTTTCAATTTCGCCTTTTGTAAAAAATTCTTCTATTCTTTCGGCGTCCATATCCATAAACAGCACATTTGTAAGCTCGGCAGCGGTTACCTTTTCCATTGCCATAACTATAACGTCTTCAACCTTTTCTATGCCTATAAAGTTGATATCAGGATACATTCTTGCCATACCCAATATAAAATTACCTTTTCCGCAACCGATTTCTATATGTATGGGATTATCATTCCCAAACACCTGCGACCATTTACCCTTATTTTCTTCGGGATTTTTAATCCAGATGTTACTGCAACGCTCCATTCTTACGTCGCAGTTTTTCTTTTTTCTCATTCTCATATTTGTATATTCCTTAAACCCTTTCGCAAAATCAAAGTATGAAAAATCATTCTGTATTTACTTTATTTGTGTGTACACACTGTTTCTTAATTCGCAATCAGTTTCAAATCTGCCTCTTATGGCACTTGTTATGGTTTTTGAGCCTCTTGAGCGTATACCTCTTGCCGTCATACAGCTATGCTCACCCTCAACCACAACAATTACATCTTGGGTATCGCACACCTTTTGCATAATATATGCAATATCGGACCCAATACGTTCCTGAAGCTGCAGCCTCTTTGCAACCATATCGCAAATACGAGCAATTTTAGAAAGACCTATAACCTTACCATTTGGCAAATATCCAACATGGCATCTCATATTATACATAAGTGCCATATGATGCTCGCAATGACTAAACACCTCAATATCCTTAACAAGCACAAGGTCGTGTGATGACACGTCCTCAAAGCACTTATCGAACATATCGGCAATTTCATCGTTGGTATAACGCATACCCTCAAATATTTCATCATACATTTTTGCAACACGGTCGGGTGTTTCTATAAGTCCCTCTCTTTCGGGGTCATCACCCAATTCAACAATTATGGTGCGTATTGCTTCTTTAATTTTTTCGTGGTTAAACTCTTTTTTCATTTTCTAACCGCTATCTCCTTTTATATAAAACTATTAAACTCCGCGTTCTTCAGGATTCCATACAAATTTATGAATTTGCAATTGGAATATTACATCCTTTAATATTTTTGAATTAACTATTTTCTCAACAAGATACTGCATATCCATTTCGCCAAACACCGCACCCGTATACATAATGGGCAATTTGGACGGATGATAGATACTTTTTAGCCTTGATACAATATTTTCCATACAGTCTATATCCTCGCTGCTTCCTGCCACAAACTTTATAACGTCATTTTTACCCAGGGCAGTGAAATTATTAATATCCATTTTCTCGCACTCAGCGCTTGATGGAAGCTTATAGTCTATTGTAACAAACACATTCGGATTAAGAGTGTACCGATTTGTATTCACCGTTCCGTTTGTTTCGATATTAACCTCACAACCCATATCGCACAGAGCGTCTATAAGCGTATCTATTTCCTTTTGTATAAGCGGTTCGCCGCCTGTGAGAGTTACTCTTTTCCAATCAGGATTTACTTTTTCTAAAATTTCTTCAATACTCATTTCGGTATATACGCACTCTTCCTTTTCACCAAAAAGTGCATATGTTGTATCGCAGTATGAGCACCTTAAATTACAACCTGCAAAACGGATAAATGTTGCAGTCTGACCTGCTCTTTTACCCTCTCCCTCAATAGAGTCAAAAATTTCTACAACCTTCAAGAATATCTCCCCCCTTGCTACACATAGAGAGCATATCTCTATTTATAGTATATTGCTGTGTTATTTTCGCTTTCCTGCACGTCAACCCTGTAACAAAACGGTGCAAGCTCATCACAGATGTATTTCGCCATATTTTCAGCGGTGGGGTTAAAGTCTACTACTTCATTTATAACCTTATGGTCGAGCTTGTTTGTTATTTTATTTTTGATATGAGTAAAATCCATTATCATACCGTTTTCATTAAGCGTTTCACTTCTTAAGTATATATCGATTATCCAATTATGACCGTGAAGATTTGTGCACTTTGAGTCGTAGTTAAGTGCAAGCTTATGTGCCGCACTGATTTCTAATCTTTTTCTAACCTCATACATATCAGTTACCGTACCCTTTCTGTTTTAAAAGGTAAATTATTTTACAGCTTTTAAATATTCATCATAACCTTTTTTACGAAGCTTACAAGCAGGACAGTTTTGGCAACCGTCACCCTTTATTCCGTTATAACAGGTTAATGTCTGATTTTTTACAATGTTAAGCACACCAAGCTCGTCTGCCATTTTCCATACCCCTGCCTTTGTTAGCCACATAAGCGGAGTATGAATAACAAAATCATAATCCATTGCAAGATTTAATGTAACATTGAGCGACTTAACAAATATATCTCTGCAATCGGGATAACCCGAAAAATCTGTTTCGCAAACGCCTGTTACAAGGTCGGTTATACCATGTGTTTTTGCATATATTGCCGCGTAGCTTAAAAATAACAGGTTTCTTCCCTCAACAAAGGTGTTTGGAGGTGTACCATTTGGCTTTTCCTCATCTACCTTCATATCTTCTCTTGTTAATGAATTTGCACTTAACTCATTAATTATTGGTGTTTTTATAACCTCAAACGGAACCTTTGCTCCCTCACATATTTCCTTTGCACATTCAAGCTCTGCCTTATGTCTTTGTCCGTAGTCAAAGCCTATGGCACTCACATTTTCTTTACCGAAGTTTTTAATTGCCCAATAAAGACAGGTTGTACTGTCCTGACCGCCGCTTAATACTACCAAATACTTTCTCATAACAAATCTCCTGTTATTATTTCAAATTAAGACTTAAAAACAATCTTTCCTCTGCAATTTTTTCGTATTTTGTGCCTTTTTTTCCGTAGTTGGCAAACGGATAAATTGCAATTCCGCCTCGCGGTGTAAATATACCCTTAACCTCTAAATATTTCGGATCCATAAGCTTAACAAGGTCCTTCATAATTATGTTTATACAATCCTCGTGGAAATCGCCCTGATTTCTGAAGCCAAACAAATACAGCTTTAAGGATTTTGACTCCACCATCTTCTCTGCAGGTATATAGTTTATAACTATTTTAGCAAAATCAGGTTGTCCCGTTATGGGGCAAAGCGATGTAAATTCAGGACAATCAAAGGTTACCATATAATCGTTATCGGGATGCTTATTTATAAATGTTTCAAGCACCTCGGGACAATACGTATCCGAATATACAGTTTTCTTATTTCCCAACAATGTTAGCCCCTTTTTTTCTTCGCTGTTTCTTGGCATATTCCATTTCCTTTCAAATCAAATTTACATAAAAATATTCTCATTATATATTGTATCACATTTTTTTTAACTTGTGAATACACTTTTTTACTAAATCATACGAAATATATTTGATTTTTTGCATTAATATAACCATTTTTGAATGGGTTTTAGAATGATATTGGCAAATACACTCTCTTATAACAAAAAAAGGGATGTTATACATCCCTACATAACTTCTGCCCTATTCTCTAAAATAATCATATTCAATCACAAAATCATTCACTTTTTGTGCGTCTGTAATATATTTGTTTATAGTATCAATATAGCTTGTTTTTTCATTAGTTAAATCAGGATTAAACATATATTCACCATCAAACCAACGTCCGTCGGCAAAATATACCAATCCCTCATCATCACCAAATGCATCATTACCGATATATGCATTTATTTTCTCCAAGCCAAATAAATTTTCAAGTGTTGGAGTAATATCAACTGTTGATGTTACTTTTGTTACTTCCTTACTCTCCATCCCCTTGCAGTAGATAAAGAACGGTGTTTTTTCTAAAATTTCACTGCCTGCCTTTATGCTCTCATTCTTTAAAAGCTCGCTATCGTTTATTCCGTAGGCATAGTGGTCGGTATATGCCACAATAACAGTATCCTCGGCAATTCCTTCTTCTTCAAGCCTTTGATTTAAAAGCTTAAAGAATACGTCGGTATCATATGCTAATAATCTTAATGTGTCTATTTCCTCATTCCCCTTATACTTATCGGGATAATATTTGCGTGCACCTTTAAGCTTATTATCCTCTGTATTATACGGAAGATGTGCCGAATATGTTATAAAATAAGTCATAAACGGTTTATTTTGAGTTATAAGAGAATATACCTTATCGTCTCTTATTGCATCGGAGTCTATAACACATTTTTCAATGCTCATATAATCCATAAGACAGTGATAGGTATCGTATCCCCATTTTTTATACATTACCTCACGGTTGTAGAACTGTCTTGAATTAAAATGTATTGCCGATGTTGTATAGCCCAGATTTTTAAGTCTGTTTGCTATGGTTTGCGGATACATATTTTTTGTATACACACTTGCCGAGCTTGCATTTGTGGGGCAATAAAACCCTGTGTTTGCCGCAAACTCACTGTTGAAGGTATAGCCTGTTCCCCTATTAGGACTGAAGTGGTTTGTGAAGTTTATGCCCTCGTTCATCATACGTTTTATTTCAGGCGTATATTCTTCACTGATTAAAAAGTCATCTATGCTCTCCATAAGCACAAATATCACATTTTTACCCTTTAAAATACCTGTCATTTCATTATCAGTGTTGCTTTTAAAAAAGTCCTTTGCAAACTGCTTTTGAGTTTCAATATCGGTATCGTCTTTTTTAAATACCTTTCCTATGCTCTTACAGGTATACTGATAAAGTCCCGAGGTATACAAGGCTTTTTTTGAGTCCTTGTATTCATTATAAATAAGTGCAGGCCTTTGCCACACCTCCCACGCACCGTTATTTAACTGCTCCCTTGCAATCTGCAAAAATACCGCATCTGTAACACAAATACCAAGCACACATATAGCAATTACAACACCCTTAAGTTTTTTAAAGCCAAAGTCAGAATACTTTGATACAAAAATTACAAACAACACAAGTGATAATATTAATAGCAGTATAACAAGCGGCGAGGCATAGTTAAACACAACCTCAAAATAGTGTGTGCCCTCACCTGCCATTGAAATATCACTAATCCATAAAAATTGCTTAAACACACAATGGTATATATAATTTGCAAAGCTCCACACCGGGAACACAATCAGTGTAATCGCATAGAGTATACGTCCTGCCGTTTTCGGTAATACAAGGCACAGTGTACACAAAAGCACAATCCAGAATGTATCAAAAATCACGGGGAATACCTCGCCCATCATACCGTCGAGCGTTACCTTTCCCACATATAAACGCAAGAACAAGCTGCAAAACACAAACGGCAGTGCCATAATTATAAACATAAGAAGATTTTTGAGTTTTTTCATTTATCTGTCCCCTTATAAAATAAATCACGCAATATCTCAAGTCCTTGTATAGCAAGTAAAATAAACACCCACGAAACAATGTATGAATATCTGGGTTGTGTTTCAAACACAAGGAAGAACAATCCAAAACCACATAAAAGCAAATGCAACAGAGCAGGATTTTTCTTCTGTTTTTTTATTAGTGACACAAGCGATAAAATAAACAAAGCACACCCAACAAGTTGCGACGGGAAATCTATCGGATAGCGGTATTTTATATCTGTATTCATAAATGCCCAATATGAGCCGTTACAATCCGCATACGACCACTGATTTGTAAACTTATGAAAGAAGAAATTAAAAAGCTCCGACGGCGTTCTGTTTTGCAGTCTGCCTTTTATTATTTCTATACATTGAGCATTAAAATCCTCATCAAGAAAATGTTTTTCAACAAATTCTCCGTCCTCTTTACTCCACGCACCCTTACTTTCTATATTTAATCCCTTTAGAAAGTAGGTTATGCTTGATTCCTTGCCCTCCCAAAGATGATTTTCGGTTATATTTGCCACTTTTAGCGGAACACTTGCCGCCGCCGTCACAAATATCATAAGTGCCGCAACGGAGCATATTATTTTAATTTTATGCCTTGTATGGCACAAACACATTGCAATAAACATTGCAACAACAAAAATTGCACCAACACCTCTAAACAGATTTGATACACCAAGCATTACGCCGCAGAGTATAATATTTTTAATACCTTTTTCGCCATTTAATATTTTACAAAAATACAGTACCGACAGCAGTAAAAACGGCATTGCAATATTTTCGGTACAAAAGGTGCTTACATATGTAACAAACGGCGGGAATATACTTGCAAATAAAGCCGCCGCTAATTGTATTCTTTGGTTTTTTACAAAGTATTTTGATATTTTATGTATCAAAAAAACACAGTATACCGACAGCAACAATGATACAATTTTCATTGCAATCAAATCGTATGTGCCAAAAAGCAACCTCATAAGCGACATATACATAACGCTTAAATTAAGGTGCGGGTATCTTGCAAAATATGAAGTACCCTTCATTCCCGAAAAATCGCCTGTAATAATTTCCTTTGCACTATGGTGCATTGTTGCATAATCCGACACAGGCACAGACGGCACAAAAATTACCCATAAAAGCCTCAAGATAAATGAAATACCCAGAATAAATACAAGCTTTTTTTTGTTGCTTTGTGATTTTGAGGCTATTATAACCACACCCAACACAACAGCAACTGCAAGGGCAATAAACTGATACAATCCATGGCCGTCATTTATTAACGTATTATCGCTCATACGTAAAAATCTGATTGAATTTATTACTATAACAAGCAACGGTACTATTAATGCATACCGCAAAGTATTTGATAAAATTTTAGACATTTTTAATAACTTCTCCCGTATATACCATTGTATTATGTAAATAACCTTGTTATCAAACTTATTGTTGCAATAGATAACACCGACGAAATAACTGCAAAGCTCGCCCCTGGCTTACAGTCGCGGTCTATAAGCTTCGGAAACAATATAGTGTTTAAGCCTGTTGACATTGCATATGTCATAAGTGCCGATAACAAAACACTTTGCGGTGCATTTATAAGCTTTAAAACCCCGCATATTATAACGGGAATTACAATTAGTCTTAATGTCGACACAATATACGACTTTTTATTTAAAAGCATTTCCTTTAAATCAAACTCTGCAATAACCAGACCTGTCATAATCATACTTGCAGGCGACATACAGCCTGCCGCTTTTTCTACCGCATCACCTATAAACACAGGCAAATCTATTCCGATAAATCCCACAACTGCACCAATTATAATGGCTATGATAGAGGGGTTTATAATTTTTCTGAATGATACGTGTTCATGCCCCATAAGCAGACGATATCCTTCGGTATATGTATATATTGTTAATGGAATAACAAAAACCATCATATTCATAAGCATACCATCGCCATACATACTCTGCATAAGTGCATATCCGCCAAAGCCAAAATTTGGTACTGTAAGTGTATATGTATATATACCTCTTTCATATTTATCACTACTAAACAGCCTTGCAACAAATTTTGACGCAATTGCAACCACAAGCATAATCACAATTCCATATAAGATTATAATGGAATTTTCTTTTAATACATCAAACGTAAACTGTGTTGCAAAGGTATTAAAATTCAGTGCAGGCATAAACACAAAGAACAACAGCCTCGACAACACCAATGCACTGCTTTGGGGCACTATGTTTGTTTTTCTTAACACATAGCCTATTGACATAAATAAAATCAGGATTGCAACCTGTTGTGCTACCACCATTTTCCGTTCCCCCTAAATTACTTTTGCTGCCAATTTTAATCTCATTTATAAGCATAAATCATGTAAATTTACATATGCTCCACAACACTGTTATTTTCAAATGAATTATACTCTCTTTTGTATCATTTGTCAACATAAAACGAAAATGAGCTGTAATAAAATTTTTACAGCTCATTTTACGAACTCCCAAAGAGCTCACCCTCTATACATAAAACCGAAGAAAGGAGAAAATATCGGTTTTAATTTGTTATCATTCATCTTTTTTTATCTTTAATAATATAATCCACACTATAACCAAAACTCCCAGTGCAACACCGCCGCCAACAAGTGCAAGCGGCACACGCAAATCGGAGGAAACCTTTTTTTCTATCTCAACCTTTGGAATATTAATTTTGGTTTCAGACTCCTTTTGAGCCTTGGCAAGCTCTAATTTATTGCGTGATTTTTTCATAAGAAGAGTGTTTCGTTTATACTCATCATATATTTTTGCAAGCTCCACATCCGAAAGCGGAATACAATCTGTTCTCACCTTCAGGAGCTGATAACCGTCGGGTGCACTGTCACTTCTTCTAAAAAGTGCGTAGTTGTAATATGAACGGTCGGTTGAAAATCTCACATAATATATTTCCTCGCCCAACGAGTACATATTACTTATAAGATAAAATCTGTCCGAATTATTTGTATAATCCATTGCACTTCTATATTCCGCCATATACTTAAATCGGCTTATATCAAAATCGCAATAATTTACTGCCTTGGCAAGTGCGTCTTCAAGTCTTGCCTCTTCATCACTGTCAAGCCGTTCGCAAATATCTTCAAGCGTTACACTGTCGGCAGTGGTATCCTTTAGCTTTTTAAAGAATTCGCCCAAGGTTTTATTGTAAAAAGAAAGATCCATTCCCGAATGGAAATACTCATTGTTAAAATCCATTATTCCCACATCTGCAACACCAACAGGCTCTTTAATATACATAAATGCATCGTTATCAATAACCGTGTAGTATTCACTGTGCGAAAGAACGTGGTTATTATATACCTTATATGAAATATAATGCTTATTGTTGTTATGAGCTATATTAAATTCGCCGTTTGAATTTGCATCAAGCTGCGAATATGGCTTTGAAATAATACCTATAAGGTCTGCCTCATTTGTTTCCTTGTTGTAGCCAAAGATATGCACTTCAAAGCATTCACTGTTTTTATCCATAAGATATATAACAAGAAACGGTTTTCCATTATTGTTGAAATCCACAAGGTCTGCATATACAATTCCTCCATCCTCGCTTGTACCCACACCATCTGCAATCGACAAAAAGCCGTCGGGTGCGTTGGTGGAAACAACGCCGTAATCCGTTAAATAATCATTTAACTTGTAGCCGTATACAGATGTCATTATTCCGTTTGAGCTTTCTTTTTTCTCTTTGGCAAGCACATTCACAGATAATGATGAAACTGCTATAAATACAGATGTTAAAAAACACATCAGCTTGTATATACGCTGCTTCAAGGATATACACACCTCCTTGGAATTATTTTGAATATAATATTTCGCCCAAATATGGCATAATATTACACTATACCCGTTTATATTATATATTTTTTAATGTAACAATTCAACTTATTTGCAGTTAAAAGTATGTGACAGATATATTACAACAAAATTATTAAATTAAGTAATTTAACTCTTGCAATAATACATTTTTTATGATATTATATACTTAAGAATATATCTGTTAAGTGAGGGTTTATAAATGTATTGCAAAAGATGCGGCAGAAAATTAGATGACAGCTCCCGTTTTTGCGACCGTTGCGGTAAATCGGTAAAGAATAATAACGAAAAAACCCGCAAGCAGGAAATTGAGGAGCTTGCTGAAAGCAGAATTGAAAGAAGTAATAAACGCAAAGAACGCGAAAATAATAAACAAACAAAAAAAGGACACGTATCCGACAAAACAGTTATTATCACAATTGCGGTAATTGTGATTGTAATTCTTGCGGCGTCGGCTATAATTCCGTATGTACTTATGACTCGTGAGTCGGATAATGCAATATGGCGTTCACAAGACGGTACTGTTGCAATAAATGCCACACCCACTCCTGTGGTTGAAGAGCCAACAAACAACGAGCCGTCGAGCACGCCATATACCCTAACAGAAAACATCAACGAGGATGGGTACAGCCTTTATGAATTTGACGGCAAGGAGTTTTTGTATCCGTCAATATTTAAAAAAGCAAACACAGGCGGTGTTGCAAAGCTTAAGCTTGTTGATGGCGAGGGCGAAGGCATAATTGAGCTTAACACAGAAAATGCAGTAGACAGCAAAGCACACGACCTTATGCTTGAATTTGCAAAAAACAGTCCCGAAAATGAGGTTGTTTCATCAAGAGCGGGAGCTGACTGGTATATAATAGATATAGAAAATTCAGGCAACGTAATTCACAGAAAGTGCGTTATAAGCGAGGGTATTGCTATTTCGTATAACTTTACATACAGTGCCACCTCAAAATATCTGTCCTTATACAAGCAGTATATAAATTATATGGACGAAGCATTTAACTATTAATATAATTAAAAACACCAAACACGCATAGTGCAACAAGTGTGGTTATTATTGATGTAATAACCACAAAACGGCTATGACGTGTTTTTTTCTTTTTAGCAAGCTGTTTTTTAGATGTATAAATAGATATATCGTTATCTGCCACAAAATGCACATCGTTTAAAAATCTGCAGCCGTTCATATACTCCGATATGATTTTTTGTGCCTCCTCTATAATTTTTGTATCCTTTGCCTTTACCTCATCGTTTAAAAATATTATTGCCTCACTCACATAAGACGACGGAAAATCCTTTATAATTATTGCACGTCTGGTATTATTGGTCATAACTTCTGTTCCTTTCGTTTTTTTCATTATTTACCAATATTATTACCTTATATTTATACATATATACAAAAACAAAAAAATGGGGATGTTAAAAAAGCGCAGATCGCAAAAAGCCAGGAAATTAAATAATATAAATTGATTATTTGTTATGAAAAATATAAAAAACAACTTAAGAATTTATTAATTTTAATTTTTCTGATTTTAAGCCTTTTTGCTACAAACAAACCTCACCACTCGACGTACAACCGTACGCCTTCGGGTAACCTGAAAAACAAAGCAATAACTTTGCTTTTCAGTTCGGTTTGTTTATTCTGCATCTTTTTTTCCAATCCCCTGAAGAAGGGGTTGTTTAAAAACAATGTTTTTAAACAACCCCTTCTTCTTCCTCTTTTGCCGCCTCTTTATTGGCGTTATCCATAATTTTTATAATCTCGCCATATACAGTTTCGTAGTTGTTTTTAAAATATTTTACCATTTTTTGTGCTTCTTCCCAACCACCAGCATACAGCATAAGCTCAAAAATCTGTGTTTTTTCATCATCAAACAGCTTACACTCTGCCGCAAACTCATTTGTGTGAATTGGCACAATTCTTGCCTGAACGGCATTACGGCGTCTTTCCTCTATATATAACTCCTTTATAGCCTCTTTTATGGGCTCACGAATATATATAGGCACATTATCCCTTAAATCCTTTGCAAGATATGTACCCTTTTCTGTTATTTCATATACCCTAACATGCTCCGACTTTAAAAATGTGTTGGCATGCTCAGTTTCAACAAGATTTTCGAGTGCTATTTGAAAATCATTAAAATTGATATTACAATTTTCCAGAATGATATTTAATAAATCGCTGTATTCAACAGGATGGTCAACGTTAAAAAGTGTATATAAAATTATGAAATGTATCAGCATTTCGTTATCAATTTCACGGTCATATTGCATTATTTTTCATCTCCTTAAAAAAATTTAAACTTTTTTCCATTTAAGTATAGCATATTTTGAAAAAAAATGCTATACTTAATATAAAAAAACATAAAAAATTTTAAAAGGTGTTAACAATGGCAAGAAAAGTATTAACTCCCGAAGAGGAGAAACAAAGAGTTTTGGAAATGTATGCAATTGAAAGAGAAAAGCAACTTGAAGGGAAAACGCTCGTTGCAGGAGTTGATGAGGCAGGCAGAGGTCCGCTTGCAGGTCCTGTGTATGCCGCCGCCGTTATACTTCCCTGTGACTTTATAATAGAGGGCATAAATGACTCTAAAAAGCTGACCGAAAAAAAACGTGAGGAATTATACGATGTTATAATTCAAAATGCAATTGCATATTCGATATTCAGTGTAGACGAAAAAAGAATTGATGAAATAAATATACTAAATGCCACCTATGAGGCAATGAATGGTGCAGTCAACTCACTTTCCCCCACCCCCGACTACGTATTAATAGACGGAAACAGTATAAAGGGAATGAGCATTGAATATGAAACAGTTGTAAAGGGCGATGCAAAGTCTGCCTCAATTGCTGCCGCCTCAATTCTTGCAAAGGTTGCAAGGGACAGATACATAACCGAAATTTCTACCACATACCCCGAATACGGTTTTGAAAAGCACAAAGGCTACGGAACTGCCGCTCACACCGAGGCTATTTTAAAATATGGTCCGTCGCCGATACACCGCCGTACATTTTTAAAAAAGCTATTGGGAGAAAATTAATGACAACAACAAAAACAATAGGAGATTTTGGCGAGGAATGTGCCGCTAAATACCTTAAAAGCAAGGGCTATGCCATATTAAAACGTAATTTTCATTCACATTTCGGTGAAATTGATATAATTGCACGTGATAGCGACAATTGCCTTATATTTGTGGAGGTTAAAACAAGAAAAAACACATTATACGGAAATCCCTCTGAATTTGTAGACTACAAAAAACAGGCAAAACTGCGTAAAACTGCACTGTTCTATACACACCGCGACGATGTTGATATGCGTTTCGACATAATAGAGGTAATTTATTCGATGATTGATAACAAAGCAAAGGTAACACATATAAACCACATTAAAAATGCTTTTTAATTATGAAGGGTAGGTTTTATATATGCGTATTTTTGATGCACATTGCGACACACTCTGCAAGCTGTGCGACGGCAACGGCACTTTAACACACAACAGCTATCAATTCGACCTCACACGTGCAGGCAAGGACTATATGCAGATTTTCGCCTGCTTTATATCGCCCGAGCACTCAAAAACTGCAATGCAGCGTTTTTTAGCACTTGCAGATATATTCAATAAAAGCAATGTATCGGGCATTTTAAGTGTTGAGGGTGCTGATATGATAGAGTGCATTGATGATTTAGAGCCATTAATAGATGCAAATGTTAAAGTAATAACACCTGTGTGGAATTATGAAAACCATCTTGCAACAGGTGTGCTCGGTAACAAATACAACGGATTAACCGCACTTGGTAAAGAGCTTGTGGGTGTTTTAAATAAAAAGGGCATCCTTATAGATTATTCGCATATGAACGATAAATCGTTTTATGATACTTTAAATATTTCATCATCACCCATAATTGCAACTCATTCAAATTCAAGAGCAATATGCAAAAATCCACGGAATTTAACCGATGAGCAATTTAAAGAAATAATAGCAACAAACGGCTGTGTGGGAATTAACTTCTATCCCCCTTTCCTTAATGACAGCAACCAAGCAACAATTGATGATATACTGCGTCATATTGAACATTTTTTAGAGCTTGGCGGTGAAGATAACATCGGCTTTGGCACAGACTTTGACGGCGTGGATTGCCTTCCCGAAAAAATCAACGGCTGTGAGGATATGATAAAAATTATTGAGGAAATGGAAAAGAGAAATTACACAACTAATATAATAGAAAAAATATGTTATAAAAACTGGGAAAGAATATTTGAAAACGAAAGGAATAATACAAATGTCTAAATTTTTTGTATCACCCGAAAATATTTCACAAAACACAATAGTGATAAATAACACCGACGTATCACACATAACTAAAGTTTTAAGAATGAGCATAGGTGATGAAATAACCGTTTGCGATTCAATGGGCTACGACTACCTTGCAAAAATATCAGGTATAGAGCAAAATGCAATTATATGCGATATTTTATCAAAGGAAAAGTCCGATACCGAGCCAAACATAAATGTAACTATTTTTCAGGGACTTCCAAAAGCCTCCAAGATGGACTATATAATCCAGAAAACAACAGAGCTTGGAATATCAAAAATAGTTCCCTGTGCATTAAAGAGATGTGTGGTTAAGCTCGACGGCAAAAAGGCCGAGGAAAAGAAATGCGAAAGATGGCAGAAAATAAGCGAAGAGGCAGCAAAGCAATCGGGCAGAGGAATTGTGCCAACCGTTGAAATGCCTATGACCTTAAAGGAGGTATTAAATACGGTAAAGGACTACGATTTGTTCTTTGTTCCGTATGAATGTGAAGAGCAAACCACAATAAAGGAAGTGCTTACATCTTTTCCCAACCCAAAAAAAGTTGCATTTATGATAGGTCCCGAGGGTGGATTTGATACTGCTGAAATTGAAGAGATTAAAAAATCGGGAGTTAAAACTGTAACTCTTGGTAAAAGAATTTTACGTACCGAAACTGCAGGCGAGGCGGTGCTTGCTATGATTATGTATGAGATTGGAGATATAAATGTTTGAGGTTGCATACAAAAGTGTTGACGAGGTTGATATTTATGATGATATTATTATTAATTCCTTAAGTCAATACAGACTAAATAAACTAAAAAACCTAAAGATAGAAAACGCAAAAAAAGAAACAGTTGCGGCAGAAATACTATTAATTCAATTGCTTACACGGCATTTATATGAAATAACACTACCGCTAAAAATTGAGGTTAATGAAAAAGGTAAGCCCTATCTTGCAAATATGCATGGTGTACATTTTAATTTGTCACATTCAAACGGTATGGTCTGCTGTGCAATAGCCGACAGGGAGGTTGGTGTTGATATTCAGCATATGGGTGAATATAAAAAAGAAATTGCAAATCGCTTTTTCACTGCCGATGAACAGGAATATATAGAAAGATCTGAAAACGAAACAAGTGCTTTTTACGAGATATGGACTAAAAAGGAGGCTCTGCTTAAATGCAAGGGTACAGGTCTTGGTACTATGAGCTGCGAAAGTGTTTTTAATGCACAAAATAACGACTATACTTTTAAATGCAACCAAAAAGGAGAATATATGATTTGTTCGTGCATTAAAAATATTTAATAAAAACGAAAAAACTATTGAATTATATTTAATTGTATGGTATAATTATTCATAGATTATATGCATCGGGAGGTGTTTTATTTGATTATTGATACAATTGAAAACTACAAAAACTATATGGGTATGGGCAGAGTATCGGATGCATTGGAGTTTGTTTTTAAAACAGATTTTACCAAAACACCATTGGGAAGATATGAATTGGATGGCGACAACATCTACTACTCGGTTCAGGAATATGATACAAAGCCTGCAAATAATATTGCGGAGGCTCACGTAAAGCACATAGATATTCAATTTATCGTTGACGGTGAGGAATACATAGGTTATGCACCAATAAGCTGTGATAAAAAGCTATATGAGGAGCACCCCGAGGACGATTATTGGCTATATGAGTGTAAAACTGAAAAGCTTACATTAAAGGCGGGCACGTTTATGATTATGTACCCCAACGACATCCACCAACCAGGCCTGGCAATAAATGATATTCCATCAAAATGCCGAAAGGTTGTTGTTAAGGTGCTTGTAGACTGATTTTAATTTAATATTAAAATATATATTATAAAAACGGAGGTAAAACAATGAAAAAGAGTATTTTATCAATCGCAGTTGTTGCAATGCTATCAGCAACACTACTTACAGGTTGCGGCGGCGACAGTGTACAAACAAAAACAATTACAGGTGTAGATGACCTTGTTGGTGCAAGAATTGGTGTTCAGTTGGGCACAACAGGTGACATCTATGTATCTGACTACGAAACAGAGGGTTCTGTTGTAACAAGATATTCAAAGGGTGCAGAGGCTATACAGGCGCTTAATCAGGGTAAGGTTGATTGCGTTGTTATCGACCAACAGCCTGCTGAAGCTTTTGTGGCTATTAACGAAGGTCTTAAAATATTAGACGAAGAATTCACATTTGAAGAATATGCAATCTGTATTTCTAAAGAAAACACAGAGCTAAAGGAACAAATCAATGCTGCTCTTGCAGAGCTTAAGGCAGACGGAACATTGGATAAAATTGTTGCCAACTACATTGGTGAAGAAAAGGGTCAACACCCATATGTATCACCTGAAGGTGTAACAAGAGAAAATGGCACACTTGTTATGGCAACTAACGCTGCATTTGAGCCATATGAATATATTGAAAACGAGCAGATAGTTGGTATCGACGTAGATATGGCACAAGCCGTATGCGATAAGCTTGGTAAAGAGCTAAAGATTGATGACATTAACTTCGACGCAATCATTAGTGCAGTTCAATCAGGTAAGGCTGACGTTGGCGTTGCAGGTATGACCGTTACAGAGGACAGACTAAAGAGCATCGACTTCACAGACTCATACGCAACTTCTACACAGGTTATAATAGTAAAAGACGCCGAATAATACACGAAAAAGCATCGGTCATCTGATCGGTGCTTTTTTAAGACTTCCCTATTGGAGGATTTAAATGAAAAATAAGAAAAAATACATATTCGCCGCATTGGTACTGCTTGCCGTTTTATTAATTGCGGGTGTATGCTTTGCAGCAGGTGAGAGTGCTAATAGCGGATGGGAAAATTCAAAATTCTATCTAAATTTTGTAAAAGACAGCCGTTGGAAATATCTTACAACAGGTCTTGCTACAACTTTGATTATAAGCTTTTTTGCAGTACTGATAGGTATTGTTTTGGGCTTTATAATCGCAATTGTGCGAAGCACCTGCGATATGGCAGAAAAGAAAACCTTTTTCACAAAGGCAATAAACGGAATATTTAAGGCATATATAACTGTTATAAGAGGCACACCGTCGCTTATTCAGCTATTGATAATTTACTATGTAATATTCACCTCTCCAAACGTGAGTAAAACATTTGTGGCCATTATATCTTTCGGACTTAATTCATCGGCATATATTGCAGAGATTGTGCGTTCAGGAATAATGTCTATTGATATCGGTCAGTTTGAAGCAGGCAGAAGTTTAGGCTTTACTCACGCACAAACAATGTGGCATTTTATACTTCCGCAGGCATTTAAAAACATTCTTCCTGCATTGGGTAACGAATTTATTGTGTTAATTAAAGAAACATCAATTGCAGGTTATATAGGTATTAACGACTTAACACGCGGCGGCGATATTATAAGAAGCCGTACCTTTGAGGCGTTTTTACCGCTTATTGCAGTTGCAATAATATACCTTATTATTGTTATGCTTTTAACTGCACTTGTTACTAAAATGGAGAGGAGGTTAAAGACAGATGGAAAATAATATGGCAATGATACACGTTGAAAATCTCCAGAAATCCTTTGGCGATAACAAGGTTTTAACAGGCGTTGACATTGATATTCACAAGGGTGAGGTGCTTGTTATAATTGGTCCGTCGGGTTGCGGAAAGTCAACATTTTTAAGATGCTTAAATATGCTTGAAACGCCAAACGGCGGTAAAATCTTTTTAGACGGAGTGGAAATAACCGCACCAACAACTAACATAAACAAGCAACGTCAGAAAATGATGATGGTTTTCCAGAACTTTAACCTGTTCCCACACAAGACTATTCTTGAAAATATAACAATTGCCCCTATTGAGCTTAAGGGACTTAACAAAGCACAGGCACAAGAGCAGGCAATGGCTATATTAAAAAGAGTGGGACTTGAAGATAAGGCAAGTGCTTATCCTTCGATGTTAAGCGGCGGCCAAAAGCAAAGAGTGGCTATATGCCGTGCACTTGCAATGGAGCCCGAGGTTATATTATTTGATGAGCCAACCTCCGCACTCGACCCCGAAATGGTTGGTGAGGTTCTAGAGGTTATGAGAGAGCTTACAAACAGCGGCATAACTATGATTTGCGTTACTCACGAAATGGGCTTTGCACGTGAGGTTGCATCGAAGGTTATATTCTTCGACCAAGGCAAAATTGCCGAAAGCGGCACTCCGCAGGAGTTGTTTACCAACCCTCAAAATCCAAGATTAAAAGATTTTCTTTCAAAGATATTATAAGACCTTATGGCTTGAATTGAATTTAAGCCATTTGTCTTTGGAGAGATTAAATAATATGAACAATAATATTAACAATAAAAATCACTATGTCAGAATGAGTGATGAGGAGCTTGTAAAGAAAGCACAGAACGGCGATAATAGTGCACTTGAAACAATACTTTTAAGGTATAAAAATCTTGTTTGGTCAAAAGCTAAAACATATTATATAGCAGGTGCAGACGAAGATGATATGATGCAAGAGGGACTTATTGGTCTTTATAACGCAGTTAAAAAATTTGACGGTAAACGATTTCCGTTTTTTAAGGTTTTTGCACTTGTGTGCGTTAAAAGACGAATGTTGAGTGCTATTAAAGAGGCATCCCGAAAGAAGCATAAACCGCTTAATTCATACATATCACTCGATACTTCTGCCAATAACAGCTCACAAGATACTTCTCTTTCTGAAATTATTGCGTCAGAAGAGGATTTACATAATCCCGAAGCAATGATTATAAACCGTGAAAGCTACAATTCTATGGAAAGCGAAATAAATCGGTCTTTAAGCACGTTTGAGCTCGATGTTCTTATGCTTTATTTGGAGGACAGGAGCTACCGCGAAATTGCACATATGTTAAATAAGGATGCAAAATCGGTAGACAACGCTATTCAGAGAATTAAAAAGAAGCTTGTATATTTAAGAAATAACTAAAAAAGGTGAAAATAATGTATACTGATAAAACTCTAATCTGCCGTGATTGCGGCTCGGAATTTACATTTTCAGCAGGTGAACAGGAATTTTATGCCGGGCGCGGTTTCCAAACAGAGCCCACACGTTGTAAGGAATGCAGAATTGCACTTCGCGATAAATTAAAGCCAAAGCGTGCACTTTACGAGGTGGTATGCTCCAAGTGCGGAAAGGTAACAACTGTCCCCTTCGAGCCTCGTCACGACAAGCCAATATACTGCGAAGATTGTTATAAAAGGGGATGTTAAAAAAGCGCAGACTGCAAAAGGCAAAAAATAAAGAAGCTTGCATAGTGTTACTTGCCTCTTAAAAACAAAAATGTTATATTGTATGTGGAAAAATATTGCTTTTGGGCAATATTTTTCTTTTTTATGATGCCTTTTGCTACAAACAAACCTCACCATTCGACGTACAACCGTACGCCTTCAGGTAACCTGAAAAACAAAGCAATAACTTTGTTTTTCAGTTCGGTTTGTTTATTCTGCATCTTTTTTTCCTATCCCCTATTAAACCATTGTAATACACTTGAAAATTTGTAATATTTCTGTAAGGTGTTTATGCATAATTTATTTGTGCCAAATACGTTAAAAGTAGACAAAAAAATAAAAAGGCTATTGCAAAATTATAATTTATGTATTAAAATGAAGGTAGTGATAATGCATTGCCTGTGGATATGGCAATGTAACACAAAAAATACTATAATATAATTTAGGAGGAATACTATGGAAAAGCTATTCAAACTAAAAAGTAACGGCACAACCGTGAAAACAGAACTTATTGCCGGTTTAACAACCTTCCTTTCAATGGTTTATATTCTGGCAGTTAACCCGTCAATTTTATCAGCAGCGGGTATGGATCCTGGTGCAGTGTTTACAGCAACTGCTGTTTCAGCTGCAATAGCGTGTGTGTTTATGGCAGTGTTTGCTAACTACCCAATTGCTTTGGCATCAGGTATGGGACTTAATGCATACTTTGCATATTCAGTATGTGTGCCAATGGCAGAGGCAGGTATTCAAAACCCATGGCAAATCGCTCTTACTGCTGTATTGGTAGAAGGTATTGTTTTTGTTATACTTTCACTGTTTAAGTTCAGAGAAACTCTTGTAAACAAGGTTCCTGCAAACTTAAAGTTCGGTATTTCAGCAGGTATTGGTTTGTTTATTGCAATTGTTGGTTTAAAAGGTGCAGGCATTGTAGTTGCAGACCCTTCAACACTTGTTGCACTTGGTGATATCTCTTCTCCACAGGTTGTTTTAGCTTTAATTGGTCTTATAATTATAGGTATTATGCATTACTTCAAGGTTCCAGGTGATATCCTTTGGGGTATTCTTATAACATGGGTTCTTGGTATGATTGCACAGGTTGCAGGCTGGTATGTGGTTGATGTTGAGGCTGGTGTATATTCACTATTCCCATCATTTAACGGAATTTCAATCACACCTCCTAATGTGTTTGCATTCGACTTTAGTTATGTAACAAGTCACATTACTGAATTTGCAGTAATCGTATTCTCATTCTTGTTTGTTGACTTATTTGATACCGTTGGTACAGTAATCGGTGTTGCTGAAAAAGGCGATTTACTTGACGAGGAAGGTAACCTTCCAAAAGCAGGTGGTGCTTTGATGGCAGATGCTTTAGGTACAATTGCAGGTGCGTGTCTTGGTACATCAACAGTAACAAGCTACGTTGAGAGTAGTGCAGGTGTTGCTCAAGGCGGCAGAACAGGTCTTACAGCTATAACAACAGGTGTATTATTCCTGCTTGCTTTAGTTCTTTCACCAATATTCCTTGCAATCCCTGGCTTTGCAACCACTCCAGCGTTACTATTCGTTGCACTTTTGATGATGTCATCAGTTAAGAAAATGACATTTGATGGTGATATTGCCGACACAGTAAGTGGTTTTGTTGCAATCATTATGATGCCATTTACATATTCAATAGCTAATGGTATTATGTTTGGTATTCTTTCTTGGGTACTTCTAAAGCTATTCACAGGCAAGGTTCGTGATATTCACCCTGTTATGTGGGTTTCAAGTGCATTGTTTATAATAAGAATACTAACAATTGTACTATAGGGATGTAAAAAAAGTCCAGACCACAAAAACGCAAGTATAGTCTCAAAATTAGTTGGCTATAATTTGTAGTTCGAACATAAAATGACGAAAACACGCATTTTTGCGTGTTTTCTTTTTTATAAAATGCGTTTTTGCTATGAACAAAATTCGCCTCTCGACGTACCTTTGTACGCCTTCGGGTAAGCCCAAACCGCGTTGCAACACGGTTTGGGCTCATTTTGTCCATTCTGAAACATTTTTTCCTATCCCTCCCAAATGGGCTGTAATGAATTTACGGCATCTTTTTTGCAAAATACTACCTAACTTGACAAAAAATACAATTTAGGCTATAATTGACACATACAGAATTTTATTTCATAAAATTCTTAAGAGCTTACGCTCTTTTGTGCTCTTTCGAGCACTGTGTCAATTGACGGTGTCGCAAAAATGCCTTTGCAAGCAAGCATTTTTACTCCTGGTAAAATGATTTAGCGGCATCTAATTTGTACACGAATTCTATAATATATAAATTTAATCAAGAAAGGATATATGATACAAAATAAAATGTATCATACACTAAATTATGAGTAACAAAATATACAAATCAACAACTATCACAATCCTGCTTGCAATATTGTGCAACATTTTATGGGGCAGTGCATATCCCGGAATAAAGCTTGGTTACGCCGCCTTCGGAATTGAAACAGTGCCGCAGATACTTCTATTTGCGGGCTTACGTTTTACAATTGCAGGCATAATTCTTATATTAGTTTCAAGCATTAAAAACAAAAAGGTACAAGCACCGCAAAAGAAAAATATTCCAAGCCTTATACTGCTTGCGTTTGTATACACTGCACTGCAATATTTATTCTTCTATGTAGGCCTTTCCAATACATCGGGCACTAACGGCTCAATATTTAATGCAACAAGCACATTTATTGCAGTAATAGTTGCTCATTTTGCATACAAGAACGAAAAAATCACAGCCGCAAAAATATTAGGAACAATAATAGGCTTTGCAGGCGTACTTGCCGTAACTCTCAATGGCGGAAGTGCTGCAATCTCTTTTAAGGGCGAAGGTCTTATTGTGGTGGGTGCTCTTGCATTTGTAATAGGCTCTATGATAAGCAAAAAGGTTACACAGCTTGAAAACTCCAACACAGTTGCAATGTATAATCTGCTTATTGGCGGTGTTATGCTTGTTGTGATAGGCCTTTTATGCGGCGGTGCATTCACACAGGTATCGTTAAGCGGCATTATAGGTTTACTGTATCTGTCACTTATATCTATTGGTGCATACTCAATCTGGACAATGCTTCTTACATACAACCCTGTGAGTAAAATCAGTATATATAACTTCATAATCCCGATTACCGCCACAATATTGTCTGCAATATTCTTAAAGGAAGACATTTTCAAAATAGAATATTTAATTTCGTTAGTGTGCGTGTGTGCAGGTATAGTAATTGTTAACAGGTCAAAAAAATAACAGGGGATGCTAAAAAAGGTGGTGTAAAATTTTTACACCACCTTTTAGTTCGGTTTGCTTATTTTCGCATCTTTTTTTTACTATCCCCTAACATAGAGGCTGTTTATGGCTTAAATTATATTAAAATACGGTGGGTAATCCTTTTCCTCGTCTGATGTGTATTCTAAAAGCACATCACCATCGTTATCTTCTATTTCATCAAAGCCCATCAGCTTATATGTTATATACATCATTCTGTTGCGGTCGGTTGTTTTAAATTCCGCAAACATTCTTTTACCAAGCTTTTCCTTAAGCTTTGCAAGGTACACCAAAATTGCCGAGCCAACACCTCGCGACATAACACGGCAGCTCATAAGCAGCAGCTTTATTCTTAATTCCTCTTTATTTTCAACAAGAATAAGACCTATTTTTCCGTAATCGCCGAATTTATCCTTAAGACCTGCAATAAGGAAAATATGCTCATCGTCTTTAATAAACTCCTTAAGCTCGTCATACGAATATGTGTAGCCTGTTGAATTTAACTGGTGTGTGCGTATAGTAAGCTCATATGCTCTTTGCAAGTCCTCTTCACACACAGGCTCAATCGTCAGCTTCATACCAAGACTTTGCAAAAACTCACTGCTTGTACCCTCAAACTCCTTTTCAACCTTATCCCGCTTTGATGCTGCAATATACATTTTTCTGCGGTTTTTGGTATCCTCGGTAATAAATCGGGGTGTCATTCTATCGTAGCTTAAAATATTTTTTATATCCATTGCATCTATTGTCATAACTTCAGGACACAGGTGTGCAACCTCCTCACGCTCAAAGGGTTGGTCGTCTATAAAAGCAATTGTATCTATTCCGATATTAAGCTTTTCTGTAATAGTTTTTATAGCGCTACTTTTAGGGTTCCAGCTTATTTGCGGATACAGAAAGTATTCCTCCACACCAAACTCACATAGCTTTTTATATGCATCATCATAGTTATTTTTGCTTGCAACAGATTGCAGGATACCACGTTCATCAAGCGACTTTATAACGTCTAAAACACCGTCATTTAAACCTGTTACAGTATTTTCAACCAGTGTTCCGTTCCACAGAGTGTTGTCTAAATCCCATACAACACACTTAATTTTCTGTTTAGCCATATTAAAAATCAAAGCCTTTCTTTAATTAAAGATATTTTTCAACAGTTTGAGTTATTGCTTCAACCGTCTTAAAATTCTTTTCTGTTATATCCTTATTTTTAAGCTTAATTCCAAATTCCTTTTCAAGATACATAACCACCTCAAGTGCAAAAAGTGAATTTACATATCCGCCCTTGAATAAATCAGTATCAGCCTCTATATTGTGACCTTTTTCAATAAAAAAGTTCATTACTCTTTCCTGCGTTGTCATAATCTATCATACCTTTCATATTTTTCATTATATTAATTATACAATAAACCTTTATTAAAGTCAATGCTTTGTAAGGAATTTGAAGCTTGATTGCATTTTCTAACAAAAACCTTATTTTTTTTAAATATTTATAGACATTTTTTCTTATATGGTGTATAATTAATATGGGTTAATTTTATTTTGAAACGAGGTTACTATATGACAAAGAAAGATGTACCAGGCGTGGTTATAAATCGTCTGCCTCGATACTATCGTTATCTTGGTGATTTACTCGACCAGGGTGTTCTTCGCATTTCATCGGCAAATTTGTCTGAAAAAATGTCGATAACCGCTTCACAGATACGTCAGGACTTAAGATTTTTTGGCGGCTTTGGTCAACAGGGCTATGGTTATAATGTGGAACACCTCTACAATGAAATAGGCGAAATTCTTGGTCTTAATGATGGCGATACAACCATTATAATTGGTGCAGGAAACCTTGGTCATGCTCTTGCTGCACATTCAGGCTTTGAAAAACGCGGCTTTAAGCTTGTGGGAATTTTTGATAACAATGAAAATGTAATAGGTACAACAATACAAAACATAGAGGTTATGTCGATAGAATATTTAAAGGATTTTCTTTTAAAAAAACGGGTTGATATTGCAATTTTAGCATTACCCAAAAAGGCCGTACAGGAGGTTGCACAGCTTGCAGCCGATTGCGGTGTGAAAGGCTTTTTAAACTTTTCATACGGCGAGCTGCGTCTCCCCCAGGGAGTTGCAGTTGAAAATGTGCATATATCAGACCCTCTTATGACATTATCCTATAAGATAAAGAGAGATAACAACTAACGAAAGGTTGTGTAATGTGTTATGAAAACAATTGCATTTGTTGGTCCAAGCGGTACAGGTAAAAGCTATCGCTCCATTCTTGTATCGAAGCAATACGGAGCAGATGCTATAATAGATGACGGACTTTTAATTTCACAGGGCAAAGTTATAGGAGGCACTTCGGCAAAAAAGGAAAGCACAAGAATTGCCTCTGTTAAGCATGCACTTTTTATGAATGATGCCGATGCCGAGGAAATGAAAAGAGTAATAAAAAAAAGTAATATTAAATGTCTTATGATTTTAGGCACCTCCGACAGAATGGCACAGCAGATTGCCGCCAGACTTGATGTTCCTAAAATAGAACAAATCATAAGAATTGAAGATGTTGCAAGCAACGATGAAATAAATATTGCCAAAAATATGCGGCTTTCACAGGGCAAGCACGTTATACCCGTTCCTGCCCCCGAAATTAAAAAGGACTTTTCGGGATATTTTCTTCATCCCTTACGTTTATTTCAAAAAAATCTTGACAGTGAGGATGATATTACAGAAGCAGATAAATCCATTGTGCGACCGTCGTTCTCATATATGGGCGAATTTACAATTTCCGATAATGTGCTTATTAATATAACCGAATATGAGGCAAAGAAAATAGACGGTATATATAAGCTAAACAGTGTTAATATAAGAAAAACATCACACGGAGTTCATCTTGATATAAATGCAACGCTTATTTATGGTTATAATATTGCAGAGGTTTCAAAACAATTACAATACACAGTTAAAAACAACATAGAAGAATATACCTCGGTAAACGTGCGGCGTGTGCACGTTTATGTTAAATCACTCTACATACAGGAATAATTTACCAAAAATTACAGATTAAAACTAAACACGAAAGGGGGGGGAAATATTATGGATAAATTCAAGCTTGTATCACCATTTGAGCCCACAGGCGACCAACCGCAAGCCATAGACACTCTTGTTGAGGGCTTTAAATCAGGAAAGAAGCACCAGACGCTTATGGGTGTAACAGGCTCGGGCAAAACCTTTACTATGGCAAATATTATTGCCCGCCTTAACAAACCCACAATTGTGCTTGCACACAATAAGACGCTTGCAGCACAGCTATGCAGTGAGTTTAAGGAATTTTTCCCCGAAAACTGTGTTGAATTTTTTGTATCCTACTACGACTACTATCAGCCCGAGGCATATCTCCCCCAAACCGATACATTTATAGAAAAAAACTCAATGACCAACGAGGAGCTTGATAAACTACGCCACAGTGCAACCTTTGCATTACTTGAACGCAAGGATGTTTTAATAGTATCGTCTGTTTCGTGCATCTATGGCTTGGGCGACCCCGACGACTATAAAAACCTTATGCTTTCACTACGTGTAGGAATGGAAATTGACCGTGATGAAGTTTTAAAAAAGCTTGTATCTATGCAGTACGAAAGAAACGATATAAACTTTATAAGAAACAAGTTCCGTGTACGTGGCGATGTGTTGGAGATTTTCCCTGCAAATAACGGCGAAAATGCCATACGTGTAGAATTTTTTGGCGATGAAATTGAAAGAATATGCGAGGTTAATGTTGTTACGGGTGAGGTTGTTGGTGTGCGTAACCACGCAGTGATAACACCCGCCTCACACTATGTTACCACAAACGAGAAAATGCTTCTTGCAATGGCAGCAATTGAAGAGGAAATGTGGGAGCAGGTAAAGTTCTTTAAAGAACGTGATATGCTCATAGAGGCACAACGAATTGAGCAGCGTACGCTATATGACCTTGAAATGATGCAGGAAATTGGTTTTTGTCAGGGTATTGAAAACTATTCACGACATATTAGCGGACGTGCAAAGGGCAGTGCTCCTTTTACATTGCTCGATTATTTCCCCGAGGATTATCTTATGATAATAGACGAATCTCACGTTACAATCCCTCAAGTTAGGGGAATGTATAACGGCGACAGAGCAAGAAAGGAAACCCTAATAAAATACGGCTTTCGTCTGCCGAGTGCGGCTGATAACAGACCGCTTAAATTTGATGAGTTTACTAAACGGCAAAGTCAGGTGCTATACACTAGTGCAACGCCTGCACAATACGAATCGGAGCTGTCAGACACTATTGCTGAACAAATAATAAGACCAACAGGTCTTTTGGACCCCGAAATAGTATTAAAGCCGACCGAACACCAGATAGATGACTTAATAGAGGAAATACGTTTGCAAACCAAAAAAGGTTACCGCACTCTTATTACTACTCTTACCAAGAAAATGGCAGAGGATTTAACCGACTACTTAAAGGAAATTGGTGTTAAGGTAACGTATATGCATTCAGATATCGACACACTTGAAAGAACTGAAATTATACGTGATTTAAGACTTGGCGTGTATGATGTGCTTATTGGTATAAACCTCTTAAGAGAGGGGCTTGATATTCCCGAGGTTGCACTTGTTGCAATACTTGATGCAGACAAGGAAGGCTTTTTAAGAAGTGAGATGTCGTTGATACAAACCATTGGAAGAGCCGCAAGAAACAGCGAAGGTAAGGTTATTCTATATGCAGATACCATAACAGGCTCTATGAAGCGTGCAATGGATGAAACTGCAAGACGCCGCAAAATACAGGATAATTATAACAAAGAACACAATATTATTCCAAAAACAATTAAAAAGGATATTAGGGAAAAGATAGAATCCCTAAAGCCTGTTGAGGAGGCAATAAGTGACAACAATGAATATACAAGAATAATTGCAAATCTAACCGCCGAGATGATTAAGGCGGCAGAAAATCTTGAATTTGAAGCGGCAGCACAGCTGCGTGACAAAATAAGGAGAATTGAGAAGGAATATGAATCAGGAAACAATTAACAAGGCAGTGAGTATAATAACTCAAAAGCTTTTAACACCCCTCTTATATAAGTTGGAGGACGAAGTAAGCATACGGTTTATAGGTTTTTTTGATACTAATATGGACTTTAGCGAAATAACTGCCACAGAGGAGGCAGTATCGGCATATGTTGACTTTCCGTTGGAGATAATAGATATACGTGAATTTGAAGTAAGTGATATATTAAATATCATAGAAACCGCAGAGCTTGTGTACTCAATGCATCCTGTTATGGAAAACTTCTTTGGTAATGCCATAGCAAACGAGCTTGAAATGTACAAACAGATAAAGCAAAGCTATGTTGAAAGAAAAAATACCACAGGAACATTATATATACAGTAAAAAAAGGAGAACAAGGTTGGATAAATATATAAAAATACAAGGTGCACGTGAGCATAATTTAAAGAATATAAGCCTTAATATACCACGTGAAAGACTTGTTGTTTTAACAGGTTTGAGCGGCAGCGGAAAGTCGTCACTTGCATTTGATACTATATACGCCGAGGGACAACGTCGCTATGTTGAATCACTTTCATCATATGCAAGACAGTTTTTAGGGCAAATGGAAAAGCCCGAGGTAGACTATATCGAGGGACTTTCCCCCGCCATAAGTATCGACCAGAAAACAACATCGAAAAACCCACGTTCAACAGTTGGTACAGTAACAGAAATATACGATTATCTGCGTCTTTTATATGCACGCATTGGCATACCGCATTGTCCCAAATGCGGTAAAGAGGTAAAAAAACAGTCTATCGACCAGATGGTTGATCAGGTATTAACACTGCCCGAGAAAACAAAAATACAGATACTTTCCCCTATTGTTCGGGGTAAAAAGGGCGAGCATAAAAAGGTGTTTGAAAATGCCAGAAAAGATGGCTATGTACGTGTGAGAGTAAACGGCGAAATGCACGATTTATCGGAGGATTTTAATTTACCTAAAACTCATAAGCACAATATTGAAATAGTTGTAGACCGTCTTATTATAAGAGAAGATATTGCAAAAAGACTTACCGACTCTATGGAAACCGCCTTAAAGCTTTCGGGCGATATTGTTATGGTTGAGATTATAGGCGATAAAACACTCACCTTCAGTCAAAGCTATGCCTGTGACGATTGCGGTATAAGCCTGCAGGAGCTTTCACCACGATTATTCTCATTTAATAATCCATATGGTGCGTGTCCTAATTGCGATGGCTTGGGGGCACTGTCTAAAATTGATCCATCACTTATAATTGCAGATGAAAATCTATCGCTTATAGAGGGGGCAATCCATTGCAGTGGCTGGGCAGGTCCTGAATTTCCCGATAGTATTGCACATATGTCATATCAGGCAATTGCAAAGCACTTTAAGGTTGATATAAACACACCCTGGAATAAGTTGCCCGACGAGGTTAAAAATGCAGTTCTCTACGGAACAGGCACAACAAAGCTTGAAATGGAATACACAAGAAGCTACGGCTCGGGAAAATATATGGCTCCGTTTGAGGGTGTTGTAAACAACCTTGAAAGACGTTACCACGAAACCACCTCTGCATACACAAAATATGATCTTGAAAGATATATACACGAGGTTAAATGTACAAAGTGTAACGGTGCAAGATTAAACGACGAGGTATTAGCTGTAACAGTTGGCGGTATAAATATATATGACCTCACCTGTATGCCAATAAAAGACGAAATGAGCTTTATTGAAAGCCTTAAGCTTACAGACCGTGAAAAAATGATTGCCGATCAGGTTATTAAGGAGATAAAGGCAAGATACCAATTTCTGCTTGATGTTGGTCTTGATTATCTTTCACTTTCACGTTCTTCGGGCACTCTGTCGGGCGGAGAGGCACAAAGAATACGTCTTGCAACACAAATAGGCTCGGGACTGACAGGTGTGTTATATATTCTCGACGAACCAAGCATTGGCCTGCATCAAAGAGATAACGACAAGCTGATAGGCACACTGAAGCATTTAAGAGATTTAGGCAACACAGTTATAGTTGTTGAGCACGACACCGACACAATGTATGCTGCCGACCATATAATAGATATTGGCCCTGGTGCAGGAGTACACGGCGGATATATTGTTGGTGAGGGGACTGTGGAGGACCTTATTAAAGCTCCCAAATCGGTAACAGGAAAATATTTAAGCGGCCAAATAAAAATTGAAGTGCCAAAGGCACGCAGAAAGCCAACAGGCAAAATCACAGTTAAGGGTGCAAAGGAAAATAACCTTAAAAATATTGATGTTTCATTCCCTCTTGGCGTTATGACGTGTGTTACGGGAGTGAGCGGAAGCGGAAAATCATCACTTGTGAATGAAATTTTATATAAAAAGCTTGCAAGAGATTTAAACCGTGCACACACCTTCCCCGGCGAACACAAATCTATCGACGGCATAAAACAACTTGATAAGGTTATAGATATAGACCAAAGCCCAATTGGAAGAACACCGCGTTCAAATCCTGCAACGTACACAAACGTATTCAATGATATACGTGAGCTGTTTGCAACCACAAACGAAGCAAAAATGCGTGGCTATAAAGCAGGACGCTTCTCATTTAACGTAAAAGGCGGAAGATGCGAGGCGTGCACAGGCGACGGTATAAAACGAATAGAAATGCATTTCCTTGCAGATATATATGTTCCATGTGAGGTTTGCAAGGGCAAACGATACAATCGGGAAACACTTGAAGTAAAATACAAGGGCAAAAATATATATGAGGTCCTTGAAATGACTGTTGATGAGGCAGTTGCATTTTTTGAAAACCAACCACGAATTAAACGTAAGGTGCAAACTCTTCAGGAGGTTGGCTTGGGATATATAAAGCTCGGACAAAGCTCCACCACACTTTCAGGCGGCGAGGCTCAAAGAGTTAAGCTTGCAACCGAACTTTCAAAACGAAGCACAGGCAAAACCATATATATTCTCGACGAGCCAACAACAGGACTTCACAGTGCCGACGTACACAAGCTTATAGATGTTTTAAATAAGCTTACCGATGGCGGTAATACCGTTGTTGTTATAGAACATAACCTTGATGTTATTAAAACCGCTGATTATATTATAGACCTTGGTCCTGAAGGCGGCAGCGGCGGTGGTATGGTTGTTGCCACAGGCACTCCCGAGGAGGTTGCAAAAATAAAGGAAAGCTATACAGGTAAATATGTGAAAAAATATTTATAAACTAAATATGACATTTTAAATTTAAAGAAGATATGAAAATCAACAAAAAATGTGTACTTAAACAAGTACACATTTTTTATTTTACAATATTTTACCAAAAACCCCTTGACTTTTTTTTAATATAATATTATAATATATAAAACGCGAACATTTGTTCGAGAAAGGAGTACGCAGCGTTGATAGGCGACAGAATAAAGGAAATACGACATAAGATGAAAATTACGCAAAAGGAATTAGCAAAGCGCCTCAACGTTGGTCAAGGCGCTGTTTCTAACTGGGAAAAAGGCAAGCGTGTGCCTGATTTATCCATTCTAAAGGCTTTTTCAAAGTTATCAGGCGTAAGCATAGATAAGATTGTTGGAACAACAAGGAACGAGACATATTTTTCGTATGCACAAACATATCTTGATGCAGATGAAGATGAAAGCCGATATTTTGCAATTAAAATTAAGGGCAGCAGTATGGACAAGCTTCGCATTTGCGATGGCGACACACTTGTGGTTAAATCGCAGGATTATGCCTCCAACAATGATATTGCACTTGTTAGTGTAAATGACGGCTCACCCTTGGTAAGAGAATATTACATAGACGGCACAACCGTCAGTCTTACTCCCCATTCGAGCGATAGAAAATACAAATGTAAATTCTACAACACAAGAACAGATAAAATAAAAATCTGGGGAAAGGTTGTTTCAAATAATATTAAATTTTAACCCGATACTCTGCTATTTTCAATATACTGTGTTGGTGTTTTGCCTGTATATTTTTTAAACACCTTATAAAATACAGAATAGTCGGTAAAGCCACACTCAAACGCAACCTCGGATGGAGCTATTCCTGCGTTTAACAGTTCTTTTGCAACCTCTGTTTTCTGTATATTAATATAATTATGTATGGTATATCCTGTTGTACTTTTAAAGCTATGGCACAAATGATACTTACTTATGTAGAATTTTTCTGCAATAACATCTAATGAAATTTTATCCTTTATGTTATCGTTTATATATTCAACAACTGCATTTATTTTTTTATTTGATGGCGTATATATATTTTTATTATACATTTCATCTTTATAAAATTCGCTGATGCCTGAAATCAGTATTTCTTCTCTTGTTCTCTTTGGCACAGTTAACACACCATTATCCATAAAATACTTTATATCGCCATTTGCATCAACCGACCTTGAGTGTTGATTTGAATAGCCTATTGCTATAACATATAATAACTTCAGATTATCGCCAAGGCCTAAAAGGCTCGATACCTCTTCTTTGTTTACTGAACCAATCCAACAGCTTGCAAGTCCCATATCCTCTGCAGCAAGTGTAATTATTGTTCCTGCTGCACCTGCATCTGCTCCAAACTCTTCACTCGGTTTAATGGAGCAGTCGCCCAATATTGCTATATATGCCGTTGGTTGCTCACTCTCTGTGGGAGCATCCTCGGGATGATATCCCGACCATTTTGTGTGCGGGAATATTTTTTTTACCGTTTCTTCATCATCAACTATGTAATACTTTAATGGCTGAAGGTTTTGACCTGTTGGCGTATATCTTGCATACTCAATAAGCTCTTCAAGCTTATGGTGTTCAACCTTTTTATTGGTAAACTTTCTTCTTGTTCTTCTATTTAAAATTGCTTCCTTAAGCTCCATTGTTATTACCTCATTATTTATTTAAAATCTCTGCAACATAAGAATTTTATATAATAAATTTCTGTATGTGTCAATTATAGCATATTTTCTTCATAAATGCAATATACCCATTTAAAATTCCCATATTATTTAATGCTTTCCCCTCTTTTCGACATATTTCAAGAATGTTACATAAAAGCAATTTTTGCAATTAAAACCGCAATTTTTGCAGTTGTCTTTTTACTCAATTTATGGTATTATGTTCTAAAGATATACTCTGTATTTCTTTTACAAAAACTCAAACAAAAAAATCAACAGATTCCCTCTAACTAACATCTGTTGGTTTTTTTGTTTGCAAAATTTTTGTTACACAAAAATAACGCAAAGGCATTGCCTTTGCGTTATTTTATTAGTTACTTCTTTTTTCTTTGTGCAGCTGCTTGTGCCTTTGCCTTATGCTCCGACTCTTTCCAAGCTGCCCAGTATGTTGATGCAACAAACATTGATGTGTACGCACCGATTATGATACCAACTATTAGTGGCAGTGCAAACTCTTTTATTGTGCTTACGCCTATAAAATAGATAAGAACTATTGTAATAAGAGTTGTTATTGTTGAATTCAATGTTCTGCCCATTGTTTCCTTAATACTGTTATCAACAGCATTTGCAATTGTTACATTCTTCTTTCTGCCTCTCATATTTTCTCTTATTCTGTCGAAAATAACGATGGTGTTGTTAATTGAATAACCAACAACCGTAAGCATAGCTGCAATAAAGGTTGTGTTAAGAGGAATGTTTGTTATTGCATAAACACTCGCCATAACAAGCACGTTTATTGCAAGAGCAACAACTGCCATTATAGCACTTCTCCACTCAAACCTGAATGCAATATAGATAAGTATACAAATTATAGCAAGAAGTGTGTATAATAATGCTTTACGTTGAACTTCAAGACCAAAGCTTGCTGATGCAGATGATACTGAAAGCAGTGCACTATCATCAACTGAATACTTTGTTTTTAGCTCATCAAAAATCTTGTTCTTCATTTCTTCCTCAACAGGAGGAGTTTTAATAACAAGCTGTCCTGCACTTTCGCCCGACTTTTGAACTGTAACCTTACCTTCGGCACCGTTGTCTTTAAGAACTGTGTTTACAAGGTCTGCAACCTCATCATTTTCAACATCTTTGCCAAGGTCTACCTGCATTCTTATACCGCCCATAAACTCAACGTCGAAGTTAAAGCCGTCGTGTACAAAATACATTGCAATACCTATAACAATAATCAAAAGAGGAAGAATAAGATACTTATTTTTATTAGCTGTAAAATTTTTCATTATTCATTACCCTCCTTTATTGTTTTCTTTGCGTTGTAGAAAGCACTTCTGTTCTTTATACCAACACCAACAAGAGCCTTTAAAAGAGCCTTTGTAATAACAATAGCTGTGAACATACTTAAAATTACGCCAATTCCAAGAGTTGTTGCAAAGCCTGTTACTGTACCAATACCACTAATGTATAGAACAACACAAGATATAATTGTGGTTACGTTTGAGTCAAGAATAGCTGAAAATGCCTTTTTAAAGCCACTGTCAACCGATGCCTTTACTGTTTTACCCAAAGCAAGCTCCTCTTTCATTCTCTCGAATATAATACAGTCGGCATCAACCGCCATACCAATAGAAAGAACAATACCTGCTATACCTGAAAGTGACAGATTAACCTCAAACAAGCCCATAGCAAGTGAAATTAAGCCTACATAGATAAGCAGTGAAATGCTTGCCATAAGACCTGGCACTCTGTATACAATAATCATAAACAGCATTATCAGAAGAATACCAATACCTGCTGCAAGTAAGCTTGATGATAGAGCATTTGTACCAAGCTCTGCACCAACAGTTTCCTGTGTTATAACATTAAGCTTGAAGGGAAGTTGTCCCGACTTAATCTTATTTGCCAAATCCTGTGCAGTTTCTGGTGTGAAGCTACCTGAAATTGTGCATGATTCGGAATTGATTTCCTCTGAAACTGACGGACTTGAAACAACATTTTCATCCATCATAATTGCAATGTAGTTTTTACCCTCACCTGATTTTGCAGCAGCTTCTCTTGTAGCTTTTGCAAACTTTTCAATTGCGTCAGCTTCAAATTGAACCACTACGTGAGGTTGTGATGTACTTGTTTGACCAACAGGGCCATATTGATATTTTGCGTCCTTAATATCTGTTGCACCGTCAAGAACAATATTGCCATCGGCATCTCTGAAGGTTAATTCTGCAACATCACCCAAAAGTGACGCAGCCTGGTCTGTGTCTGTTACCGACGGAATTTCAACTGTGATTTTTCCGCCCTCTCCTTTAGATATACGAGCTTCGGTATATCCTGCATTTGTCATACGAGTTTGGAATATTGATTCAACAATATTCATTTGTTCCTCGGTTGGATTAGCGGCATGTGCCTGGAAGGTTATAACTGAACCGCCCGCAAGGTCGATACCCTGTTTGATACTCTTATTATCGTCGTTGATAACGCCCTTATAGCTAAAGCCTGCAATATTAAATCCAATAAATGCAATGTAGTTTAATGCTATAGCAACCACAACAGCGAAACAAAGAGCAGCAATACTCTTTTTCTTCATGTATTTCATTCCTTTCTTTTTAAAACAACATTTATATGTTATTCCATATATAATACATCTATAATATTATACCTCTATATCCCAATTTAGTCAAGAGTTTTTGTGTTACAAAAATATTACATAATACAGATGTGATGGGTTGACTTATACAATTAAATATAATGAGATGCAACGAGCATTTTTTTCACATCATTGCTGAAGTTTGTCGAGCTCTCTCTGTATTTTTCTTGTTCTTACACCCATAAGCTCATTTATGTCCTTTTCTGCAAGGAGTATGTGCTGTTGTGCTTTTTCCAAAACATCATTAAATTTTTCAAACTCACCCTTTATAGCAACAAGCTGATGCCATATTTCATCCGCCTTTTCATTTACTGCAAGAGTTTTAAAGCCCATCTGCAACGCATTTAAAAGTGCCGCTAAATTTGCTGGTCCTGCAAGAGATATTTTATATTTAGTCTGCAATATTTCACACATACCACGCTTTACAAGCTCGGCATATAACCCCTCTATGGGTACGAATAAAATACCAAATTCCGTGGTGTGCGGAGGTGCAATATATTTTTCCTTTATATCCTTTGCAAACTTATCTACTCTGCCTATAAGCAGCTTTGCACAGTCATCCACCTGTGATGAGTCGCCGTTTTCATATGCATCAAGGAGATTATAATATGCATCAAGCGGGAATTTGGAGTCGATAGGAAGATACACAACACCATTTTCCGACGGCAGCTTTATGGCAAATTCAACAGGGTTTCTTGTGTTTGGAACTGTACACACATTTTCCTCGTATTGCTCTCTTGTCATAATTTCCGACAAAATTGCCCCCAGCTGCCATTCTCCCAAAATACCTCTTGTTTTTACGTTTGAAAGTGTTTTTCTTAATTCCTCAACACCCCCTGCAAGCGACTGCATCTCACCCATACTGCGTGAAAGACGCTCAAGACGTGTGTTCATATCAGCCGAAAGTGCATTTATTCTTGTATCCATACTGTTTAGCTTTTCAGTTTGATACTTACCTATTTTATCCTGCGTATTAACAATCTGTGAGCCCATCTGTGCCACGAACTCACTGCTTTTATCGTCCTTGCTCTTTGATATTATTACATATCCAAAGGCAACAACAAGTATAATTAAGACCACTAGCAGTATTATTATTGCAATATTCATCTATCTTCCTCCGTTTTATACATATGGTGGCACTTCGCCAGATTTTACATAAATATCGGTGTATGTGCCATCATTAAACTCAACATTAAACAAATACTGTACATTTGTATTGTTGTGATTTTCTATATTATTATCAATAAACTTTATAAGCTCTTGTATTTCTTGTTTATCAGTTATTTTTGATAGCTCAATATGTTCTTTCTTTGATTTTACCATATCAAACATTTCAACTTCATTAAGCATATCATCAGCAATTTTATTTATTGTAATACTTTTTATTTCGTCTGCAATATCAAGGCCACCACTAATACCCCACTCGTTGAGCAGTGCAATTGTGTTTTTATATGAGGTACGGATGTTGTAGGTTTCCTGTTTTTCCCACCACATACTTTTATCTGTTACCTTTTCGCCGTTCTTCTTTTTAGTTGGTGTGGAGTAATTAATTCTCACTTGAATTGCGGAGTTAATATTATCGTATTCTTTAAATTTCAATGTGCTTATGTCTGCCTTTATGGCCTCAATAAGCTTTAGCATTTCATCATTTGTTACTTCCTTTAAGGTTCTGTTATGCACCATAATTTTTGCGTCTCTATAATGCTTTTTTGCATCTGACAGTATTGAAAACCTATCCGCCTTTATTACAGGGATATCCATAACATCGCCATAAAGAGAATATATTTCACTGTTGGTGCGTATGTAATAATTACGCTTTAAGGTTTTATTGTTTTTTAGCTGATACTCAACAGGAATTGATACATAATCAGTGCGAGGCTCAAATATTATCTGATTTTGGGTTATTGCCCTATGAAGTGCCATAACCTTTTTTATGTCCTCACCCTTTATTGTTGTATCGTGTATTTCCTCCTCGTCTTCATACAATTCAACATCATTTATATATGTGCTGCCAATACTTCTGTAAATTCCGCTTATATTTACGCTTTCAATCTCGTCAAATTCAGGTACTCTCTTTTCGTAGCCTGTTATGTCAAGACCTGTAAAGGCATAAACCACAAAAATAAATACAACGTAAATCACAATCGGCTTTATAAATTTTGAAGGCTTAAAGGTTTTTTGAATTATCATTCTTGCAACCACAACACCTAATGCACCAAACGGAATTGCAAACCACAGGCTCTCAATATTCGTAATCTCACCTATATACATAAATCCGCAAAAGCCTACACCTATTGCCACTGCATACAGAAACACAGGATTAAGCCTTTTAAATGCAACAATTACTCCGTTATTTTCAAGATGACGTTTTTTATATGCCCAAAGTCCGACTAACAGGAACAACAACCCCAAAATTAAGTATAGTAAAATGCCGCCTTTTGTGAACATTCCCTCATAATTTAAGTAAATTTTACTACTGATTGCAAAGGCACTGTCGTCACTGAAGCCGTATAAATACACACTGCACAAATAATATACTATTGCCTCAAGAAATACAGGAACAAGTAATATTGCATACGGTATAACAATCGACGCCATAAGAGAGCCTGTGATAGCTGTGCAAAGAACTGTTAAGCCTGATATAACAAAGCAATACACCAACGACACAAAAAACCAGTTGAATACATCAGATACCCTGTACTGACATGGCGCACCCTCACGAAGCGACAGTAAAATTACTACGTTTATTAAAAATGCAACCACAACCAATATTGCACACGATACAATATGTGAAAAATATAGCTTTTCACGCTTTATTGGCAGGCTATGCATCAGCGATACTGCACTTTTATGCTGTATGTATGAAAATATTATTGCACTTATCAGCACACAGAAAATGCATATTGGAAAAACTGATATAAACATTGCATCTGCAAAGCTTGTTTCATAAAATGGCAATAATTCAAATCCCTCAACTCTTGAATGATACCCGCTTGTTACAAACATAACGGAGGTCAGAAATATCATAATTGCAAACAATGCACCAAGATACCAATATCTTCTTAAATCTGATTTTATAATACTTGCATTAACTAATGATTTCAAGCTCATATCCCAAACCTCCCAACTCATATATAAAAATTTCCTCCAACGTCAATGGGATAACATCTAAAATAAGAGGATTATATTTTTTTATTTGCTCTTCTATTTTTTCGTAGTCGCCTCTTACAATAAGCATATCCACACTGCCGACCTTTTCGTGCTTTAATACATCTATTTCACCTAAAAGCTCATCACACACGCCGCCTTTAATTGCAGTTTGCACCTTATGAATGTTGCCCTTCACCTCATCAAGTGCTTTTTCTATTGCAATTTTACCGTTATGCATTATACCAACATAGTCGCACACGTCCTCTAATTCACGCAAATTATGGCTTGATACAAGCACTGTCAGACCTCGTTTTTCCACATCTGCAAGGATTAAACTCCACACATTTCTTCTCATAACAGGGTCAAGTCCGTCAACAGGCTCATCAAGAAGCATAACGTCGGGCATTGCACACAGTCCAAGCCAAAATGCAACCTGTTTTTGCATACCTTTCGATAATCTTCTCACAGGGCGTTTTATATCTATTTTAAACACATCTGCAAGAGAAGTAAACCTCTCATTATCCCAATTTGGATATATGCCCTTGTAGAAGGAGGCCATATCCTTTATTGAATAACCTGGGAAAAAATATAGATCGTCACTTATTAATACAACTCTCTTTTTTATATCTGCATTTTCAAAAATATTTTCTCCATCAATTTCAACCACACCGCTATCGGGTATATACACACCCGCCATATGCTTGATAATCGTTGTCTTGCCTGCTCCGTTTGGTCCAACAAGACCGTAAACAGAGCCCTTTTTTACATTTATATCAAGACCATCTAACGCCTTAAAGCCATCGAACGTCTTTACAACGGATTTTACTTTAATCACTTACTTCCCCTCCTTATATATTTCATTAACTTTTTTTATGATTTCTTCTTTCGATACTTTCAGGAATTTTGCTTGCTTTAACAATGCCTCAAATTCTTCCATAATAGTATCATTTTCTGTTTTTTCTCTTATGTGTGACCTTGTTGAAACAAAGCTCCCCTTTGCTCTTACTGAATAAATATATCCTTCTGTTTCCAAATCCTTATATGCTCTTTGTATTGTATTTGGATTAATTGTTAGCCTTTGTGCCATTTCACGCACCGACGGAATTTGCTCATCAGCCTTTAGAGCACCCGATATAATAAGCCCCTTAATTTTATCCTTTATCTGCTCATATAACGGTCTGTGGTCATATAAATCAAGTTGAATCAACTCCCTCACCTCCTCTTGTATTAACTGTATTATTTGTATTATCTGTATTAATATTTATAATACAGTATATTTAGCAATTTGTCAATAGGTTTTCTAAAATTTAATAAAATATTTTTATAATATGTTATTTAAACGCCTGCCTGCCGTTATTGAAAACGCAGCAAAGGAGCTTATATAATCAAATTTGTAACATTTTTTAATGCTTTATCATATAATAATAGTATATAAAGGGGTGGTTAAAATGATAAACGTATGTGCATCGGGATTTTCAAAAACATTAGGGCTTGTTGCTCTTTCGTTTTGTACTGGGATGATTTGCGGAATGTTTTTACCTCTTGCAGTTGTGGCAGTTATAGAAACTGTGCTTTTAATTACTTTCGGATACCTATGCTTATTTAAGTGGTAAAAAAGGAAACAGCTTTTAGAGTATGAAAGGAGTTTGTGGTAGAAAATGAAAATTAAAGTTTTTAGGATGCCAAAATTTTTGAGAGGAATAACAAAGGCAATATTTAAATTATAATAATGTTGTTGTGCCATTTTGTAGGGGCGACCCTATGTGGTCGCCCGTTTTTACGGGACGTTCGTGAACGTCCCCTACAATGTATTATTTATATCTTGCACAAAAAAAGGAATGTAATTAATTACATTCCTTTTAAATTCACTATTTTTCATTAACCCTTAACTGAACCAACAGTTAAGCCCTTAACAAAGTACTTCTGGAAGAATGGGAATATCAATAGTGCAGGTCCTGCAACAACCATAGCCATTGCCATACGAATTGTTTCTGATGGAATTTCCACACCACCAATATCAATACCCGCTTGAGCGTTCATCTTCAACACATTTATATCTTCCATTATCTTCTGCAACAAATACTGCAAGCTGTACAGCTTTGGATTTGTTACATAGATAAGAGATATATTCCAGTTATTCCAGTTGGATAGGAATATAAGCAGTGCAACAGTTGCTATAACAGGCTTCGATAATGGTAAAATCATTCTAAAGAATATTGTATATTCTGAAGCACCGTCTATTGTTGCTGCTTCTATAATTTCATTCGGCACACCCGCCTTAAATGACGTTCTCAACATAAATATGTTCCACGGACTGATAAGACCAGGAATGATGTATACCCAAATTGTATCATTCATATGAAGTGCTTTTGCAATCAACAAATATGTTGGAACAAGACCACCGTTAAATAGCATTGTAAAATACAAATAGAAGTTAATCTGGGTTCTTCCCTTAAGGTTGCTTCTTGTTAGCGGATATGCAATCATAGCCATCAACAAAGTACTCAAAAACATTGCGGCCACTGAATAGACTGCTGTTACACCATATGCTCTTAAAATTTGATCAGGATTTTCAAACACATATTGATATGCTGAAAAATCAAATGGTTTTGGCCATATCTGATAGCCCTCTCTCATAAGAACATCACCATCAGATAATGATGCACTTATAAGTAGCCAGAAGGGGAATATAACCAATATTGATAATATACCAAATGTCAAAATAAGAAGAAACTGTGTTAATCTATTTTTGTTTTTCATTGTATAATATTCCTCCCTTCTATTAGAATAAACCGTAATCGGGGTCTATCTTTTTAGCTAAAGCATTTGTTGAACATACCATCACAATACCAACAAATGACTGCAACAATCCAACTGCTGCTGATAGTCCATATGAACCGCGCACACCAGAATTGAAGGTTCTGAATATGTATGTATCGATAACGTTTGTTGTTTCATACAATGTACCGCTTGCGCCGTCCTGCGTTACCGAATAGAACAAACCAAAGTCTGCACGGAAAATATTACCTATCTTAATGATAGTCAACAATACAATAATAGGAACAAGGAATGGCAATATTATATTCCAGATTATTTGCCATCTGTTAGCACCGTCAATTTCCGCAGCTTCAAACAGTGAAGTATCAACACCCATAAGTGTTGCATAGTAGTAAACAGAGTCAACACCAACATGCTTCCAAACAGAGCAAATCATCAATATGATAGGCCATGCCATTGGCTTTGAATACCAGTCTATTGGCTTAACACCAAATAATCCAAGAAGTTGATTTAAGTAACCGTATGATGGATTTAAAACCGCATATGTCATATAAGCAACAATAACCCAAGACATAAAGTGCGGAGATATTAACATTGTTTGGTAGACCTTTGTAAATCTTCTACTGTTAATATGATACATTGCAACACCAACTGTAACAGCAGCCAATATACCACATATTATAAAGAATGCATTATTTAATACTGTATTTCTTACCAATTGAACAAATACATCGGATTTAAAGAAAAACTCAAAGTTGCTAAAGCCAACCCATTCGCTTCCGAATATACCCAGGTTAAACTTATAGTTCTTGAATGCAATTATAATACCAAACATTGGAATATAACAAAATACAAAAACATGTAAAACCGGAATCAAACACAATGAATACAACTGCCAGTCACTTTTTGTAAGCTTTCTCTTTTTAGATGTAACTGTTTTAGTTTTAACGGCAGTCTCCTTCTTGCTCTGCATAAACGCCATTTCTCCCTTCTATTAAAAACCTAACACAAGGGCTATAAAAACCCTTGTGTTAGATTTTTATAAACTTATATTATTTCTGTGATGCCTTCCATTCGTCGTATTGTCTTTGAATTTCATCCAATACCTTTTGTGCACCTGCTTCGTATTTCTTTGCAACAAACTCATCCCACCATTCGTCAGGACTCTGTGTACCCTTGTTTCTGCCTGAATATTCAGAAGAAACATTTGCAAGATTAGCAATTTCTGATGTTATTGATGTTGTGTCAGGAACAAAACCAAGAACCGGAGACTTAATAGCTTCGTTGTTCATCTTTTCTGTTTCTTCCCAAATATTAACGTCCTGACCTTCTATTACATACGCATTGAATTGATTACCATACTTCCAAGCGTTTGCACCAACACCTGAATATCCTGATTCTTCAACTTCAGTAATTGTGCCGTCTTCATTCTTTGTATAGTGAGTTCCTTCTATACCCCAACAAATAAGGTTATATAGATCTTTATCTTCATTTATAAGCTTTAATAGCTCAACTGCCTTTTTAGGATTCTTTGAGTTTGCACCAACAGATGTCATTGTTGCTAATGCTCTTTGCTGTGAAATATATGGTTTAGAATATGTTACACAAACACCATCTGCACCAAATGTTTCTTTGTATAATACATCGCCACCTGGCTTCCAGCTATCATTGTGGTGAATAGCATATGTTCTCTTACTTTCATCTGAACCATGTTCATTTTGAAGTGAAGCAATTTCTTTTCTTATGTAGCCAGCGTTATACCACTTATGCTTCATTTCTCTTTCAACTCTTGCAGTTGGAAGTTCGAAATTAAGAACAAGCTCGTCTGATGAGCCGTCTCTCTTTATAGCAACGTCGCTGATGAATGTTTCATACAGTTCAGGAATCAACGCAGCAGGCATCATAGTAAATTTGTCGGGTCTTGCAGCTTTAACCTTTGCAAAATAACCGTCCCAAACTTCTGCAATTTCCTTATAATCTTCAACTGAATCAGTTGCATCATAATACATTTGTTGAAGACCCTCTGCATCAAATCCAATTTCGTCTGCAAGGTCTTTGTCGAGCCATGTACAAGCAGGGTTTGACATAACCTGAATGTTTGGAATACCGTATACACTGCCGTTTACAGATGCAGCATCTATATAGAATTGAGGAATAACATCTGTCATACCAACTTCTTCTATAAGCTCTGTGATGTCGTAAAGACTGCCCATATCTACACAGTCATAATACTTATTAACATAACCTGTGAAAACTAAGTCATATGGCTCACCAGATGCGTCCTTTAACTGCATTTTATCCTGGAATGAAGCTGTATCTATGTATTGCATATCAAGTGTAACACCTATTTTTTCCTGAATGATTTTGTTTGCCTCTGCCATAACCATATCGTGATCAGCAGGCTTATCACCCAGTTGATACCAAAGAAGAACGTCGCCTTCTCCGCCATTGTCTCCGCCGCAGCTTGTTAAACCAACTGCCATTGTACCTGCCATTGCAGTACAAAGTAATGCTGAAATAAATCTCTTTAATTTCATTTCTCTCTCTCCCTTACTTTTAGGTAGCTTGATTTGCACCTTATATTATTTAACCTTTTTTTCGTCAATTTTAACAAAATTACCAAAACACAACAGTTTTTTTGTTAAACTTAACCCTTATGTTGTTATTATACACAAAAATAACCAAGTTGTCAAGACATTTTTTACAAAAAAAGCGGTTTTTTTTCTGCATTTTATTAAAATTATACCAATATAATTCCTCTGTTTTAACTAATATTTCGTAAATTCCGTCAAATTGCCCTACCTATGCGATTTTTGTCGGATGTTAATTTTTTTGCGATTTACTTTAATGATAAAAATATAAAGCTACCGCAAACAGCAGCAAAAATCAAAAAAAATCCATCTTGGATTAACCAAGATGGATTTTATAGTAATCAATACCAATTATTCAGCAATGTCTGTAACAACGCCTGAACCAACTGTTCTACCACCCTCACGGATAGCGAATCTTAAACCTTTTTCGATAGCGATAGGTGTGTTTAGTTCAACGTTCATCTTAACATTATCGCCAGGCATACACATTTCTACACCCTCTGGTAGAGAAATAACACCTGTAACGTCTGTTGTTCTGAAATAGAACTGAGGTCTGTAATTGTTGAAGAATGGAGTATGACGTCCGCCTTCTTCCTTTGTTAGTACGTAAACTTCACCAACAAACTTTGTGTGTGGGTGAATTGAACCAGGAGCTGAAAGAACTTGTCCTCTTTGGATTTCTGTTCTTTGAACACCTCTTAAAAGTGCACCAATGTTATCACCAGCTTCAGCATAGTCAAGAAGCTTTCTGAACATTTCGATACCTGTAACAACAACCTGTCTCTTTTCGTCTGTCAAACCAACGATTTCAACAGTATCGTTAACCTTTAGCTGACCTCTTTCAACTCTACCTGTAGCAACTGTACCACGGCCTGTGATTGAGAAGATGTCCTCGATAGGCATTAAGAATGGAAGGTCAGCCTTTCTTTCAGGTGTTGGGATGTATGCATCAACTTCTGCCATAAGGTCAAGTATGCACTTGTATTCAGGAGCGTTTACGTCTGTTGATGTTGATTCAAGAACCTGTAGACCTGAACCTGAAACGATTGGTGTATCATCTCCAGGGAATTCATACTCTGAAAGTAGTTCTCTGATTTCCATTTCAACTAATTCAAGAAGCTCAGGGTCATCAACCTGGTCAGCCTTGTTCATAAATACAACGATGTAAGGAACGCCAACCTGTCTTGAAAGAAGGATGTGTTCTCTTGTTTGAGGCATTGGACCGTCAGCAGCTGATACAACAAGGATAGCACCGTCCATTTGAGCAGCACCTGTGATCATGTTCTTAACGTAGTCAGCGTGTCCTGGACAGTCAACGTGAGCATAGTGACGTGCGTCTGTTTCATACTCAACGTGAGCTGTTGAAATTGTGATACCTCTTTCTCTTTCCTCTGGAGCCTTATCGATGTTATCGTAAGCTGAGAATTCTGCTTGTCCCTTTAAAGATAATACTTTTGTGATAGCAGCTGTAAGTGTTGTTTTACCGTGGTCAACGTGGCCGATTGTACCAATGTTAACGTGCGGCTTATTTCTTTCGAATTTAGCTTTTGCCATTGTAATTTTCCTCCTTTAATTTAAAACATTTTACAATAGTAACTCTATTGTACAATTTTTTTTAGAAAAAATCAAGTGTTTTATGAAATTTTCTTTATTTTTTTTATTTATGTTTTGCAAAACAGGGAAAAATCCCCATTTTGCAAATATCATCAAAAAATTAAAATCAATCTTTTGTTCTGTCGTTAATGATCTTATCCTGAATTGACTTTGGAACTTCACTGTAATGTGATGGCTCCATTGAATACTGACCACGACCTTGTGTTCTTGAACGAAGCTCTGTGGCATATCCAAACATTTCTGATAGCGGAACAAGAGCTGTGATTTGTTGAGCACCTGTTCTTGCTTCCATCTTCTGGATAAGACCACGTCTTGAGTTTAGATCACCCATAACGTCGCCCATGTATTCATCAGGCATAATTACGTTAACAAGCATAATAGGCTCTTTAATAACAGGATCTGCCTTCTTCATACCTTCCTTAAACGCCATAGAAGCGGCAATCTTAAATGCCATTTCTGATGAGTCGACTTCGTGGTATGAACCATCGTACAATGTAGCCTTAACGTCAACTACGTTGTAGCCTGCAAGCACACCTGTTTGCATTGCACCCTGGATACCAGCATCAACCGCAGGAATGTATTCCTTCGGAATAGCACCACCAACAACTGCATTAACAAACTCGTAGCCTTTACCCTCTTCAAGCGGCTCAAGCTTAAGCAATACGTGACCGTATTGACCCTTACCACCTGATTGACGGGCATACTTGTGTTCAATATTAACTTCTTTTCTGATTGCTTCTCTGTAAGAAACTTGAGGTTCACCAACGTTTGCTTCAACTTTAAATTCACGCAACAATCTGTCTACGATGATTTCAAGGTGAAGCTCACCCATACCGGCGATAATTGTCTGACCTGTTTCTTCGTCTGTGTATGTCTTGAATGTTGGGTCTTCTTCTGCAAGCTTTGCAAGAGCAATACCCATCTTTTCCTGACCAGCCTTTGTTTTTGGCTCAATAGCAACTCTGATAACGGGTTCAGGGAAATCCATTGATTCAAGAATAATTGGGTGTTTTTCATCACATAGTGTTTCACCTGTTGTTGTATTCTTTAAACCAACTGCAGCAGCTATATCACCCGAGTAACATGTTGAAATGTCTTCTCTGTGGTTAGCATGCATTTGAAGGATACGTCCCATTCTTTCTCTATGTCCCTTACAAGCGTTAAGAACATAAGTACCTGCATCAACAGTACCTGAATAAACTCTGAAGAAGCAAATCTTACCAACGTAGGGGTCTGTTGCAATCTTGAATGCAAGAGCTGCAAACGGAGCATCGTCTGTTGAAGGTCTTTCGTCTTCCTCGCCTGTTGCAGGGTCAACACCCTTGATGTTAGGAACATCTGTTGGAGCAGGCATATAATCAACGATAGCGTCAAGAAGCATTTGAACACCCTTGTTTCTATATGATGTTCCGCAAAGAATCGGAACAATCTCGTTGTTTATTGTTGCTCTTCTTAAAGCCGCCTTAATTTCGTCTACTGTGATTTCTTCATCACTTAAGAACTTTTCAAGCAGAACTTCGTCTGTTTCACTAACCTTTTCAAGTAGGTTTTGTCTGTATTCTTCAGCCAAATCCATCATATCTGCAGGAATTTCTTCTTTATGGAATTGTTGTCCCATATCATCGTCGTAGATTTCTGCCTCCATATTAACAAGGTCGATAATACCTACGAAGCTTTCTTCAGCACCAATCGGCAACTGAATTGGAACACCATTAGCCTGAAGTCTCTCATGAACCATGCCAACAACCTTGAAGAAGTCAGCACCCATAATGTCCATCTTGTTTACATAAATCATACGGGGTACACCATAGTCATTAGCTTGTCTCCAAACTGTTTCTGACTGTGGTTCAACACCGCCTTTAGCACACATAACCGTAACAGAACCGTCGAGTACTCTTAATGAACGTTGTACTTCAACTGTAAAGTCAACGTGTCCAGGAGTATCAATGATATTGATTCTCTTACCCTTCCATTGACAAGTTGTGGCAGCAGATGTGATAGTGATACCACGTTCCTGCTCTTGAGCCATCCAGTCCATTGTTGCAGCACCTTCGTGTGTGTCACCAAGCTTGTGAACACGACCTGTGTAGAAAAGAATTCTTTCAGTAGTAGTAGTCTTACCGGCGTCGATGTGAGCCATGATACCGATATTTCTTGTATTGTCAAGTGTAAATTCTCTACCCATACTATTTCCTCCTTTCGAATAAAGGTATTTTATAAATTTTTAGATTAATTACATTGTAATTTTTGTATTCGCTTTGTTTGCCAAATTTCTTGTAGATTGCGTGTATGAGTGGCGAAATGGTGCGCAGGCAGTACAATTTGTACGGCAAGCGACATTTCGACGTTCAGACGCGTGATATACAATGAAATTTTACCATCTGTAATGTGCGAATGCCTTATTAGCTTCAGCCATCTTGTGGGTATCTTCACGTTTCTTAACTGAACCGCCTGTACCGTTTATGGCATCAACAAGTTCGTTTGCAAGTCTTTCCTTCATTGTCTTTTCGTTACGTTCTCTTGAATAACGTGTTAACCATCTTAAACCAAGAGTTTGACGTCTGTCGGGACGAACTTCCATAGGAACTTGATAAGTAGCACCACCAACACGTCTTGCCTTAACTTCAAGTACGGGCATAATGTTGTCTAATGCTTCCTGGAAAGCTTCCAATGCATCCTTGCCTGTCTTTTCAGCAACGATTTCAAATGCATCGTAAACTATTTTTTGAGCAACACCCTTTTTACCGTCAAGCATAATGTTGTTTATAAGCTTTGTTACAACAATGCTGTTGTAGATCGGATCGGGCAATACTTCTCTTTTTGCTATATAACCTTTTCTTGGCACTTTACTTCCCTCCTTCATATTTTGTGCGGATAAGCACCATCCGCAAATTGCATGAATATCACAGGTACTCTGAACTTATTATTTCAAAATTCCGTCAGCGCAGTATCAAATGTATGCGTTATTTATATAAAATAACCCGATATGCACTTGTGATACTTGCCGCTAAACATCATACGCGGCAATTATTTCTTTTCCTTAGGCTTCTTTGCACCATACTTAGATCTTGATTGCAGACGGTTGTTAACGCCTTGTGAATCAAGTGTACCTCTTATGATATGGTATCTTGTACCTGGAAGATCACGAACTCTTCCGCCTCTGATAAGAACAACGCTATGTTCTTGAAGGTTGTGGCCTATACCTGGGATATAAGCTGTTACTTCAATACCATTTGTTAATCTTACTCTGGCGATCTTTCTAAGAGCTGAATTAGGCTTCTTAGGTGTTGCAGTTCTAACAGCTGTACAAACGCCTCTCTTTTGCGGAGAGCTCTTGTCTGTTGTCTTCTTCTTTAGAGAGTTAAGACTCTTTTGAAGAGCAGGAGCTGTTGACTTTTTCTTGGTAGTCTTTCTTCCTGTTCTAACCAATTGGTTAAATGTAGGCATATCGAATTACTCCTTTCTTAATTATTTTATATATTATAACACCGCAAGGGTGAAATAACCTATTTTGTTACCACAGCACAGCTTGCACCAACATCAATGCCGCACATTGTGCCGAGTTCCTTCATTGTGTCGATATAAAAAACATCCGCACCCATATCCGCCGCCAATTTCTCAAGCTTATCGGTAAGCATAGGGTCGCAATTTTTTGCAAGATATACCTCTTTTGCAATGCCTGATGATATTGCTTTAGCAGACTGTTTATATCCCACAATCAGCTTGTCTTTTTTTGTTTCAAAAAGCATTGGTACATCTCTCTCCTTATATTTTTACATAAAACACACATCATACATTATATACGTTTTTCCCACATTTGTCAATAGTTTTAATATTTTTTTATTACAATTTTTACTCACAAATTACATTCTTTTTTGTGCAATCAAAATAAAACCTTCAACCATTGGTTAAAATACCTTAAAAAACTACATAGAAAAGTAAATAAATGCCCCTGCAACAACGGATGCAACTGTACCGAACAGAATAACAGGCCCTGCTATTGTGAATATCTTTGCACCTACTCCAAGCACATACCCTTCTGTTTTAGCCTCAAGTGCAGGCGACGTTACTGCATTGGAAAAGCCCGTTATTGGCACAAGTGTTCCCGCACCGCCGAATTTGGCTATTTTAGGATATATATCAAGAGCCGTAAGAAGTGAGGCTGCTGCTATAAGTGTTGTACACTCAAGAATTGAGGCAGATTTTTCACTAAACCCTAAAACATCGGTATACAGTGTCATAAGTGCTTCACCGATTGTGCATATTATACCGCCCACAAGAAATGCTTTCAAACAATCCAGCCCAAGCTTTGAATTTGGTGTTTCCCTTTTAACCAATTCGGCATATTGTTTTTTATTCATTTTTTCACTCATATTTTGTTCTTCCTTTCCTTAATTTACATTATATTGTTACCAAAAAGTTAATTTTTATAAAATTCACCTTATTCTATTGCATTTTTGTTAAAATAGGTATATACTAATGGTATTATATAATAACGAGGATTTTGTATGTTTGGTTATATTGTGCCCACAAAGGAGCATCTGGGCGAGGAGGATTTTAATACTTTTTGTTCGTATTACTGCGGACTTTGTAAGTCTATGGGCAAGTATTGTTCACACTCTTCACGCCTTGGCTTAAGCTATGACCTCACGTTTCTTTCTATTGTACTTTCCTCTGTTATTGGGGAAAATAACGAGGTTTTGTCACAACATTGTATTATACACCCCATTAAAAAGAAGCGAGTGGTAAAATCAAATTATATTCTGGAATACACTGCAATGATGGCAACAATCCTTGCATATGAAAAATGCAAGGATGACGTACACGACGATAAAAGCATTAAGGCAATTGGGGGAATGATGCTGTATCGCAGTGCATACAAAAAAGCAATAAAAAAATATTCGGAGGTTTCTTCCTGTATAAGTGACAGGTTAAAGGAGCTGCGTGAAATTGAAAAAAACAAAATATATGATATAGATATAGCTGCCGACAAATTTGCGTTAATTTTACAAAAGCTTTTTACACCCGATTTTATTACAGACAAAAATACCATTCGTCAGCTTGAATGGTTTGGTTATAATATAGGAAGATGGATATATACATTAGATGCAATAAACGATTTAGAGAGCGATTTTAAATCTAAAAGCTATAATCCCCTATTATGCGATAATATAGAAAATATAAAGGAGTATTGCGTATCGCTTTGCGAAAAGACAGAGCAATCTCTTACCTTTACACTCGAAAATGCCGCAGAGGCATTTGATTTAATGAAGCTATACAGAAACAGTGAGCTTTTGAATAAAATGATATATATATCACTACCGTTTAAGCAATCACAGGTTCTTGGCAAATACAGGAGGAATATATGAATCCATACGAGGTGCTTGGAGTACCGCAGGGTGCAGACGAGGAAACCATAAAGAAGGCATATAAAAAGCTTGCAAAAAAATATCACCCCGACCGATATATCAACAGCCCAATGGCAGATATGGCGAGTGAGAAAATGAAAGAAATAAATATGGCTTATGATATGCTCACAGGCAAAAATCAAACAAATCAAAATCCATACGGCAACACAAATCCATATAGCTCGTACACATACAACACAAATACACCAAGCTTTGATGCTGTGCGTATTCTCATAAAGCTCGGTCAGTTGTCGTTGGCAGAGCAAATGCTTGCACAGTTACCAAAGGAAGCACAGTGGTATTATTTATATGGTGTACTTTATATGCGTAAGGGTTGGTACGATAAGGCAATTGAATATATTAACCGTGCGGTTGAGATGGAGCCTAATAACATTGAATATCGAACAACATTAGATAACATTAAAAACAGAAACACAACATATACAAGAACATTCACAAACGGCTCTTTTGGCAATTTGTGCACAACTCTCCCCTGTTTACTGCTTTGCAGCTGTAATCCGTGGTGCAGAGTGTATCCGTGTTGTTGTTAAGGAAAGGAATTGGAAAGGAATTGGAAATGAATAAAAACGAACAACATATAACATCAATAGGCGGTCAGGCAGTTATGGAGGGTGTTATGATGAGAGGTCCCTACAAAACCGCCGTGGCAGTAAGAAAGCCCGACAAGGAAATTATTGTTAAGGTTGACGATAACGGAGTTAAAACAAGAGCAAAGTTCTTTAAGCTCCCCATTATAAGAGGTTGTGTGAATTTTGCGGACTCGCTTGTTATAGGAATGAAGGCTCTTACATACAGTGCTGAATTTGTTGACCTCGAGGATGAAGAAGAAAGTGAGAGCAAATTTGATAAATGGCTTGAAGAAAAGCTTGGCGATAAAATAAAGGACGTTGTTATTTATGTGGCGGTTGCTCTTTCTATTGTTATGTCGGTAGGCTTATTTATGCTTTTGCCCGCCTTTTTAACAGGACTTATAGAGGCTATTCCACAACTTCAATTTATAACAGGCACGCAAACCTTCACAAGCGTGTTTGAGGGTATAATAAGAATGGCAATATTTTTAGGATATATGATTTTGGTTTCGCAAATGAAGGAAATAAAGCGTGTGTTTGAATATCACGGTGCAGAGCACAAAACAATTGCCTGCTACGAGGCAGGCGAAGAGCTTACTGTTGAAAACATCAAGAAGCACCAACGTTTCCATCCAAGATGCGGAACAAGCTTTTTAGTGTTTGTTATGATTATAAGTGTTATAGTTTATGCTTTCTTACCAAGATTTGATGAGTTTTCAAGGGTTGTAGCAATTCTTTTAAGATTAGGTACAAGAATTTTATGTCTGCCCATCATTGCAGGAATTTCTTATGAGATTATTAAATGGGCAGGAAGAAGCAAAAACGCTTGCGTAACATTTCTTTCAAAGCCTGGTATATGGTTGCAAAAGCTTACCACAAGAGAGCCCGACGAAACACAGATAGAGGTTGCCATTGCGGCAATGTCGCCTTGCATACCCGAAAACAAGGAGGACGACAGGTGGTAATCTCGAAATTACTTTCCAATGTTAAAAATCAGCTTTTGGAAAATACCGAATTTGAGGCAAAAGAAATTGTGATGTATGCACTTGGTATATCAAAAAATGAGCTTATTTTAAATCAAAAACGCGAGGTTACCGATAGTGAAATGCAAAGGGTTGATGAGCTTGTAAAACGTCGTTTATCAGGCGAGCCGTTGCAGTACATTGTTGGTTTTAGCGAGTTTATGTCGCTAAAATTTAATGTAAATTCACACACACTTATACCACGTAGCGATACTGAAACACTTGTTGAGTTGTTGATAGAAAAAATCGGCTCAAAAAAATGTAAGCTTTTAGATATTGGCACAGGCACAGGTTGTATAGGAATAAGCCTTGCAAAATATTCAGGTGCAGATGTAACACTTGCAGATATATCAAAAGAGGCACTAAAAACTGCCACAGAAAATGCCAAGCAAAATGATGTGGCTATAAAAACTCTTAATATTGACATTTTAAATGAAATTCCGCAAGAGAAATATGATATTGCGGTTTCTAATCCACCATACATCAGAAGTGATGTTATTCCAACACTTCAAACCGAGGTTAAGGAATTTGAGCCCCTGTCAGCACTCGATGGCGGAGATGACGGACTTATTTTTTATAAAAGAATAACCCAAATTGCACCACATATTTTAAATGATGGCGGTATTCTTGCCTATGAAATAGGTTTTGACCAAGGCGACGAGGTAAAAGCCTTGATGGAAAAAGACTTTTGCGAGGTAGAGGTTATAAAAGATTTGTGCGGTAATGACAGAGTTGTGATTGGTAAGTTAATTATGTAACACACAAAAATAAAGAGGGTAGTCTGTATAAATTCGATATTGCGAGTTTTAAATCCTAAAGATTTAACTTTTTGAGCAATAGAATTTAGACAGATTATCCTCTTTGTTTAATTATTAGTTTTTCAATATAACTGTTTTTGTGGTATCGTCCCACTCAACATCGCAATCAAACGCTTCCGAAACTGCCCTTATAGGCACAAGTGTTCTTCCGCCAATTAACGTGGGTGCAACATCAAGAGATATTGCCTTATTATTTACATACATATCAGCCTTATTTATCGTAAGCGATACTGTTGTATTTTGCTTGGTTGCAGTTACAGTTTTGGTGGTATCATCCCACGAAACAGCAGCACCCAAAGCCTCAAATATTGCCCTTAACGGCACAAGTGTACGTCCGTTTACAACAACAGGTGCCTGATCAAATGGCAATCGCTTACCATTTAATTTGACCTTTATTTCGATTGAATTTATATCTGGCTCTGCACCAAAACGCAGCATTGTTCCCCTTTTGAAGAAGGTATATTTTTTTACTTTGTCACTTGCTCTTATTTCGAGAGTGTGTTTTCCGTCGGAAAGTGTTGAAATATCCAACTCACACTTATATGGAGATGCATATTTTGAAGCATACCATTTTCCGTCTATATTATAGCTTATTTCAAGCTTTGGTGTTTTCGGGAAATATGCGAGGGTATACAGATTTACTTTCCCGTCTTTTGCCACAAGTGTTTCACCCTTATCTGCTCTTACGAATGCAAAATCGGGTGCTGCCAAGATGTCAGTTATATATGCACCACAATTTAGTGCCTCGTTAAAAATATCAACTGCATACGGATATTCGGAAATGTTAAATCTTTCCACCTCGTCAGGTCTGTACACGTCAAAGTAGTTTATAAGCTTAACCTGTGGATATTTCATAATAACATTATAGAACATATTGCGAAGTCTTGGTGTTGCCCAACCCTCAAGATTTTCGCCGAATTTATTATTTGTGGCTACACCGCCCTCGCTTATCATAACGGGTTTTTGGATGTTATTTTTCTTCATAAAATCTATAACAGGTTTTAGGCGATTGGTTATCCACGCATATTCACCCGTCATAAAATACACACTGTCATTTTGGGAGGTGTTTTGATTACCCATAAAATATTTTATACAATAACAGCTTACACCCACCCAGTCTACATATTCATCACCAGGATAGAAATATTCAAAAGGTCTGTCGAGTGCACCTAAATCGTTTGGCGACCACACAGTTGCAAGATTTTCGTATTTATGAATTAAATCTGCCACAGTTCTGAAAATCTCAATATACTTTTGAGGGTCATCACCAAGACCCGAGCAGTTCATTTCGTTTGCAAATCGCACAAACATAGGCTTGTTATAGCTATTGAGTGTTTTTAGCACAGAGTCAACCTTGTTGTAGTCAATATTATTTACATCATTTATTGTCCAGCCGATTGTGGCAACTGCATTGCTCTCTTTTATCATTTTATTTGCAGGATAGTATAAGTCATTCTGATACATATCCTCAATATATGTAAGGTACGAGCTTACAGACCCAAACTTTTCTGAATTTTCCGCAACAGTGCCAAGATACACTCCACCACAAGGCTCAAACTTTGCATTGTAGTATGGAACAGACGAAAGAGAGCCCTCTGTATACAGTTCAAAATCGGAAGCTATTACCATTTGTTTTTTTTCGTTTAGCAATGCACCCCAGTCAGGTTCTGGGAATGTAAATGCCGAGGCAACAGTAGACATTAATGTTGCAGCACCTAGCAGCAATGCAATAGTTTTTTTCATTAAAAACACCCCTTTTATATTATTTATTGTTTTCGTTTTGGCAAAGCCATAAAATTACCTATTCTTTATCCTTCGACAGTTCCAATATATAATCGGTGGATACATTATAATATTTTGCCAATTTTATTAAAACATCTATTGGAAGCTGTCTTTGCCCACTTTCATATTGTGAATATGTGTTTTGCTTAATGTGCAAATATTCGGCAAGCTCTTTTTGCTTTAAATCATTATCTTCTCTTAAATCTTTTAATCTCATATCACATTCTCCTTATAAAAACATTATACAAAATCTCATACCGAGATATTGACTTTTATCTCATTTTGTGATATAGTATTATTATAGGATTTTTCAGAAGGTAATTTTTGAAAAAAACAAACTCCGACAGTCGCTAAACCAACGCATTAATGTAATTAATGCACAAAAAAACATCTTCACAAACGTGAAGATGTTTTTTGTTTATCTTATGATAATTTTGCCTGATTAACCTTTATACCAGGGCCCATTGTTGATGTAACAACAACACTTCTTAAATATTGTCCTTTAGCTGCTGATGGCTTTGCTTTTATGATTGCACCAACTAATGCATCAAAGTTTTCCTGAAGCTTTGCAGCACCAAATGAAACTTTACCGATTGGGCAGTGAATTATGTTTGTTTTATCAAGCTTGTACTCAATCTTACCTGCTTTAATTTCGTTTATAGCCTTTTCAACATCAGGAGTTACTGTACCTGCCTTTGGTGATGGCATAAGTCCTTTAGGACCAAGCACCTTACCCAAACGACCAACAACACCCATCATATCGGGAGTTGCAACAACAACGTCGAAATCAAACCAGTTTTCGCCTTGAATCTTTTGAACAAGATCCATATCACCAACATAATCAGCACCTGCTGCCTTTGCAGCATCTGCCTTATCGCCCTTTGCGAACACTAACACCTTTGAAGTTTTACCTGTACCATTTGGAAGTACGATAGCACCTCTTACCTGTTGGTCTGCGTGTCTTGAATCTACACCTAATTTAATGTGAGCTTCAACTGTTTCATCAAATTTAGCTTTAGCTGTTTTAACTACCAAGTCCATAGCTTCAGCTGTATCATAAAGCTTTGATTTTTCAATAAGCTTTACGCTGTCTTGATATTTCTTTCCTCTAAACATTCCATTTCCTCCTTACGTGGTCAAACGAGATAAACTCTCCCACCATTCTTTCAAATTAGTCTCCGATTAATACGCCCATACTTCTGCAAGTACCTGCAATCATACTCATTGCAGCTTCAACGCTTGCAGCATTAAGGTCTGGCATTTTCTGTTCAGCAATAGCCTGAAGGTCTGCTTTAGAAATTGTTGCAACCTTTGTCTTGTTTGGAACACCACTTCCGCTTTGGATCTTACAAGCCTTCTTGATAAGAACCGCTGCCGGTGGAGTCTTTGTGATGAATGAGAAGGATCTGTCAGCATAAACTGTAATAACAACAGGGATTATTAAACCTGCGTCCTTCGCTGTCTTTTCGTTAAATTCCTTTGTAAACTGCATAATGTTTACACCGTGTTGACCTAATGCAGGACCAACCGGGGGTGCCGGAGTTGCTTTGCCGGCAGGAATTTGTAATTTAATATAACCTGCAACCTTTTGTGCCATTGTGGCCACCTCCTATAAAATTATAGCGGAATATCCGCTACCTAATGTGGTAAATGTCGAAGAGCATAATATCTCTTCTCCCACTGTTACCAGAGGGATATTAATAAATACTTGTCCTTAAAAAACAAATAATTATTTACTAAAATTAATCCGCAAGCTCAACCTGTGTATAATCAATTTCAACGGGCGTTTCACGTCCGAACATTGAAACTGCAACCTGAACCTTACGTGTTTTATTGTCGACCTTGGTGATTTTACCTGAAAATCCTTCCATTGAGCCAGATTTAATGCTAACGAAGTCACCTATATTAAATTCAATATCTGCAACTCTTACAGTGTCAACACCCATTCTTTCCACTTCCTCATCGCTTAAAGGAACAGGCTTTGAACCTGGGCCAACAAATCCTGTAACACCGCGTGTGTTACGTACAACATACCAGCTTTCATCTGTCATAACCATTTTTATTACAACATATCCGGGAAATAGCTGACGTTTCTTTATAACCTCAACACCGCCCTTTGTTTCAACAACATCCTCGGTTGGAATCATAACCTCGGGTATTAAATCTTGTATACCACGGTTTTCAACAGATTTTTCAATATTGGCTTTTACCTTATTTTCATAACCTGAGTATGTATGAACAACATACCATTTTGCTTCTTGTGCCACTATTAAACCACTCCTTTTTCGGTCATAAAATTTCGCTATTTACGAAATTACTTCAATAATCCGATTACAAGTTGGAATAATTTACCAAAGCCCACATCAAGTAATGATAGAATAACAGTAAATATAGCAATAAAGGCAATGATTATACCGGTATTGTGTATAAGCTGTTCTTTTGAAGGCCAAGTAACCTTTTTAAGTTCAGCCTTGCACTCAACAAAAAACTTCTTTATTGAGCCCTTTGATTTCTTTGTTACGTTAGTATCTGCCATGCTTACACATCCTTACTTTTTTATTAACGGGGGTTTACTTTGTTTCCTTATGAGCTGTGTGCTTTCTACAGAATTTACAATACTTGTTCATTTCCAATCTGTCTGGATCATTCTTCTTGTTCTTCATTGTATTGTAGTTTCTTTGCTTACACTCTTGACATGCTAATGTGATTTTAACTCTCATTATCGACACCTCCAAAATAGTTTAAATACATAGCTCTTAATTTCAAACACAAAAAAAAGAGCTGACTCTTGTGAATAATTATAACACATCCGTTTTGATATGTCAAGTATTTTTTTAAAACTCAAAAAAATATTTTTAACAGTTTTTATTGCATAAAACAGGGTGTTAATTGTAAATTACACACAACGCACACCCATTTTACATATTATTGACTCTTCTTTTTATATATCTTTGCTTTTTCCTCTCCTGCACGTGTTTCCTGTTCCTCTTTTATTTGCTTACATACATAAATTATATCATCATCCGATACAATAACGTGTTCTATTAATTCCGAGCCTACAGAAAACAGTGCACTTCTAATCCAATTGGTAGCATTATAATCAGCATCGGATATTTCTTTAGAGCCCGATGGATGGTTATGTGCAAAAATAACCTTTGCAGCCTTGCTCCCCGACACCATTCTTGTAATCTCACCCACATCAACACCAGTATAGTTAGCTACACCTTTACTGTGTCTTATAACCCTTATTAATCTGCATTTAGCATCAAGGCAAATTACATACGAGCATTCCACACGTTCCTCAAAAAACAGATTTCTTATATAGCTTTCCATTTCTTTATCATACAGCTCGAATTTTTTAGGTATATATACTCTGTATTTTGTAAAATACCTCAAAAATTCGCCGAGCGATGAAATATACCTTGCTGCCTCATTACCCACACCTGGAACCTCTGTTAAATCTGCCTTGCTTGCTTCAATAACATCCTTAAGAGAGCCAAATCTTTTAATAAGCATATGTGCAATGTCATTTGTATCTATTCTTTTATATACTGCAAACAGCAAATACTCAAGAATTTCATATTCAGACCATCCGCAAAAGCCGTTTTCGATAAATCTTTCTTCTACTCTGCGTCTGTGATTTTCATGGGTAACTTCAATCTCAAGCTTTTTCTTCATCGTGCTTACTCTCTCCGTATAAAATAAAACCTTTATATGAATTATATCATTTTTACAAATATTTGTCAACGGATATTTAGCACACAAAAAATTTTAGCTAAAACATATTGACAGTATATAAATATTTTGATACAATAATTGTGTTTGATGAAAATTTCGGAATTATATAAACCGAAATTGGAGAACACTCTGGAGAATCTCCCCATTGCGAGTGCCGAAGGTGCAAGACTATTAATAGTTGAATCTCTCAGGCAAAAGGACAGAGTCTATATTTATGTTTTGTTTTATACATATTATATATGCTTTATTTGGGAAATAATTTGGAGTTGCTTATATTGGCAGCTTTTTTATTTGTCGGATTTTCCACAAGAAAAATTTATACAATAATGGAGGATAAAAATATGCAAGAAACAATTTTAAGCATAGTCCAATCAATCAACAAATACCTATCAGACTACATACTTGTAATTTTGCTCGTTGGTGTAGGTATATTCTTCACAATCAAAACACGCTTTGTTCAGGTTCGTTGTTTTGGCGAGGGTATGAGAAAGGTATTTGGAAACTTCAATATGAAGGGCAAAAGCCAACAAGGCGGTTTAAGCTCATTCCAGGCACTTACAACTGCAATTGCGGCACAGGTAGGAACAGGTAACATCGTGGGTGCGTGCGGTGCAATACTTATAGGCGGCCCCGGTGCAATATTCTGGATGTGGATA
>JAZRPB010000023.1:0-3026 GCA_045649025.1 Clostridia bacterium | reverse complement strand
CGCGAAACTGTTGTGGAAATGGTAGAGGCAGTGGCAAAAAGTGTGTTTATTCCGTTCACAGTCGGCGGCGGAATACGAACAGTCGAGGATTTTCGTAAAATATTGAACGCAGGCGCGGACAAGGTTTCCGTAAACAGTGCCGCAATCAAAAACCCTGAGCTTATAAGAGAAGCGGCTAAGAAGTTCGGCTCGCAATGTGTGGTTTGTGCTATCGACGCAAAGCGAAGACCTGATGGCGATGGCTGGACAATATACTTAAACGGCGGCAGAGTCGATACAGGCATTGACGCAGTTGAGTGGGCAAAAAAGATTGAAGAGCTTGGCTGTGGCGAAATACTTTTAACAAGTATGGACTGCGACGGCACAAAATCAGGCTACGATTTAGAGCTTACAAGGGCAGTGAGCGAAAGTGTGTCAATTCCTGTTATTGCATCGGGCGGAGCAGGAAAAATGGAGCATTTTCTTGACGCATTTCAAAAGGGAAAGGCAGATGCCGTTTTGGCGGCAAGTCTTTTTCATTTCAGAGAAATAGAGATTGCAGACCTAAAGAGCTACCTTAAAGAAAACGGCGAAAGTGTAAGAATTGTAAAATAAACTAACGTTATAAATCAAGAAAACAAGGTGAGAGACAATGAAAAAACAAGAAATTGATATGACAAAGGGCTCTATATTAAAGAACACCATACTTTTTTCTATACCACTTATGCTAACAAGCCTGTTGCAGCTTTTATACAACGCAGCAGACCTTATAGTGGTGAGCCGCTTTGCAGGGTCGGACGCAATGGCATCGGTTGGAGCAACCACGTCGCTAACAAATTTGCTTACTAATTTGGCGATTGGTGTTTCAATCGGAGGCAGCGTTGCTGTTGCAAGATACTTTGGTAAAAAAGATAAAAAAGGTATGCACAGAGCCGTTCACACCACAATTCTTGTTGGAATAATATTTGGACTGATTACGGGTGTGGCAGGTGTTTTATTAAGCAGAGCACTGCTTACACTAATGGATACACCTCAAGGAAATGTTTTAGACGGTGCAACATTGTATATGAAAATTATATTCATTGGTGTACCTGCAATTGTTTTATACAACTTCGGTGCGGCAATTTTAAGAGCAATAGGCGACACAAAACGGCCGCTCTATATCCTTGCTTTGTCGGGTCTTGTTAACGTAATTTTAAATCTTATACTTGTTATTTGTTTTCATATGGGTGTTGCGGGTGTTGCAATAGCAACCACTGTTTCAAACTATATTTCTATGATAGCAATAATTATAATGCTTACGAAAACAAATGAAATATACAAATTAGAAATAAAAAAGATAAAATTCTATAAAAATGAGCTTAAAACCATATTTAAAATAGGTCTACCATCGGGTATACAGAGCTCGTTGTTTTCACTTGCAAACACAGTTATTCAGTCAACAATTAACACGTTTGGTACATCCGTAATAGTTGGCAATGCAGCATCGGTTAATATAGAGGGCTTTATGTATGTTTCTATGAATGCGTTTTATCAGACGGCATTAACCGCGGTAAGTCAAAACTACGGCGCAGGAGATAAGAAACGTATAAATAAATCAATCTATACTACAATTTCGTGTGTGTTTGTTGTTGGTGTTGCTCTTGGAGCAATTATTCTCCCGCTCTCAAAGCAGCTTTTGGGAATATACATTACCGATTCAGCGCAAGCGCTTGTCTTTGGTATGGAGAGAATGGTAATTGTATGCAGCACTTATTTCCTTTGCGGAATTATGGATGTTTTAGCGGGAGTATTAAGAGGACTTGGGGCATCAACCGCAGCTATGGTTAATGCACTGTTTGGTGCGTGTGTATTCAGACTGTTCTGGGTACTTGTGCTTGTGCCAATGTATAGAGATATACAATTTTTGTATTTAGTACTTCCAATTTCGTGGGTGGTTGTAATTATTATGCATCTTGCGGTATTAAAAGTTGTAAAGCCGCGTGCATTTAAAAGCTTAAATAATGCTATTTAAAGAACAACATCCCCTTTTAACATCCCCGTTTTATTTTTCAAAGTGCTGATAATCTCTGTAGTTGCTCCACGCACCGCCCCATTTCCAGCCGTGACGCATAAATATATTATATATTTGAGCTTCAGGACCAATATAGGCAGCTTTAGCAATATCAGACGACCAGTTATTGAAGTTTCTTGACCAATACTCTCTTGCGTTGGGGTGTGCACCTGTTCCGTTTGAGTTTACATAAGGATTTATCTGCGGGTTGATGTCTATTGCATAGCCTAATGCGTGGTTGGAAAGTCTGCCCGAGCCATCGGTAGACATTCGGTAGTTAAAGGCAGACGTGTTGTTTGCGTCAATAGAGTCATAATCGCTTGCGTTGTATTTATCTATAAGCTCCATTCTCTCGATGGGATATTTAATATCAAAAAGCTCTGCAAAAATATCGAGCACCTCTTCGGCAACAGACGCATTAACAACAAGATAGCCTGTTGTAACATTGTAATTAAAATCATAGTGCGGAATTGTAAGATACGAAAGTTGGTCGAAGGAAATTGTTGCATTTGTGGGCATAGATTTCCCCAACATAACATTACGCACCTCCTGCGGTATTGGCTGTGCAGTGCCTCGGCGTATAACAGGCTCGGGTGTGGGTTGCGGTGTTGCTTCTTGTGTGGGGATTGGTGTTTGCTCGGATATAGGAGCACCTGTTGACATAATTTCACCAACCACAACCTCGTTGTTTTTCTTTTCGCCAAACAGCTGTTTTATAAAAAACACCGCCGTAAAAATAATAAGTAACACAACAAGGAGTTTTGCAATGGTAGCAAACACCCTTGTTTTTCTTTTTTTCTTGTTTTTGTTTATTCTTTTTATATCGTTATAGTCCATTTTTTATTTCCTTTCATTAAATTTCGACATTCTTTACTATGCGACACATAAGGTTTAGAGGTAGTCTGTTTTTGCACTATTTCCTATCAAGTTAGAACTAAAAAAATTTAAAAAATCATATTGCCTTTAATTATTTTATATGTTATACTATAATAAA
>JAZRPB010000022.1:0-8603 GCA_045649025.1 Clostridia bacterium | reverse complement strand
ACAGGAAAGCCTGTTGTCTTTGACGTTTAATATTCCTCGTTAGCTCAGTCGGTAGAGCGCATGACTGTTAATCATGATGTCGTTGGTTCAAGCCCAACACGAGGAGCTTGAAAAGAATACACCCACAGGGTGTATTTTTTTCAATTTCTTATGCAGGATTAAAGTAATAACATAAATAACACTCATGTGCTCTGCACGTAAATGAGCTAATAGCTCAGGAGGTAGCACGGAGCCTGACCGCTTCCGGTGGAAGATGCAGGGAAGGTGACGTGGGGCAGAGGTCAATTTTTGGGATGAGGGCGGACACAAAAATTGGGCACCTCAACCCGTCAGGCATGACTGTTAATTAGATGACCGTTGGTTCAAGATTTAAGGAAAATAGAAAGCTGATAAATAATCCTGCCAATAATGATATTAAATAATAAAAACAAGTATTCACTTATTTATTGTGAGACATCCAAATAGATCGATTTTTATACATCGGAACATCTTATGCTGTTTCGATTTTTTATACAATATAATCAGTCATTCGCTCCACTGCTTTTCCTTCTTTTTAAAGATTATATTTAAGTATGCTATTTGACGATAAATATGCTAAGGGCTTGCAATTTATTTACTATTGACACAGTGAAACAATTATGTTAAAATAGGCATATCTTAAGAAGGGGGGAGAGTCTGTATGAATTTAAGAGTCGCCACATATAATGTCTGGTCGGGCAGAAATAACACTGATAAGAAAAACAGAGATTATGATTTAACTGCAAAAACAATTTGTGCTCTTTCTCCCGATATAATAGGCTTACAAGAGGTAAGCAAACGGCCGTTTACAGACTTTTGTGCTGTTGATTTTGAGGGCGAGATAGTCGAATACCTGGGTAAAAAAACAAATATGTACTCGTATTTTGCACCTGCAACGGAAGTATTTGGATGTAAATTTGGCAATGCTATTCTTTCGAAATACCCTATTAAGAGTGCAAAAACGGTTATGATTTCGGATGAAAATATTGACAGAGAAAAACGCTGTGTGCTTGTGGCCCAAATTGATGTTTGCGGTGGAATTACAGTTATTGTTACTCACTTTGGATTTGATGAAAGTGAACATATACAAGGAGTAAAAACTGTTTTATCTGTTATTGATAAAGTAAAAACGCCTGTGATTTTTATGGGCGATTTAAACTCCATAAGCGATAACGAACACCTAAAACCGTTATTTGAAAGGCTAAATGACGTATCAAACGGTGCAAAAAAGCCATACACATGGCCGTCGGCACGCACAGAATTTGTTGGCATTGCAGAAGAGAAGTACGGAATGAATAAAAACCGTAAGGTAGATTATATATTTACATCCTCACAGTTTAACGTGGTCAAAAGTGATGTTTTTTCATCACGTGCCTCCGACCATCTTCCGTTCTATGCTGATTTGGAGCTAATGTAGCTATGACGAAAAAATATTTTTATGGTTCCTTATAATTAGGGAATTATTGATATTAACAAAAGAGTGTATAAAACAATGTTTTATACACTCTTTTTAGTGGCTCCTTTTTAACATCACCACATAATTCGGGAATAGGAAAAAAAGATGCAGAATGAACAAACCGAACCAAAAGCAAAGCAAATGCTTTGTTTTTGGGTTACCCGAAGGCGTACGAGTGTACGTCGAGTGGTGAGGTTTGTTTGTAGCAAAAGGGCGAAAACACAGAAAAAATAAAATACAGCAATTTTCTGTTTTACATTTTCTATAATAAATAAACTATCTGTATTAGTTAAATCATCTGCCATTTTGCGGTCTGCGCTTTTTTTACATTCCCTAAAGGTCATTCGATATAATATCCTCGTAGGTTTCTCTTTTAACAACCACTCTGGAATTACCGTCCGATACAGCAACCACTGCCGGACGCGGTATCCTGTTATAATTAGAAGACATAGAATAGTTATAAGCACCTGTTGCAAGAACTGCAAGCGTATCGCCAACATTTACCGGCGGTAACATAACATCCTTCAAAAGTAAATCTCCGCTTTCGCAACACTTTCCTGCCACTGTAACATTTTCAGACTCTTGTGAATTTACATTATTTGCAATCACTGCCGAATACTCCGCTTCATAAAGGACATATCTGGGATTATCACACATACCCCCATCTACCGAAATATACTTTCTTACATTCTTTATATCCTTAACACCACCAACTGTATATAATGTTATACCTGCAGGTGCAATTATGGAACGTCCCGGCTCCATAACAATAAACGGAAGCTTTACATTTCTCTTTTTAGCGGTTTCCTTAACAACCTCACTAACGTGCCTGATATATTCATCATATGGCACAGGGTCGTCCTCGCTGGTATATCTTATACCATAACCGCCACCAAGGTTAAGCTGCTCAATTTCTAAACCAAGCTTATCCTTTAAATCACCAACAAAATCCATCATCACAGCTGCCGCCTCACAAAATGGCTCGATGTCGAATATTTGTGAACCAATATGACAATGCACACCAATTATTCTAACATTAGACATCTTACTTGCAATTTCACAAATTTCAAATGCTTCACCATTTTCAAGAGCAACACCAAACTTGGAATCTATCTGACCTGTCTGGATAAAGCTGTGTGTGTGAGCATCAACACCGGGCTTTATACGAAACATAATGCTTTGAATAATACCCGCTTGCTTTGCAATTTCATTTAGCCTATCCAGCTCGTAAATATTGTCGACAACTATACAGCCTATGCGATTATCAACCGCCATCTTAAGCTCGTCGACAGTTTTATTGTTGCCGTGGAAGTAGATTTTATCCGTGTCAAAATCTGCCTTAAGTGCAGTGTATAACTCACCGCCCGAAACAACGTCAATTCCAAGTCCTTCTTCTTTTACCACTCTGTAAACAAACTTTGTTGAAAATGCTTTGCTTGCATAAAGAATTATTCCGTTGCCGTTGTAATATTTATCCATTGCATTTTTGTATACTCTGCAATTTTCTCTCAACAAATCCTCGTCAACAACATACAGCGGAGTGCCATATTCTTTGGCAAGCTCAACTGTATCATTTTTGCCGATTACAAGATGATTTTTTTCGTTTACAGATAAATTCTTTGATACAAACATATTTTTATAACCTTTCTTTTTTGCTTATGCGGGTAGATTATTCTCCGATGCATCGAGCAGATTTTCTTCTCTTGTTATCTGTGGAGCTTTCTTTTCTAAAATACATTCCCTTGTTACAGTAACCTTAACGATGCTTTCATCGGATGGCGTTTCAAACATTATATCCGACATTGCCTCTTCAATAATAGCTCTCAAACCACGTGCACCCGTGTTACGCTTTATTGCCTTGTCGGCAATAGCCTCAATTGCGTCGCTGTCAAATTCAAGGTCAACGCCGTCCATTTCAAATAGGCGTTTGTATTGCTTAACAAGTGCATTTTTAGGCTCTGTTAAAATTTTAATTAAGGTATTTTTGTCTAATTGGTCAAGAGAAGAAAAAATTGGTAATCTGCCCACAAATTCGGGAATAAGACCAAATTTTATTAAATCCTGCGGTGTGATTTGTGAAAGCACCTCCGATAGATTTTGCTCGTGCTTGCTTTCAACAACGGCACCAAAGCCAAGTCCCTTTTTACCTATTCTGTCACTTACTATTTTTTCTATTCCATCGAATGCTCCGCCGCAGATAAACAAAATATTTGTTGTATCTATGGGGATACATTCCTGTTGCGGATGCTTTCTTCCGCCCTGTGGGGGAACAGAGGCAACAGTGCCTTCTATCATTTTTAAAAGTGCTTGCTGCACACCCTCACCGCTGACATCTCTTGTGATTGATAAATTTTCCGATTTTTTTGCAATTTTATCAATTTCGTCTATATATATAATGCCACGTTCTGCCTGGTCTATATCATAATCTGCCGCCTGAATAAGCTTTAGAAGGATATTTTCAACGTCCTCACCAACATAGCCTGCTTCGGTGAGCGATGTTGCGTCTGCAATTGCAAACGGAACATTAAGCATACGTGCAAGATTTTGCACAATAAATGTTTTACCGCTGCCTGTTGGACCAACCATAAGAATATTACTCTTTTGCAGTTCAACATCGTCGGTTTCCTCGGCATGCTCAATTCTTTTATAGTGATTATATACCGCAACAGATAAAATCTTTTTTGTTTGTTCTTGTCCTATAACATATTCATCAAGAAATTCTTTTATTTCTTTAGGCTTTGGTAATTCAAAATCAGAGTCGAAATGTGTATTTGCATCCATAGCAAAGTCGAAATCTTCGTCAGATAAAATTTTGTTGCACGTGTCTATGCACTCGTCACAAATATACACACCGGGACCTGATAAAAGCTTTTTAACTTCATTTTCGCCTTTTCCGCAAAATGAACATTTAAACATATTATTTTCAGCCATTTAATTCTCCGTTTCCCGCAAATGCGGATAATAAAATTCAATGTAATGAACACATAACCACTCCTTTGCCCAAAGGGCAAGCAGAATACAGATGTGTATTCAAGGAATGGTTATGCTTTAAAATCACTTTTCTTGTTGTTTTCTCTTTTCGATAACTTCGTCTATTATGCCGTATTCTTTTGCTTCAAGAGCACTCATAAAGTTATCTCTTTCAGTATCCTCGCAAACCTTTTCATAAGTTTGTGAACATCTTTCGGCAAGAATCCGATTCATTTTTTCCTTTGTTTTAACAAGGTGGTCGGAATAAATTTTTATATCAGTAGTTTGTCCGCTTAAGCCTCCGCCCGATATAAGCGGCTGATGTATCATAACCTCGCTGTTTGGAAGAGCAAATCTCTTGCCCTTTGTGCCTGCTGCAAGCAGAAATGCACCCATACTTGCTGCCATACCAATACAAATAGTAGACACATCGCACTTGATATAATTCATCGTATCGAATATAGCCATTCCGGCAGTGATTGAGCCGCCGGGGGAGTCTATATACAGTTGTATATCCTTGTCCGGATCCTTTGCTTCAAGAAAAAGCATTTGTGCAACCACAAGGCTTGCAGTTGCGTCTGTAACCGGGTCCGAGAGGAAAATAATTCTATCCTCTAATAATCTTGAGTATATGTCGTATGAGCGTTCGCCACGACTTGTCTGGTCTATTACAACAGGAATTGTTGCCATATTATACCTCACTCCTTAATCTGCAAGAATATTATTTATCAGCTTCTTCTGTATCTGCTTTCTTTGCTTTTGTTGTTTTAGTTGTCTTTGTGGTTTTTGTAGCTTTTTCTGCTTTTTCTTCTGTGGCTTTAGCTGTTTTTGCTGTTGCAGACTTTGTTGTTTTTGTTGTCTTTTCAGCCTTTTCTTCTGTGGCTTTAGCTGTCTTTGCTGTTGTAGACTTTGTTGCTCTCTTTTTCTTTTCAACAACTGCATTATTCACAAGCATAGTGATTGTTTGTTGAATAGCAAGGTCGTTTTTAAGGTTCTCCATTTCAGCCTCGCCCATAAGCTCCTTAAGCTTATCAAGCTCCATATTGTACTTTTTAGACATATCAACAAGCTCCATCTCAACTGCTTCAGGACCTGCCTCAATACCCTCTGCCTTCTGGATGGCTTCAAGCACAAGTGAGCCTAAAAGCTTCTTTTGGGCCTGTGGCTTTAGCTGCTCCTTAAGTGTTTCCTCTGTTGAGCCTGTATATTGCATATACATATCAATGTTCATACCCTGATACATTAATCTTTGAGCAAATTCCTGATATTCTCTTTCAACATTTGCCTCAAGCATAGCAGCTGGAATTTCTACCTCTGCATTTTCACAAACCTTTTCAACAACTGCATTTTCAGTGTCTATTTTAGCTCTGTTAAGTGCACTTTCCTCAAGCTTTGCTCTAATGTCCTTCTTCCATTCCTCAAGAGTTTCAAATTCACTTACCTCTGCGGCAAAATCATCGTCAACCTCGGGAATTTCTCTCACCTTAAGCTCTTTAACAGTTACCTTGAAAAGTGCGTCCTTGCCTGCAAGGTCGGGAGCATGATACTCCGCAGGGAATGTAACGTTAACGTCCACAAGGTCGCCAACCTTTGCACCAACAAGCTGTTCTTCAAAGCCTGGGATAAATGTGCCCGAACCAATTTCAAGGTCGTAATTTTCACCCTTACCGCCTTCAAATGCAACACCGTCAACAGAACCGTCGAAGTCTATTACTGCAATAGAGCCGTTTTCAACTGTGCCTTCATCAAGAGTTGTTACTCTTGCGTTTCTCTGTCTTGCTGCTTCAATGTCTTTTTCAACATCTTCATCTGTAACCTTATAGTCAAACTTTGGTACCTCTACACCCTTGTATTCGCCAAGCTTAACTTCAGGCTTTGTTGTAACAAGTGCTGTAAATACAACATTCTCGCCCTTTTTAATATCCTCAACGTCAATTTCAGGTCTTGCAACAACGTCAACACCTGCTTCCTTAACAGCTGCGTCGTATGCAGCGGGAAGTACGTCGTTTATAGCATCATCATAGAAAACTGCCTCTGTGTAATACTTTTCAATAACTGCCTTTGGAGCTTTGCCCTTTCTGAAACCGGGAATATTGAATTTCTTTGCGTTTTTCTTATAAGCGTTGTTTATAGCCTTTGCAAAATCCTCTGCCGAAACCTCAAATGTAAGCTTCACAAGGTTTTTTTCGATTTGTTCGCTTTTAACTGCCATTATGTTTTATCCTCCTTTTTGTGTTGAGAACACTTGTCCTCACATTAAACATACTCCATTATTATATCACGTATTAATGATAATTTCAATTGTTTTTTGTTAAAAATTTCTGAATTTTTATTCTTTGTGTGGTTTTTATTATTATCTTTTCTTTTTTTAAAAATTATTGTGTATTTATTACTAAATATTAGCAGATAGAGGGCAAGAGCGTGAATTGTCCGCAATGAGGAATCTCAACAAAAAAAGGCGATGCTTTTGCATCGCCCTTGTTTTTGCATTTAATTACGCTTCAACCCAGCTATCAAATTCTGTAACTGTTACGTTACCTTCGCTTACACCTACAGTGTCAAGTGCAGCTTTAGCTTGTGTAACAACTGAATCCTTTATAACTACATTCTCATTAGAGAAGATAGATATATTCATTTTTGGCATTTCAAAATTTTTCATAATATTTCTCCTCCTCTAAATTATTCCCACTTAAGTGATACATTAGAAATTGTTTCTGTACCCTTGTAGATAAGACCATATTTAGCATTACCAACAAGGTTTGGTACTACAAATGCATCCTTTGTCTTCATAGCTTTAGTGCCGATTGTTGCATACCAACGACCTGTCTTACCTGAAGCATCTGAACCAACTGTTGCAGAGAATGCAACTGCTTGAGCATTTGCAGCATCTGTGAATACTTCTCCGTCATTTACTGGGTCAGCATCAACGCTGCCGCCTGCTTGCTCGCCTGTATAACCGTTAAGAGCAATTTTTATTTCGTTTGTTGCACATTTATATCCAGTATTATTCTTATCTGACCAGTCAGCTTCTACTATATAAACTGTTGCTTCTTTCTTTTCTGTTGTTTTAACTTTAAGAACCGCACCACCAAGAACCATTTCATCAATCTTATTCAGTGCATTTTTTGCATTCTGTACTCCATAAGCAAATCCAATTTTGCCCAGACCATCTTTTTCTTCGTAACCAATTGTTGCAGTTCCAAGATTTTTAGTTGTTGCGTAGCCTGCATATGTGTTAGCATATTCGTCAGAAACGTATGAGTCTCTGCCTAACATCGCCTGAGTAACAGAATCTAGTGTTGGGAAATCATCTGTACCAATATATTCACCGTATTCTGCTTCAAGCGCTTTTGATTCTTCTGAAACACCCAGTTCAAAATCATTTGGGTCAAAAGCAATCTTAAAGCCAATTGTTTTTACTCCGTTTGAAGTATCCATTGTTGCTGTAACAACAAATTCTTCACCCACATTAGCAGCATCTTTTGTGCTTGTTAATGTTAAATCACCAGCTGCAAATGCTGGTACAACACTTGTTGCAAGAATGCTTGCTACAAGCGAAAATGTTAATAAAATTTTCTTCATAATTTAATTACCTCCATTATTATTGTGCAGCTTCCTCTGCAGGGAAAACAGTTGATGAGTTAACGAACTTCGTAAATATCCAACCAGCGTCAATGGTATTTATAGCTCCGCTTGCGTCAACATCGGCATATTTGTCAGGAACCGGTAATTCAAGAGCTGAATTAACGAATTTTGAGAATATCCAACCAGCGTCGATTGTATTAATTGCCCCGTTATTATCTACATCGCCGTATGTATATTCTGGCTCATCTGGTGTTGTTACCGGCAATGTATACTCTACGGTGTAAATTTGACCGTCAATCTGCATTCTTACATAAACAGTTTCGCCTTCTTCCAATGCGTTAATGGGAATGCTTGCAAAATCTGTTGTGTTTGCCGATTGGTTGATATTTTCAATCTGTGTTGGTGCAATTGTTACTGTTTGTGATGTTCCAGCATCGAAATCTGCAAATACATCTTCATTCAACACAAGCAATGTTGCATCATCTGTGCCTGTTCTTGTGGGAACATTTGCAAGTGTAATTATAGCCGGTGCCTCATCTGTGGCAGCGGTGTATGATGCAGTAACGGTTGTTGC
>JAZRPB010000021.1:0-23164 GCA_045649025.1 Clostridia bacterium | reverse complement strand
TTTATTCTCTATAAGCTTTACACTCTTGGTATTCCGTACATAGCTTTTTCAACTATATATATATTGATAAACAGTTTAGTGGGAGAATCAAATACAGGTTTTGTGGTTTCGGATATTCTTTATATATGGAAAACCCCTGTTGCTCAATATTGGTTTTTGTATGCACTGTTCTTTTTGTTTTGCATTTGGACGGCTTTTTCAGGAATGATAAAAAAATGGCAAATTACGCTTATAGTTGTTTTAATAGGATATTTAGCACCGCTTTTTAGTATTCCTCTTGGAAGCTTGGATGTGGTATTTTATTCGGCACTTGCCTTTGGAATCGGCACATTTGTGGATTTCAAAAGAATTACCAAGCTTCGGGCTTGGGCTAAATGGTTAGTTGTGTTAATGCATATATTAACAGGTATCGTGTTTGTTTTACTAAACAAAATAGAAGCTCCATTCATAAAGGAAATAATGATACTGTTTGGAATATATTCAAGTATTATGTTTATTTCTATGCTCCAATGCAGTAAAAGTGTTGCTCGTTTTCTCGATTTTGTAAATAAGTATTCCTTTCAAATTTACTTATTACACACCATATTTACTGCCGGAATAAGAATAATTTTGCTTCGTATGAATATAGCCCAGTGGTGGATTCATATTCTTTTGGGAACTGCTTGCGGATTGGTATTTTCGGTGTTAGCGGCGGTAATTGCAAAGAAAGTAAAGTTTTTGGATTTCTTCTTCTTTCCTGCAAAGGCTTATACATCGAAGAATCTTAATTTTAAAAGGTAAGCTTGGTCTTATTGTTGTGTAAGTATTTTATTTAAACCCCCTGAGATAACAAAAACGTTATTTCAGAAGTTTTTTTATATCAAAATATGATATGCCTTAAACAAAGAAAAGCAAAATCGAGAAATATAAAAGGCTTTTAGGAACAAAAGTTGTGCCAAAATCATTTGACAACATTTTGACAACTTTAGACAACACTTTTAACAACTTTTAAGCGTCTATTAGCACAAATAAAAAAACAACAAAAAACCGCGTAAACACTCGTTTTATGAGCATTTATGCGGTTTCTTTTATAAGTCGGGATGACAGGATTTGAACCTGCGGCCTCTTCGTCCCGAACGAAGCGCGCTACCAAACTGCGCTACATCCCGAAAAATATATATCTTTACAACAAACGTTATTATACTACAATCAAAATTAAAAGTCAATACTTTTTGGTAAAATTATGATTTGCAATTAAAAAGGGAGTTGTTTAAAAACGTTGTTTTTAAACAACTCCCATCTGCAATTATTCTACTGTGCAATAATTCTTTATAACATACTCATTTGCGGTATTTTCCATTGTATCATCAAGAGGTGTAAGCACATCAAAATCAGAATATTTACGTTTTAGTGCACAAGTTAAAACATAGTCGCATAGCTCGGGATTTTTGGGGAACAAAGGCCCGTGGAGGTTTGTTGCAACCACATTTTTGTATACAACGCCCTCAAAGTCGCCGTTGTCATTATTGCCCTTGCCGTAAACAACCTCACCTAATGGCGTATGATTATTTATATATGTTCTGCCACTGTGATTTTCAAAGCCTACAATTTGTGATTTTATAAGTGATGATTTCAAAACAACATTATTAATAATTCGTTTGCTGTTGTATGTTGTGTAGATATCTAAAATATCAAGACCGTCAATTTTTTCATTTTGAATTTCAAAATATTTTCCTAAAATCGGATATGCACCGCATACTGCAACAAGCGTGCCGTTATCTTCAACATATTTTTTTATTTCATTCTTGTATTGTGCAAGCTTTAAACAAGCATTTTTCTCTTCCTTGTCACTTCCTCCGCCAATAAATAAAATATCAACGTCCTCAAGAGAAAGAGGATCTTTTGTGTCGCTTGTGTATGTGTGGTAGCCAACGTCAATGCCACGCCATATAAGACGCTTTTTTAAGCACTCTATATTACCCTTATCGCCATATAAATTAAGCAGGTCGGGATATAGATGGAGTATATTAATTTTCATTTGCCTTCTCCTTCATTAAGTTGTTTAATACCTTGTCCGCTTCATAAAGGGCGGTGTAGTTTGCTATAAAATACACAACCTCGGAATCAGATGCAAGTGCGTTTTTTACTGCTTTTGCCATATCCTCGCTAACAAGGTCGGGGGTGATGTCGCAGTATTTAAATCTTAGCGCCAAATCCCATAGACGTTTTCCTGAAATTGAAAGAGTATTAAGACTATCGTTTTTGATGTTTTCAAAATCAACATCCCACATCCACGAAATATCACGTCCGTCGCTTACTTTGTCGTTTATTGCAATAATAACATCTTTTTTTCTTGTGTCGTTATTTACTGTATCAATTGCCTGATTAAAGCCTGCAGGGTTTTTTGAAAGACTTAATATAACGGTTTTATTGAAGCTAAACTCCTGCATTCTGCCTGTTTGAGGCTTATAAGCCTCTATAAGCTTTTCAAATTCTGTAACGTCTTCACCTGCGGCAAGCAAAGCACCATATACTGCTATTAGGTTATATATACTGTAAAAACCACGATGCTTTGCAGTTATAGTATTTCCGTTTACCTTAAATGTCATTGGAGAGTTAAGAGAAACATCTGTAACATCAACATCAAGGCGAGGATGCTTATAGTCACAAGCTGTGCAATAAAAATCACCAAGCTGACTGTAATGGTTAAAGCTATAGCCTAATTGGTTGGAGCATACAGGACAAAAACCGCCTTCCTTGGCACCTTCCTTTTGCTCTAAAACTGCCTCCGACACGCCAAAATATAGCGGAGTAACATTCTTTTCCAAACCAAATTGAGCACTTATGGGGTCATCGCCATTTAATACAATTTTCAGTGACGGGCATTTTGAAATAGCTTCCTTTATTAATGAAGCAGTAATATCAATTTCACCATAGCGGTCAAGCTGGTCACGAAACAGATTTGTTACAACAAGAACATCGGGTGTAAAATAATTAAATACCACACGAGTGTATGCCTCATCAATCTCAAAGCAGGCATAGTCTGCCTTGAATTTACCAAAAATGTTTGCTGCTTCAAGATACACTGTTGCAACACCGCTCAACATATTAGCGCCTGTTTTATTACATATAACCTTGTAGCCTTTTGCCTCAAGTGCAGTGCACAAAAGGTTGTTTGTGGTTGTTTTGCCGTTTGTTCCGCAGGTTACAATAATGCTTCTTGAAATGTGCTTCTTTAAATCACAAATAAGACGCGGGTATATTTTAAGAGCAAATTCACCGGGTGAGGCAGTTGTTGTTCGGTGCAAAAGCTTTCCTAGCAATATAACTGCTTTTCCAACCCATATTGCAAGTAGTTTTTTCATAATTGTGTGTAGTTCCTTCCTTAATGTGTAAATCATATTTTAAAGTATTATATCACATTTTTTTAAAAAAATCAATTATTTAAGGTTATATTACATAAAAATTACCATATAAAGTATGAAAAAATTTTACATAAAAATTTAAAATAGTTATGGACATTTTTGGATTTTATGTTATAATAGATAAGGAGTAAGTTTTTTTATAAAAAAATTTCAACTATGAATATGTTATTTTTTACTCTTGTTTACGAACAAAATAAATAGACATATTCAAAAAAACAAAATTCAGGAGGAGAAACATATGGCAAAAAAATTCGTTTATCTTTTTAGCGAAGGCGATGCAAGTATGAGAAACACTCTTGGCGGTAAAGGTGCTAACCTTGCAGAAATGACAAAGCTTGGTATGCCTGTACCACAGGGTTTCACAATCTCAACAGATGCTTGTACACAATATTATGAGGATGGTCAGAAAATCAATGATGATATTATGGCCCAAATCCTTGAAAATATTGGTAAGATGGAAGAAATCACAGGAAAGAAATTCGGTGATAAAGAAAATCCACTACTTGTATCTGTTCGTTCAGGTGCAAGAGCTTCAATGCCAGGTATGATGGATACAATCCTTAACCTTGGTCTTAATGAAACAGTTGTAGAGGTTATGTCTGAAAAGTCGGGCAATCCAAGATGGGCTTGGGACTGTTACAGAAGATTTATTCAAATGTATTCAGACGTTGTTATGGAAGTTGGTAAGAAGTACTTTGAAGAGCTTATCGACAAAATGAAGGAAGAAAAGGGTGTAACTCAAGACGTTGAGCTTACAGCTGAAGATTTAAAGAATTTAGCAACACAATTTAAGGCTGAATATAAGAACAAGATTGGCGAAGACTTCCCAACAGATCCAAAGGAACAATTATTTGGTGCTATAAAGGCAGTATTCCGTTCATGGGACAACCCACGTGCTAACGTTTACCGTCGTGACAACGATATTCCATATTCATGGGGTACAGCTGTTAACGTACAAATGATGGCATTCGGTAATATGGGTGATGACTGCGGTACAGGTGTTGCATTCACACGTGACCCTGCAACAGGTGAGCCCGGACTTATGGGTGAATTCCTTGTAAATGCACAGGGTGAAGACGTTGTTGCCGGCGTTCGTACACCAATGCCAATCGCTGAAATGGCTCAAAAGTTCCCTGAAGCATTTGCTGAATTTAACAAGGTATGTGCTATTTTGGAAGACCACTATCACGATATGCAGGATATGGAATTCACAGTTGAGCAAAACAAGCTTTATATGCTTCAAACAAGAAATGGTAAGAGAACAGCAAAGGCTGCTCTAAAGATTGCTTGTGATCTTGTTGCAGAAGGTCGTATAGATAAAAAGCAAGCAGTTGCTATGATCGACCCAAGAAACCTTGATACACTTCTACACCCTCAATTTGATACAAAGGCTCTTAAGGCTGCAACTCCTATGGGTAAAGGTCTTGGTGCATCTCCTGGTGCTGCTTGCGGTAAGGTTGTATTCACAGCTGAAGATGCGGAAGTCTGGAATGCAAGAGGCGAAAAGGTTATATTAGTTCGTTTGGAAACTTCTCCTGAAGATATCACAGGTATGAAGGTTTCACAAGGTATCCTTACAGTTCGTGGTGGTATGACATCTCACGCAGCCGTTGTTGCTCGTGGTATGGGTACTTGCTGCGTATCAGGTTGCGGCGAAATCAATATGGACGAAGAAAACAAGAAGTTCACACTTGCAGGTAAAACATTTGCTGAAGGTGACTATATTTCAATCGACGGTTCAACAGGTAACATCTACGATGGTATTATTCCAACAATGGATGCAGAAATCGTTGGTGAATTTAAGACAATAATGGAATGGGCTGATGAGTTCAGAACATTAAAGGTTAGAACAAATGCAGATACACCTGCTGATGCTAAAAAGGCAAGAGAATTAGGTGCAGAGGGTATTGGTCTTTGCCGTACAGAGCATATGTTCTTTGAAGCAGAGAGAATTGCTGCATTCCGTGAAATGATTTGTGCAGACACAGTTGAAGAAAGAGAAGCTGCATTAGATAAAATTCTTCCTTATCAACAAAACGACTTCGAGGCTCTTTATGAAGCATTAGAAGGTAACCCTGTAACAATTCGTTTCCTAGATCCGCCTCTACACGAGTTTGTTCCAACAGAAGAGGCTGATATTAAGGCATTAGCTCAATCACAAGGTAAGAGTGTTGAAGATATTAAGGCTATAATCACATCACTTCACGAGTTCAACCCAATGATGGGACATCGTGGATGTCGTCTTGCAGTAACATATCCTGAAATTGCAAAGATGCAAACAAAGGCAGTTATCCGTGCCGCTATAAAGGTACAGGCTGCTCACAGTGACTGGACAGTTAAGCCCGAAATTATGATTCCGCTACCTGGCGAATTAAAAGAGCTTAAGTTTGTTAAGGATATTGTGGTTGCTACAGCTGACGCTGAAATTGCTGCTGCAAATGCAAAGCTTGACTACGAAGTTGGTACAATGATGGAAATTCCAAGAGCTTGTTTGACTGCTGATGAAATTGCAAAAGAAGCTGACTTCTTCTGTTTCGGTACAAACGACCTTACACAGATGACATATGGTTTCTCACGTGATGACGCAGGTAAGTTCCTTGATGCTTATTACGACAAGAAGATATTTGAAAATGACCCATTTGCAAAGCTTGACCAAACAGGTGTTGGTAAGTTGATGGAAATGGCAATCACACTTGGTAAGCCTGTTAACAACTCACTTCACATTGGTATTTGCGGTGAGCACGGCGGTGACCCTGTTTCAGTTGAATTCTGTCATAAGATTGGACTTGATTATGTATCATGTTCACCATTCAGAGTTCCGATTGCAAGACTTGCTGCTGCACAGGCTGCAATTAAAGACGAGAAATAATTAAATTGCTCAATAAAAAACCTTGTTGGAATTTTCCAACAAGGTTTTTGTTTTAAATCAAACTAATAAATTTTTAATTTCCAAAAACTTCGTTTGCATAGGCAACTGCACCGAGTGCATCGGAGCAATATTTGTCGGCACCTATCATTTGTGCGTATTCTTTATTTAATACCGCACCGCCAACAAACACCTTGACATCAAGCTTTTCTTTCTGTATTGCTTTTATGGTATCCTCCATACTAACAACGGTGGTTGTCATAAGAGCACTCAAGCCGCATAAATGCACATCTTCCTTTTTTAATACCTCCACAATCACTTCGGGAGCTACATCTTTGCCAAGGTCGATTACAGTATATCCGTAGTTTTCAAGTAAAACCTTAACAATGTTTTTGCCTATATCGTGTATATCACCCTTTACTGTTGCAATCACAATCTTGCCCTTGCTTTGTGTTGGTGTACCGCTTTTTGATATATGCTCCTTTATTGCATCAAAGGAGTTTTTAACAGTTTGTGCACTCATCATAAGCTGCGGCAAAAACATTCTTCCGCTCTCATACCCTTTTCCCACAACATCAAGAGCCTTTATGAGAGTGTTGTTTATTATATCCATTGGCTCGTGGGTTTTAAGCATATCCTGTGTTTCGGCATACGATTGATCCTTGAGGCCTTTTACTATAATATTAAACAACGCATTTTCACTATCTTTTTGTGTATCCTCGGCTTGTGTTGATATTATTGTGGTTTGTGCTTTTGTGTTGGCATATTTTTCAATGTATTCTGCACAGTTTTCGTCGTGACCTGTTAAAGCAAGGTATGAGCGATATGTGTTCATCATACTCTCTACACACGGATTTATAATACAAGCATCAAGACCGTTATTTAGAGCAAGTGCAAAAAATGTACTGTTTATAAGCTCGCGACGTGGTAATCCAAACGATATATTTGAAACACCAAGAACGGTTTTAATACCCAAATCCTCTTTTATAATCTTTAGTGCTTTAATAGTTTGGGCACTTTCCTGTTGTTGTGCACTTATGGTTAGTGTGAGTGCGTCCATAACAAGCTCTTTTTTATCTATTCCGTGTTTTAAGGCATTGTTTGCAATTTTTTTTGCAATTTCAACACGTCCTTCAGCAGTTGGAGGAATGCCGTTCTCGTCAAGACATAAGCCAACAAGCACACCGCCGTATTTTTTAACAATAGGCAGTATTTTATTCATACTTTCCGCCTTGCCGTTTACAGAATTAACCATTGGCTTTCCGTTGTATATTCGCAGTGCTCTTTCAATGGTTTCGGGGTCGGAACTGTCTATTTGTAACGGCAAATTAACAGACGATGAAACTGCCTTTACCACCTTTTCCATTGTGGCACATTCGTCAATTTCGGGCAAGCCCACATTAACGTCGAGAATGTGTGCACCTGCCTCCTCCTGTGCAAATGCTTCGTTTAGGATATAGTCGATATCGCCATTACATAGTGCCTCTTTAAATTTCTTTTTGCCTGTGGGATTAATTCTTTCGCCAACAATTACAGGCTTATCGCCTAAAAATACAGCCTTTGAGTATGAGCACACAATTGTGTGGTCTTTTTTTGTAACAACAGGCTTGTGGTTTTTACATACCTCAATAAGCTTTTTAATATGTTCGGGTGTTGTTCCGCAACAGCCGCCAAGCACACTTGCACCAAGCTTTGCAATATTTTCACATTCATTTGCAAAAATTTCGGGTGTTACATCATACACTGTTTTGCCGTCAACAATTTTTGGTAAGCCTGCATTAGGCTGTGCCATTATGGGAGTTGATGAAACCTCGGCAAGAGCTTTCATCATAGGGTATATTGCCTGTGGACCAAGTCCGCAGTTTATACCAATACAATCAACACCCAAGCCCTCAAACATTGCACACATTATAACGGGAGTGGCACCTGTGAGAGCTTTGCCGCTATCATCAAAGGTCATTGTTGCAAAAATCGGCAAGCTGGTGTTTTCCTTAACGGCAAGAATTGCCGCCTTTGCCTCTAATGTGTCGGACATTGTTTCTATTATAACAAGGTCTGCACCGCTCTCTTCGGCAACAATTGCAATCTGCTTAAAGCTTTCATATGCATCATCAAAGCTTAAATTTCCAAGCGGTTCAAGCAGCTTGCCTGTTGGCCCCATATCAAATGCAACATATATATCCCTATCACATTCGCTTGCGGCTTTTTTAACATTATCAATTGCCGCTTTTATAATTTTATTAATATTTTCGCCAAGCTCTTGGGATTTTAATGGATTTGCACCAAAGGTGTTGGTGGTTATAATATTTGCACCTGCACTGATATATTCTTTGTGAATTTTGCAAATCATTTCGGGATTTGTTAAATTTATAAGCTCGGGAATTTCTCCGCCCTTCATACCCAGCCTTTGAAGCATTGTTCCCATTCCGCCGTCAAAAAACAGAAGCTGTTTTGATAATTTTTCTCTTATATTCATATATCAAGTACCTTTCAGATTAGTCAAATAACGGAGTAACAATATCGGTTATTTTTTGTGCTACCTCGCTTTTGTTCATAGTATAGAGATGTATTCCGTTTATGTTGTTGGAAAGAAGCTCTGTAATCTGGTCGATTGCATATGCAATGCCAGCCTGCTTCAGTGCCTCGGGATTATGCTCGTAGCGTGCAAACATACGTGTAAATTTAGACGGCATAGACGCTCCGCCCGACAACAGACACATACGCTCAATCTGGTTGATATTTGTAAGTGGCATAATACCTGCCGTAATGGGAAGATTAATTCCCTTTTGTTGCAGTTTGTTGCGAAATTCATAGAATTTATCGTTATCAAAAAACATTTGAGTAACAAAGAAATCACAACCGCAATCAGCCTTTATTTTTAGATTTTCTATATCCTGCTCCATACTTTCGGAGTCGGGGTGCATTTCAGGATAGCATGCACCGCCCACGCAAAAACCGCCATAGCTCTTAATTTCAGATATGAGGTCGGAGGCATGAGTGTAGTCGGTTGCAACCGAGCCGTTTTCGGGCAGGTCGCCACGCAGGGCAAGAATATTCATAATGCCTTTATTCTTTAAATCATCAAGGATAGATTTAATTTCACGCTTGCTCGACGAAATACAGGTAAGATGTGCCAATGCTGTAAGGTCACAATCATTTTGTATGTAGTTTGCAACATCGGGTGTGCTTTTAGATGTTGAGCCGCCCGCACCGTATGTTACACTCATATAATCAATAGGCATCGACGATAATGTTGTTACAGTTTCTTTTACTGCCTCAAAGCCTGTTGCTTTTTTTGGAGGGAATACCTCAAAAGAGTACACCGAGCGTTTGTTTTTAAAAATATCATTTATATACATAGCCTCAACTCCTGAAATTAACATATTTTTTTTTATTATACATCAAATATATAAAAATTGCAAGTATTTACAGTTTAAAAGAAAAAGAGTGATAAATATTAATAGAATGTAAATTTTAAAAATATAATTGACAAGGTTATGTTAAAAGGAGTATACTAATATTGAGATATGGAAAAAATCATATTGTTAATATATTATTAAAAAAATAGTTACAGAAAATTTATTGTGAATTAATACGCATTTTAAAATTGCGTTGTATAATGAAGGTGTAAGATAAAAGAATTTGCAGGAGGGGTTTAAAATGAAAAAATATCCGTATACAAAGTCAACCGATATGATTATATATGATGTAAAAAAGAAAGAGAAAAAGAAAAGACCGTTTGCAACTGCACTTGTGGCAGCACTTGTGTCGAGTGCATTAACGGCAGGTGCTTTCACGGTTGGATTTATAACATACGATAATAAATACAATAATAACACACAAAACGCACAACCCACGCAAAACACGCAAACAGTGCAATCAACAGATAATGCAGAGGTTTCGCTTGCTTCGTATAAGAGTGGTAAAAAGGTTCTGACTATTCCTGAAATTGCTCAAAAGGTTGGCCCGAGTGTTGTTGGAGTTATAAACAAGGCAAAGGTGCAGGGGCAAAGAGTATACGACCCATTTACAGGAAGATACTATTATTACGGCAATAATGATGAGGACAGTGTTGTGGAACAGGGCAGCGGCTCGGGTATCATAATAAGTGAGGACGGCTATGTTGTTACAAATCAGCACGTTATAGAAAATGCAACAGAAATATCTGTTATTTTAAACACAGGCGAAGAAATAACTGCAAAATTGGTTGGAGCAGACACAAAAACCGACCTTGCAGTGTTAAAGATAAATACTGATATTGATTTAACAGTGGCAACTCTTGGCGATTCAACAAATGTTGAGGTTGGTGAGCTGGCAGTTGCAATAGGTAACCCTATGGGTATGGAATTCAGCGGTTCTGTTACGGCAGGTATTATAAGTGCGGTTAACAGAACTATGACAATTGAAGACAGAACATATAACCTATTGCAAACAGACGCAGCAATAAACAATGGTAACAGCGGCGGAGCACTAATAAACCAATACGGTGAGGTTATAGGTATAAACTCGGTTAAGCTTTCAACAACAGGTGTTGAGGGAATGGGCTTTGCTATTGCAATCTCCGAGGCGAAGCCGATAATAGACGACTTAAAGAACGAAGGCTATGTAACAGGCAGACCTCTTGTTGGCATAAGCATACAGGAAACTATGTATGGTATGTTTGTTGCCGATGTAACAGAGGGAAGCGGTGCCGAGAAGGCAGGTCTTGCAGTTGGTGATATTATAGTTTCTGTTGATGGCAAAAAGGTTAAAACAACCGATGAAATAAACGAAATCCGTGATAAGAAAAAGCCTGGAGATTTTATGCTCTTTAAGGTTGTTCACGAGGGTGAAACAAAAGAGGTAAACGTTAAGCTTACAGAAAGCAAATAATTAGTATATAGTATTTGTTGTGCAAAACATCCTTATAACGTAAACGTACCCCCTAAAACAAGATTATCAAATTATTTGGTAATCTTGTTTTTTTGTGTGCAACTCATTGACATTTTATGCTATTTGTTATATAATTTATTATGAGTAAAAAGTGCATTTTTGCCAAAAATGAAGAATAGTCTTATAATGGCTGTGTTGCACTGTGAAAGCAAAGAAAAAGAAGACAGTGATTTGTTTTGTATTACGAATAAAATAAACAAATGTTAAATATATTAATTGGAGGACAAAGCATCAATGGATTTTAAACAATATGTTACAGATAAAATTTCTAAAATAACAGAGCTTGAAAACGAGGTAATAGAAAAGGCATTGGAAACACCGCCCGAAGAAAAGATGGGTGATTTGGCGTTTCCGTGCTTTGTGCTTGCAAAAACAATGCGTAAAGCACCGCCCATAATTGCACAGGAGCTTTGTGCAAAGTTTACAGATGATGAAAATCTTGAAAAGGTGGAGGCAGTTGGCGGGTATCTTAACTTCTTCTTTAACAGAGCAAAGTTTGAGAGTGAGGTTATAGAGGCTGTTAAAAAAGCAAATGGTGATTGGGGTAAAACAAAAACAGGAGAGGGCAAAACTGTTCTTGTTGAATATTCATCTCCAAACATTGCAAAGCCGTTCCATATAGGACACCTGTTCTCAACTGCAGTTGGCAACTCACTTGCAAGAATTTATAAATACCTTGGATATAATGTGCAATCACTAAATCATTTAGGAGATTGGGGCACACAGTTTGGTAAGCTTATAAGTGCATATAAGCGTTGGGGTGTGAAGGAAGTAATAGAAAAGGACCCCATAAATGAGCTTTTAAAGATATATGTAAAATTCCACGATGAAGCAAAGAAATCACCCGAGCTTGAGGATGAGGCAAGAGAGTATTTTAAGCTTTTAGAGGACGGCGACGAAGAAACAACTGCACTCTGGACATATTTTAAGGATATTTCACTTGTGGAGTTCAAGCGTGTTTACCAAATGCTTGGCGTTAAGTTTGATTCATACAATGGTGAAGCCTTTTATTCCGATAAAATGGACGAGGTTGTTGACCTTTTAAGAGAGGCAAAGCTTCTTGTTGAAAGTGATGGTGCACAGGTGGTAGATTTAAGCGACCTTAATATGCCGCCTTGTATAATATTAAAATCAGATGGTGCAACAATATATGCAACACGTGATATTGCAGCAGCATTGTATCGCCACAGAACATATAATTTTGATAAGAATATTTACGTTGTTGGTACTCCGCAGGCATTGCACTTTAAGCAGATTTTTGCAACAATGGAAAGAGCAGGCTGGGAATGGAGTAAAAATTGCGAGCACGTAGGCTTCGGACTTGTTAAGCTTCCTGGAAAGAGTATGTCTACAAGAAATGGCGATGTTGTATTCCTTGAGGATGTTTTAAATGAATCTATTGAAAAAACAAGAGCAATAATAGAACAGAATAATCCAAATATGGAGGATATAGACGAAAAGGCAAAGAAGATAGGCATTGGTGCAATTTTGTATACATTCCTTAAAAACTCAAGAGAAAAGGATATTGTGTTTAGTTGGGATACAATGTTAGACTTTGAGGGCGAAAGTGCACCATATTGTCAGTATGGCTACGCAAGAGGCAAGAGCATTTTAAGACGTGCACAGGATATAGATTACAGTAATGCAGATATGTCGAAAGCAACGTCAGACGAGGAATATTCGTTAATTAAGCATATAAATGCGTTCTCTGATGCAATAATAAGTGCAGCAGACAAAAACGAGCCGTTTTATATCAACCGATATGTTACAAACCTCACCAAAGCCTTTAATAAGTTCTACAACACCAATCCAATCCTAAAGGATGATGTAGACCCAGAGGTTAAAAAAGCACGTCTTGCAATAGTTGATGTAACGTGTCAGGTGATAAAGAGTGCACTGTATTTATTGGGTATCGACACAGTCGAGAGCATGTAAATCTTTTAAAAATTGCCCATCTCACCCGACACAGCACCCACACATCAAACAATGAAAGGAAACGAAAATGACAAATAAAGAATTATTTGATAAGCTATCATATAAAAGAAAAAATGTTTATGAGGTAATAAACGAAACTGAAATAGATGAAATGCACTCACTATGCACAAGTTACCGCACATTCCTTGATATTGGCAAAACTGAAAGAGAATGTGTGGACTATGCAATAGAGCTTGCCAAAAAGAACGGTTTTGAGGATATAGAGAGTAAAAGCACCTTAAAAGCAGGCGATAAGATATATGCTATAAACCGCGGTAAGTATATTATGCTTATGATAATAGGCAGTGAGGATATAGAAAACGGCTTAAACATTGTTGGTGCACATGTGGACTCGCCAAGAATAGATTTAAAGCAAAATCCGCTTTATGAAGCAGATGATATGGCTCTTTTTAAAACTCACTATTATGGCGGAATAAAGAAATATCAATGGACAACAATTCCGCTTTCTATGCATGGTGTTATATACACAAAAGAGGGTAAAAAGGTTACTGTTTCAATTGGCGAAAACGATAATGAGCCTGTATTTTGCATAACAGATTTATTGCCGCACCTTGCAGTTAAGCAAATGTCTAAAAAAATGACAGAGGGTATAGAGGGTGAAAATCTTAATATCCTTGTGGGCGGTATGCCAATACAGGATAGCGACATAAACGAAAAGGTGAAATTCACTGTTCTAAAGCACTTAAACGATAAATACGGAATATGTGAAAGAGATTTCCAAACCGCTGAAATTGAGATGGTGCCTGCATTTAAGGCAAGAAATATCGGCTTTGATGAAAGCTTTATAGGTGCATACGGTCAGGATGACAGAGTGTGTGCATACACCGCTCTTCAGGGTATTTTTGATATAAATGCACCCAAAAAGACAGCAGTTACTCTTTTGGTAGACAAAGAGGAAATAGGCTCAATGGGTAACACAGGAATGAAGAGTGCATTTTTTGAAATGACAGTTGCACGTGTTATTGAAATGCTAAAGGGCAACTGTTCAATATCAGCACTTAATAAGGTAATTTCAAACAGTGCTTGTCTATCATCGGATGTAAATGCGGCAGTAGACCCAACGTATGAGTACGTTACAGAAAAGAAAAATGCTTCCTTCTGCAACGGCGGTGTTGTATTCACAAAGTTTACAGGCTCAAGAGGTAAATCGGGCTCGTCCGATGCAAGTGCAGAATTTGTATCGCAAATTGCCAGAATAATGGACGAAAAAGGCATTGTGTGGCAAACAGGCGAGCTTGGCAAGGTAGACGAAGGCGGCGGCGGAACAATTGCCCAATACGTTGCAAATCTTAATATGGAAGTTATCGACGCAGGTGTTCCTGTTTTATCTATGCACGCACCGTTTGAAATTGTTGCAAAGGGCGATATTTATATGGCGTATAAGGCATATAAGGCTTTCTTTGAAAATAACTGATTATGAAGAAAATCAAGACCGTTTGGGATACAATAACATATTTTATTGGAAGATGCATAAAGGACGATGTGCCTGTGTTTGCGGCACAGGCATCGTTTTTTATGGTATTTTCTGTTATACCTTTATTTATGTTGTTGCTTACATTAATTAAATATTTTATTCCTGTAGATATAAGTAATATGTCGGCGATTATTTATATGTATATACCGAATGAAATTGCAAGCTTTATTTCATCAATTGCTATGGAGCTTTTTGATAAATCTACTATTGGCAGCGGCTCAACATATTTAAGTGCCATAACAACACTGTGGCTTGCATCAAAGGGTATAACTTCATTGTATCAGGGATTAAACAGAATATATTTACCATATAAAAAGATGGGCTATATTAAAACAAGAATAACAGCACTGTTTTATACAATTGTATTTATTCTTGTTATTGTAACCACGCTTGCGGCTTTTGGTTTTGGAGAAAAAATAGAAAAGCTTGTTGTTTCAACAATGCCATGGACGGCGTCTGTTATAGAACTGTTTATGCAAACGAAAATATTAATTTTTATGGTTATACTAACGCTTATATTTGCATCGTTCTATAAATTTATGCCAAGAACGGAATTAAGCTTTTTAGAGCAACTGCCAGGTGCTATTGCATCGGCTGTTGGCTGGATAGGGTTTTCGTGGGTATATTCAATTTATATAAAGTATTTTTCGAGGTATAGCTATGTGTATGGTTCGCTTACGGCTGTTGTTCTTATGATGCTTTGGATATATATTTGTATGAATATATTTTTAGGCTGTGCGGAACTTAATAAAACCTTAAGCGTAAGAAAACGCATAAAAAAACTGCAAAAAAATAGTGAATAGCCAAACATAAATTAATTAAAAACAGAGGTACAATATGACATTTGATGTGGTTGTGTTTTCACAGGAAGAACTTAATAATGCATTAAAATCACACACAAAATCAATATGCTTGTGTGATGGTTCTTTTGTGTTGCCATATTTACAAAATACTACAATATGTGCCATAGGCGATGTCTGTGTAAAAATTTCAATGACAAAAAGTGAAGCACAGGAAAATAATGTGTGCTTTCACAATTTAAAACCCGTTTTTGCAAAGCACCCAAAAAAGAAAGCAAACATAACAAGCACAAGCCTGTCGTGTTTTGCCTGCAAATATAACGTGAACGGACAAGAAATATACGTAAACGGATATGGAGTAAATTTAATATAATGAATGCAATACACGTAAATTGGACTGCACCGTTTTATGAAAAAAACGAATGTGAATATTATATTGAAGATTTTGAAATTCTAACCACAATTCTGTCGGCACTTATGTGGAGAAAATATAACGGAAAAATAAAGCTTGTTGCCGACAAAAATGCAATTAAATTTTATAAAAATGCAGGTCTTATAGAATTGTGGAATGAGGTTAGTGAGCTTGAAATCGACAGCATAAGCCCAAATATGTTCTGGGCGGGTGCAAAGCTTTTTGCACTAAAGGAACAAAAAGCCCCCATTGCTTTAATTGATACGGATTTTATTGTGTGGGAAAAGCTTAACTTTGATAAAATATCCGATTGCGGTGTTATACATTTTGAGGAATTAAACGATAATATTTATCCGCCCAAAAGCTATTTTCAAATGAATGACGGCTATGTGTGGAAAGACTATGATTGGAAACAAAAAGCAGCAAATACGGCTTTTTGTGTTTTTAAAAATCAAAAGCTTATTAATGAATACACACACCAAGCCATAGAATTTATGAAAAGTGCAAAAATAAGTGATGATTACTTAAGATATATGGTTTTTTGTGAGCAACGTCTGCTCCCTATGTGTGCAAAGACAGGAGGATATAAAATAAGCGAAATATCAAAGCAGAACGATTTATTTTCCCATAATAACAAAGCATTTACACACATTTGGGGTATGAAGCAGCAAATGCGAGATAATAAAGAATTAAGAGAACACTATTGCAAAAAATGCATAAACAGAATTATAAAAGAATTTCCGAAAATGGAGAATGTATTAAATAAAATTTAAAATGGATGTTAAAAAATAACTTTTTAACATCCATTTTTCCCTTTTAAATAATTTTAGCATTATCGTATACTATTAATATATTTGTTTGCAATTGCAATTGCCTTTTCAACAGTTTCCTGTGCCGGACCGCCAATTATCTTACGGTCGTTTACACAGGTTTCCATACTTATTGCATCGTATATGTCGTCCTCTATAATATCAGAAAATTCTGCAAACTCATCCATCGATAAGTCATCAAGTGCAAGATTGTTTTCCAATGCATAGAATACCATCTTTCCCACAACTGCGTGTGCTTCTCTAAACGGCAAGCCCTTTTTTACAAGGTAATCGGCAACATCTGTTGCGTTTGTAAACCCGCCCCTTGAGCCTTTTAACATATTCTCCTTGTTAATCTTCATTGTTGCAATCATATCGCAAAATACAGGTAAGCATAGCTTAACAGTATCAAGAGCATCAAATATAGGCTCTTTATCCTCCTGCATATCCTTATTATACGCAAGCGGAATACCCTTCATTGTGGTTAAAAGTCCCATTAGGTGACCGTATACTCTGCCTGTTTTACCGCGTATAAGCTCTGCAACATCAGGGTTTTTCTTTTGCGGCATTATAGATGAGCCTGTTGAGAATGCATCGTCCATTTCCACAAACGAAAACTCGTGGCTCGACCATAATATAAGCTCCTCACAAAAACGAGAAAGATGCATCATAATCATAGAAAGACAGCTTGCAAGCTCAATAACAAAATCTCTGTCCGAAACGCCATCAAGACTGTTCATTGTAACCTCATCAAAGCCAAGCTCGTGCATAACATACTCACGGTCAAGATTATATGTTGTGGCTGCAAGTGCACCCGAGCCTAATGGCATAACGCTTGTTCGTTTCCTACAATCGCAAAGGCGTGAATAATCTCTTTTAAACATTTCAAAATATGCCATCACGTGATGTGCGAAGGTTATAGGCTGTGCTTTTTGCAGATGTGTATATCCAGGCATTATGGTTTCGGTGTTTTCTTCTGCAAGAGAAACAAGCACCTCCATAGCGTGTATAAGCATATCCGAAAGCTCTTGGGTTTCGTCTATTAAATACATTCTTAAATCGAGTGCAACTTGGTCATTTCTGCTTCTGCCTGTATGCAGACGTTTTCCTGCCTCACCAATGCGGTCGGTAAGTATTTTTTCTATATTCATATGAATATCCTCTGCATCAATCAAGAACTCAACCTTACCGTTGTTGATGTCATCTAATATATTCTTTAGTTCTTCAACAATAGCCTCGCTGTCTTCTTTAGAAATAATGCCTTGCTTACCAAGCATTTTAGCGTGTGCAATAGAGCCGCGAATGTCTTGCTTGTACATTCTTTTATCAAATCTTATAGAGGAATTAAAATCATCAACTTTTTTGTCGGTGCTTTTCTGAAAGCGTCCGCCCCATAGTTTTTGTGCCATTAGTATCTCTCCTTAAAGAAAAATAGGGGATGTCTAAAAAAATTAAACATCCTCAACGATATGGAATAGGTAAAAAAGAGGTAGAATGAACAAACCGAGCCAAAGCACAAGCTTTGGCTTGCCCGAAGGCGTACGAGGGTACGTCGAGTGGCGAGGTTTGTTTATAGTATAAAACATTGTTTTATACGGTCTACACTTTTTTAACATTCCATAAAATTAGTCCATTCCGTTTTCCTTCTTCATCATAGCTCTTACTGACAAAGGCAGACCGAATAGGTTGATAAAGCCTTCAGCATCCTTGTGACTGTAAAGCTCTTTACTGTCCCCGAAAGAAGCAATATTTTCGTTATATAGTGAATATGGTGATGTAGCTCCTGCAGGTGTGGCATTACCCTTGTATAGCTTAATTTTAACTTCACCTGTAACAGTTTCTTCCATAGAATCAACCATTGCAGAAAGTGCCTCACGTAATGGTGTAAACCATTTTCCGTCATATACCAATTCAGAGAACTTAATTGCCGATTGACGCTTGAAGGATTGTGTGTCCCTGTCAAGACAAAGATATTCAAGCTCTTGTATTGCAGTATAAAGAATTGTACCGCCTGGTGTTTCGTACACACCTCTCGACTTCATACCAACAAGTCTGTCTTCGCATATGTCTGCAATACCAATACCATGCTTGCCGCCAAGCTCGTTTAGCTTTTCCACAAGCTCAACTGCACCCATCTTCTTGCCGTCAAGAGCAACGGGAACACCCTTCTTGAAGCCAATTGTTACATATTCAGCCTCATCAGGAGCCTTTTGCGGTGATACACCAAGCTTTAACAGACTGTCAAGCTGCGGCTCGTTTGCGGGGTCCTCTAAATCCATACCCTCGTGGCTGATGTGCCATATATTTCTGTCACGTGAATATAAGTCCTTTTTAGTTACAGGGATTTCAATATTGTGTGCCTCTGCGTAATCAACTGCATCTTCTCTTGATTTAATGTCCCAAATTCTCCAGGGTGCAATAATTTTAAGCGACGGGTCTAAAGCCTTTATTGTAAGCTCAAATCTAACCTGGTCATTACCCTTACCTGTTGCACCGTGGCATATTGCAGTTGCACCCTCTTTGTGTGCAATTTCAACTAATCTTTTTGCAATAATAGGTCTTGCATGTGATGTGCCTAAAAGATATTTACCCTCGTAAACAGCACCTGCTTTTAGTGTTGGGAATATGTAATCTTCAACGTATTCTTTCTTTAAATCTTCAATATAAAGCTTGGAAGCACCTGCCTTCTTTGCTCTTTCTTCAAGACCTTCTGTTTCCTTTCCCTGACCAACATCGCCACAAACTGCAATTACTTCATAGTCATAATTTTCCTTAAGCCACGGAATTATAATTGACGTATCAAGACCGCCGCTGTAAGCCAAAACAACTTTTTCCTTTGCCATACTTGAAATTCCTCCTCATTTATAGTAAAATATATATATAATAGCTGTAAATATATATACAGTTATACATCTTTTAATATTATACAACAAAATTCATTATTATGCAATAGTTATTAATAATAAAAATTACAATATATATGAAAGGAATTTATAAAGAATGATTATAATTGGTATAGACCCGGGCTATGCAATAGTTGGAATAGGTGTTATTGAATATGTCGGAAATAAATTCAGAACTCTTGAATATAATGCAATCACAACACCCTCAACAATGCCCACGGTGGAAAGATTAAAAAAAATATATCAGGAAATGAAAATGTACATAGAAAAGTATAAGCCCGATGCAATTGCAATAGAGGAACTGTTTTTTAATTCAAACCAAAAAACTGCAATTAACGTTGCACAGGCAAGGGGAGTGCTTTTGGTGTGTGGTGCAAATGCCGATATACCAATTTATGAATACACGCCTTTGCAGGTGAAGCAGGCAGTAACGGGATACGGACGTGCCGAAAAATCACAAATACAGCAAATGGTTAAAATGATGCTGGGCTTAAATGTTATACCAAAGCCCGATGATGCGGCAGATGCATTAGCAATTGCCATCTGCCACGCACATTCAAATAAGATGAATAATATATTAGGAACAAACGGAGTGAGATAAGGGAATTATTGTAGGGGACGGCGTCCTCGACGTCCCGATTTTTGCACTAAATTTGTTAATTTTCCACACAAAAGGCTCAACTATTCGTTGAGCCTTTTATTGTAGGGACAGGTGTCCTCGACTGTCCGCATTATTTCACATTTCTTGCTTTTGCTCTTAAATCGGTTTTTAAAATCCTCTTTCTCATTCTCAAATGATTTGGAGTAACCTCTAAAAGCTCATCGTCTGCAATAAAGTCAAGACATTGCTCCAAACTCAAATCCTTTGGCGGAGTGAGCTTTAGTGCATCGTCCGAGCCTGATGCTCTTGTGTTTGTGGCATGCTTTCTCTTGCACACATTTATTACAATATCCTCTAATCTTGCATTTTCACCAACAATCATACCCTCATACACCTTAACTCCTGCACCTATAAACAACGTTCCTCGCTCTTGTGCATTGTAAAGTCCGTATGTGATAGACTCTCCGTCCTCCCAGGCAATAATCGCACCTCTTGTTCTGCTCATAAAGTCGCCCTTGTATGGCTCATAGCCACACAAAATACTATTTACTATCGCAGTTCCCTTTGTTGCAGTCATAAGCTCATTTCTAAAGCCTATAAGTCCGCGTGATGGGATTTTAAATTCAAGTCTTGTATAATTTTGTGCGGTGGGTGACATATTTGTCATTTCACCTTTTCTTTGGATAACTCCGTCCATAACTGTGCCCGTATATTCGTCGGGAACATCTATTGTTAAATCTTCAATCGGCTCACAAAGGTGTCCGTCAATGTGTTTGTAGATAACAACAGGATTGGAAACCTGAAATTCATATCCCTCACGTCGCATATTTTCTATTAAAACCGAAAGATGAAGCTCACCTCTGCCTGAAACAGTAAATGCCTCTGTGGTATCTGTTTCTTCTACCCTTAATGCAACATTTGAATCAAGCTCACGAAAAAGTCTCTCACGAAGCTGACGCGATGTAACAAATTTTCCGTCCTGACCCGCAAATGGGGAATCATTTACGCTAAATGTCATAGAAAGTACAGGCTCATCAATCTTGACAAATGGTAAAGCTTCGGGATTTTGTGTATCGCAAATTGTTTCGCCTATATTTATATCTGCAATTCCCGAAATTGCAACAACGTCACCTGCACCAACTTCATCGGTAACAGTTTTATTAAGTCCTTCAAAGGTGTATAACTTAACCGCCTTACCTCTTGTAACTTTTCCGTCTGCCTTGCATATTGCAAGCGGCATATTGGTTGTAATTTTTCCTCTTTGGATTTTACCTACCGCAATTCTACCTGTGTATTCGTCATAATCTATATTTGATACAAGCATCTGGAATGGTGCATCATCCTCACATTTGGGACATGGAATTGAATTTACTATAAGCTCAAAAAGCTCTGTCAAATCGGAATTTGGCTTTTCGGGATTATATTCAGCAGTTGCCCAGCCATCACGACCAGAAGCATATATAACAGGTGTATCAAGCTGTTCCTCTGTTGCACCCAAATCAATGAATAGCTCAAGAACCTCATCAACAACCTCATACGGACGTGCATTGGGTCTGTCAACCTTGTTTACTACAATAATAGGGTGTAGGTTAAGAGCAAAAGCCTTCGACAAAACAAATCTTGTTTGCGGCATACATCCCTCAAATGCATCAACCAAAAGCAAAACACCGTCAACCATTTCAAGACCACGTTCAACCTCGCCACCGAAGTCTGCGTGGCCAGGAGTATCTATAATGTTGATTTTTGTTCCTTTATAATATAAGGAAGTGTTTTTTGCTAGTATTGTAATACCGCGTTCTTTTTCAAGGTCGTTAGAGTCCATAACACGCTCGTCAACAACTTCATTCTCCCTGAATGTTCCGCACTGCGAAAGCATTGCATCAACAAGTGTGGTTTTACCGTGGTCAACGTGTGCTATTATTGCAATGTTTCTTATATTTTCTCTGCTTATCATTAAGTAAGCTCCTTTCCGGATTGTAAATATTTACATATAATATATTTTCTATTTTAACTTTATCAATTATACACTTATATTTTTTATATTACAATATTTTTGTGTAAAAAACAGGAATATGTACAAACACATTTTTTTAACCGCTGCTTTGATTGGTGATTTTTTTATTTAATAACAGTGTTATTGAATAAAAATAAAATAATGTGAAATTATATATAAATAAGAAAAAAATACACATCGTAGGGGAGGGGTTTTCCTGATACGCTTCCAAAACAATTGGTTTTGTCGCTACCATTTGCATCGCAAATGGTTCGCACCCCCTCCCGCATAAAATTTAAAATATTACAAAAAAATCGAAAAAATTTCAAAAAAAGGTATTGACAAACCCAAAAAAGTGTGGTAAAGTATTGAAGTTGTCTTTTTTTGAGGCAGTGTTAAAACTTTTTTACAAAAAAATAAAAAAAGTTTTAAAAAAGGTATTGACAAGTAGCAAGAGATGTGCTATACTAGTCAAGCTGTCCGCTGGGAAGCGGGTAGCGAGCGATCCTTGAAAATTGAACAACAAAGATAAGTACAAAGCACTACTGAGTAGTGTGAGGAAAATCTCGTCAAGCAAAATCCTTTAAGGAAAGAAATAATAAGAGCAAACAAATTTTTTAAAAATAATTTTTTAGAGAGTTTGATCCTGGCTCAGGATGAACGCTGGCGGCGTGCATAACACATTCAAGTCGAACGGGAATCAGAGACTAGCTTGCTAGGATCTGAGGATAGTGGCGGGCGGGTGAGTAACGCGTGAGCAATCTGCCTTGGTTTGGGGGATAACGTCTGGAAACGGACGCTAATACCGCATAACGTATCGAGATCGCATGTTCTTGATACCAAAGCTCCGGCGAACCAAGATGAGCTCGCGTCCGATTAGATAGTTGGTGGGGTAACGGCCTACCAAGTCTGCGATCGGTAGCCGGACTGAGAGGTTGAACGGCCACATTGGAACTGAGATACGGTCCAGACTCC
>JAZRPB010000020.1:0-1578 GCA_045649025.1 Clostridia bacterium | reverse complement strand
TCTCGATATATAAAATTCGGAGAGCGTGTTATGGTAAAATGCGCTGACGAAATAATTGTGTTAAGTGAAAGTGCCCGTGAGTATTTTAAGCAAAACTATAATCGTGATACTGTACTTATTCATAACGGAATAGATAAGCCTGCTAAAAAGGAAGCAAATGAAATTACAAAGTTATACGGACTTTCAAAAGATGAGTATATTTGCATCGTATCACGACTTACTGCTGAAAAAGGTGTTCATTATCTTATTGATGCGTATAACAGTATTAAAACAAATAAAAAACTTGTTATTGCAGGCGATACAAGTGATACAGACGAATATGTTGAGATGCTGAAGGAAAAAGCATTGGGAAATCCTGATATTATTTTTACAGGCTTTATCTCAGGTGATGTATTAAATGAAATATATAGCAATGCTTATGTAGTTACTCTTCCTTCTGATATCGAAGGAATGTCTCTTAGTCTACTAGAGGCTTTAGCATACGGTAATGCAGTTTTATGCTCTGATATTCCTGAAAACACATTGGTTACAGAAAACAAAGCAATGCACTTTCAAAAGAGTAATGTGGAAGATTTGGCAAAAAAAATGCAAGCAATGTGCGATGATGAGGAAACTGTTAAGGAACTAAAAAATGGTGCAGACGAATTTATACTTAATAAATACAACTGGAACGATGTTGCAAATTCCACGTACGACCTATATAAAAAAGTGTTCAATTAAATATACATCAACTCCCCTGCCCCTCACTCTTGAGGGGATAAAAAAGTAATGAAAAAATAAAAGAAAGGTAACTTATGTTATGAAAGGATATACACTTACTACAAAAACCAAGAAAAACATAAGAGTGTTGAAGCTCTTTTTAATAAGTCTGATTTTTGTCGGGGTAGCAGCGTCTATTGCGATAATTGGCTGTAATTATATTGGGAATCGTAATTTCAAAGAGACCTTTTATAGTGTAAGCAGCCTTAAGGTGCATGGCAAGATAAGAATTATTCAAATTTCCGACCTGCATAATTGTTCGTATGGAAGGGATAATATCAAGTTAGTTGATAGAGCCCGAAAGTTAAAACCGGATTTGATAGTTTATACCGGAGACATAGTTGATTCAAATGCAAAATCAAATGACAGAGTTATAAGTTTATGCAAGGAACTTGCAGATGTTGCTCCTTCATATTACATATATGGCAATAACGAAGTGGAAATGTATTATGACACTCCTCTAACTCAGGAATCACTTGATAAAAAATTCGGATTTAATGATAACAACCGTGAACCGGGTAAACTTTTGGAAATCACAGACGATCTTACAGAAAAACTTGAAGCTTCAGGAGTAAAAGTGCTTAAAAACAAGGCAGACACTATAACAATTGGTGCAACCAATGTGGATGTATATGGTGTGTTAACATCTAATCCGTCATCCTTCTGGTCATACGCAGGCGAAAGCTTTGATGAATATATGTATTCAAATGAGAACAATTTAAAAATTACAGCAATTCACGAGCCGTTGGTGTTTGAAGAATATTCCCCCGACTCATGGGGTGACTTGATGTTGGCAGGACATAACCATGGCGGCACAGT
>JAZRPB010000019.1:0-22281 GCA_045649025.1 Clostridia bacterium | reverse complement strand
GGTGTAAATTTTACACCACTTTTTTGGGGGGATAGGAAAAAAAGATGCAGAATGAACAAACCGAACCAAAAGCAAAGCGAACGCTTTGTTTTTGGGTTACCCGAAGGCGTACGAGGGTACGTCGAGTGGTGAGGTTTGTTTATAGCAAAAAGTCTTAAAAATCAGAAAAATCAAATAATAATAAATTTTTGTGTGTTTTATACCTTTTTCATAATAAACAATTAACTTGTATTTGATTTATTTACTGGCTTTTTGCGATCTGCGCTTTTTTACATCCCCTTTTTTGTTCGTTCAGTTTTATTTAGTTTTCAACATACGTATTAGAAGGGTCGATTTCTATTATCTGACGTTGCGAATTCCAGTTGATGTATATATTAAGTGCACGGCAAAGGTCACGCAACTTAAAGAAATTATTTCCGCCAATGTTATAAGCTTTCATATCTATCTGCTCACCATCAAGATAAACAGTGGCGTTTGAAACATTTGCCTCGTGCATCATAAAGTCGCTTTGCTTATACTCACCGCCCACTCTTGTATATGGTTTGTTTTTTATGAGGTTAATAGCATTCTTTTCTCCGTCCCATTCAACCTCAATGTTATAGTCCATATCTGTGAGGGCACAACAAATATCACGCAGCTTAAAATAGTTGTTATCTGCTATATTAAAAGCCTCAAGAGAATTTGTTTTGCCGGCAATGGTAATGCTTTGGGATTTTGATTCGGCCATTGTTGTGGTTGGGGGTGCCACAACAGGCTCATCAACTGTTGTGTTGCCATTAAGGTATGCTTCGTAGCCTGCAAAAACATAGTTACTATACTTTTCTCTGCACATATGTTCAATATATTCGGGGTCATCAAGTCTTACTGTTATGTATACTGCCTCTTCCGAGTCTTCATCCATAAATATTGTGAAAAAGTAATAGCCATACTTATCCAAAGTAAAGGTTGTGCCCTTGGGTACATTTTCATAACCATCTTCTGCCTTTGATTGGTCGTAACCGTCGGGAGCTATATCGATGTAATTTTCTGCTTTTCCCGGAGTATTTATGCTATCCCAATAAGATACCGACATCCAATCTATATCATTTAGCACAACAGCCTTTGAGCCAAGAGCGGGGTCAACGGTGAAATCATAGTCGTAATACTCTGTTTCGTTTGCGAAATGGAAGGTCTTATCAAAACTCATAAGGTCCCTTTTGCCGTTGTTGCAAATTACGGTCTCACATGCTGCGGTTGACATTTCTTCAACGGATGTATTATGGATTATTTCATAAAGCTCATCTGTTGCATTTCCTACACGGTCAGGGTCAATAGCCTTAAAATCAATAGCCGATGCCGACATAGCACTCACACAGATAACGGCAATTGTTGTAATAAATAAAGTTATTCTTTTTTTCATATTTTTTACTCCCTTTATATGTTTTACAGATTAATAATATAATAGTGATGACAGGGGGATTGCCCATTTAAAGCCTGATTACATAATTAATCCACCAAAAGTATATCACATAATATTTTTCCTGTCAATAGAAAAACTGTTAGTTGATGCTTGCTTAAAAATCGCAATTTACACACCGCTTTTTTGTTTTAAAACATCTTGACAATATGTATCAAATTTTATATAATATTTATATAAAATCATACAGAGGTGGATAACTTATGCAAATGAAAAATATAAAAGCAATAGTGCTTATAACGGCATTGGTGATGCTTGTAAGCTCGTGCGGTTCAAGCACCTTAAAAAAAGCAGTTGAACAGGGCAAGCTTCTTATAGCATCGGGAGATTACAACGAGGCACTGTCGTCGCTACAGTTGGCAAAAAATGAGGGTGCAAGGTCTGATGAGCTTGAAACAATGATAAAGATTTTAGATAAGTATATTAATGCAAAGGCTGCCTATGATGAGGGCGAATATGCAAAGGCTCAACAGGAAATAACCGCAATACCATCGGAATTTTCGGAGTATACAATAAACAGAGATGTTGATAAATTAAGAGAAGATATAAATAACAAGCTATCGGAAAATGGCAATGAAGAAGAGGCGGACATTGAGTTTACCAAAGAGCAATCAACACAGACACAGTATGTGGAGGATAACACTGTTAAGGCAACATATTACGTTGTGAATGCGGAACAATTTATAACATTAAGAGTTGCTCCAAATGAAAACGCAAATGAAATTGTGAAAATACCGTGGAACGCAAAGGTTGGATATATTGGTGTTGCAAACAGCACGTTCTACAAGGTAGAATACAACGGCTATGTGGGCTATGCAAAATCGTATTATCTTTCACCAACACCAAGGTCGCAAAGCAATAATACCACCACATATGCAAAGGTTGTAAACGCAGAGCAGTTTATAACATTAAGAATTAATCCAAACGAAAATGCAGCAGAAATTTTAAAAATTCCCGCAAATGCAACCGTAACCTTCCTTTCAGATTACGGAAACGGCTTTTATAAGGTTGCCTACAATGGTTATGAAGGCTATGCAAAGGCATACTACCTGCAAATCCAATAAGAAAAAATGAAAAAGATATTATTTTATGTTGCCCTCGCAATTGTGATGCTGTGTTGCTCGTGCGGGGGCAATCTTAAAGATGAAATAGATAAGGCACTCCAAAGCAGAGAAATTGAAGAAAATCTGCAACAGGAATTAAAAATTATGCAGTCACCGCAAATGTATACATACGCTGATTTGGGAAATGATATTTCCCTGCTCCAGAAAAGGCACGGAGATATGATACAGGTTATTAATGTGTGTAAAACATATGACGATAGAAACGTATATGATGTTGTTATAGGTGATTTAAAAAGTGAAAACCATATTCTTATTATGGGTGCAATGCACGCAAGAGAATATATAACAACACAGGTGGTTATGCGGCAGTTGTGTGATTATATAGAAAAAATTAATAACAATGACAGCGAAATTCTAGCACTTTCGCAAAATACTGCACTGCATTTTGTGCCGATGGTCAATCCCGACGGTGTAACAATATGTCAAAAGGGGATAGACGGCTTAAAAACACAAAAAGTAAGGGATAGTGTACTTAATATATGTGAGAGCACAGGATTTTATGATTATACACAGTGGAAAGCAAATGCACAGGGTATAGACATAAACCGTAATTTTGATGCTGATTGGGATGCATATGTGGGAGCACAGGTGCCGTCATCGGAGCGATACAAGGGCGAATATCCGCATTGCTCGCCCGAAGCGGCGGGACTTGTGGAGCTTACCCGAAATTATGGGTTTAAAAGAACCATAAGCTACCACGCAAAAGGCTCGCTTATATATTGGTACTTTAAGCAGACGGGAAGCTTGCTTGAAGAAACGCAAAGCTTTGCACACGCAATTTCGTCTGCAACGGGATACTACCTTGAAGGTGATTATACAAAGGTTGATGCCGCAGGCTATAAGGATTGGGCACTATGTAAAATGAATATACCAAGTATCACAATTGAGGTGGGAGGCGAAGCACCCCTACTTCCTGTGCCCGCAGAATATTTTGATAACATATGGGAAGAAAATAAAAATGTTATTAGAGAAACCTTAAGAGAATTAAAGCGATAGGAAATTATATAAGGAATTTTTTGGGGACAGTATATTTATAAAAAAGGAGAGAGCTGATGAATAAATATATACAGTTGTTTTTAACGCAGCTAAAGATTGGGGCATTAACATTTGGCGGCGGCTATGCAATGATTTCAATTTTAGAGGACGAGTATGTGCAAAGAAAAAAATGGCTTACTCACGATGAATTTATGGATGTTTTGGTGATTTCCGAGTCAACACCTGGACCAATTGCCATTAATTCTGCAACCTTTATAGGCTACAAGGTGGGCAAGTTTTTAGGCTCTGCTCTTGCAACTCTCGGGGTTGTTCTTCCCTCGTTTATAATTATATATTTAATATCGCTGTTTTTTGATAAATTTATGACATTCACAGCAGTTGAGGCGGCGTTTAAGGGCATACAGGTGTGTGTGGTGTATTTGATTTTGTCGGCAGGAATTAAGATGTTTAAGAAAATGAAAAAAACACCGCTTGAAATTGCTCTTATGTGTGTAACTGTTTTGTGTATGGTTGGATTTTCTGTACTTTCAATTAAGTTTTCAAGTATCTATTATATTATAATCGGCGGATTAATCGGAGTTTTTGCTTATGTTATAGGGCTACTGTGTACGGAGGTGAAGAAATAATGATTTTATTAAAATTATTCGTAAACTTCGTTCAAATTGGTTTATTCACTTTTGGTGGCGGTTATGCAATGATTCCGCTTATAAGAGAAAAATGCATTTTAAACGGCTGGCTCACAGGTGATGCAATAATGAATTTTATTGCCGTATCCGAGTCAACACCTGGACCGATTGCCGTGAATATGGCAACCTTTGTGGGCTCTTCACAAGCGGGATTCCTTGGGGCGTTTTTTGCAACGCTTGGTGTTGTGCTGCCGTCATTCATAATTATATTAATTATTGTGGCAATATTAAAAAATCTACTTAAATTCAAGGGTGTTCAGGCGTTTTTAGAGGGGGTAAGACCTGTTGTTATAGGACTTATTCTTGCAACTGCAATAACAACCTTTTTGAGTGTGCTTTTAGGCTTCGAGGCAATTGGCAAAGGGTATAGCATAAACCATTTTGGCATTTTAATTTTTGCAATTATTGTAGCAGCTGCAACGGTATATAAAAAAATAAAGAAAAGTGCACCATCACCTATATTGCTGATATTGTTTTCGGCGGTGTTGGGAATTATATTTTATATGTAATACAACAAAAAAGGAATTCGCATTTGCGAATTCCTTTTTAAATAGGCGTATGGATTTAGATACAGACAGTTTTTATGCGTTTGCGATAATATCCATTGCATCCTGTCGGGATAGTGAAATCTTGCCTGTTCTTTCGTCGATATCCATTACCATAACAATAAGCTCATCACCTACATTACAAATATCCTCAACCTTTTCAACTCTTTCGCGGTCAAGCTTTGAAATGTGGCAAAGTCCGTCTTTACCTGGTAGAATTTCAACGAATGCACCGAATGGCTGTATTGTTTTAACAATACCCTTATAAATTCTGCCAACCTCTGGCTCTTCAACAATAGCTTCAATAGCTTCTCTTGCTGCTTTACCGCTTTCCTGGGTTGTTGCAAAGATGTGAATTGTTCCGTCATCTTCAATATCAATTTTAGCACCTGTGTCGGCAACTATCTTTTGAATTACCTTACCGCCCTGACCAATAACTTCTCTTATTTTATCGGGGTTGATGTGCATTGTTTCAACCTTTGGAGCGTATGGTGAAAGCTCGCTTCTTACTTCAGGAATAGCCTTTAGCAGCACCTCATCAATAATGTGGTATCTTGCATCTCTTGTTTTTGTGAAGGCTTCCCATATAACGTCGTATGTTAAACCGTCGTTTTTAATATCAACCTGAATTGATGTAATACCCTTCTTTGTACCTGCCACCTTAAAGTCCATTTCACCGTAGAAGTCCTCAAGACCCTGAATATCCACCATTGTGGTAAAGCCTTCGTCTGTTGTGATAAGACCGCAAGAAATTCCTGCAACGGGAGCTTTAATTGGAACGCCTGCTGCCATAAGTGCAAGAGTAGAACCGCAAACACTGCCCTGTGATGTTGAGCCGTTTGAAGAAAGTACCTCTGATACAGTTCTTATTGCATATGGAAATTCCTCCTCTGACGGAAGTACGGGAACAAGTGAACGCTCTGCCAATGCACCGTGACCAATCTCACGTCTACCTGGACCTCTTGATGGCTTTGTTTCACCAACAGAGTATGATGGGAAGTTGTAGTGGTGCATATATCTCTTTGTTTCTTCAGTTGTGTCGATACCGTCGAGCTTTTGAATTTCAGATAATGGTGCAAGTGTTGCAACTGTTAAAACTTGTGTTTGTCCTCTTGTAAACATACCTGAACCGTGTGTTCTTGGTAATAAATCAACCTCTGCATCAAGCGGTCTTATTTCGTTTAAGCCTCTGCCGTCAACACGTCTGCCCTCGTATAGCCATGCTCTTACAATTTCCTTTTGCATCTTGTAGAGGATTTCGCCAAGCTGTTCATTTAAGTCTTCAAACTTATCCGACAAAGCCTCCACAATTTCGTCTGATACAACACCAAGTCTTGCATCTCTTATATTCTTATCATCTGTATCAAGAGCGTGTTGGATTTTTTCGTATGCTATTTCCTTTATTGCATCGTATAGTTCATGATTAACGTCGTGTGCTTCGTATTCAAACTTTGGCTTGCCTATTTCCTTTGCAATGTTATCTATAAAATCGCATATTTCAATAATTGTGTTATGAGCAGTCTTAATACCGTCGAGCATAATGCTTTCCTCAACCTCGTTAGCACCAGCCTCTATCATAACAATCTTTTCACGAGTACCTGCAACTGTAACTTGCATTTCGCTGTTTGCTCTTTCCTCAACTGTTGGGTTTATAACAAACTCGCCGTCAACAAGACCCAACCAAACACCGCCAATTGGACCATTCCACGGAATATCTGAAATTGAAAGTGCAATTGAAGTACCAATCATAGCGGCAACTTCGGGTGGGTTATCCTGCTCCACAGAAAGAACGGTTGCAACAACCGATACATCGTTTCTTAAATCTGCTGGGAACAACGGTCTTATAGGTCTGTCGATAACACGGCTTGTTAAAATAGCCTTTTCTGACGGCTTACCCTCTCTTTTTATATATCCGCCAGGAATTTTACCAACTGAATACAGCTTTTCTTCGTAGTCAACACTCAAGGGGAAGAAGTCTACGCCCTCACGCGGAGAACGTGAAGCTGTAACGTTTACCATAACGGCAGTATCGCCGTATCTTACAAGACAGTGGCCGTTTGTAAGCTGTGCCATCTTACCTGTTTCAACAACAAGAGGTCGGCCTGCAAGTGTAGTTTCAAATGTTCTAAACATAATTTTTTCTCCTTTTCTGTTTGTTTTTTGTTTTTTTGGAGATTTATGTTTAGCAGATAAACACAGTGTAAAACACATTTGCACTCTGTTTATGTGCTAACACAACCTCCTTTAATATATACGAATAGGCAAACGCATTGCGTTTGCCTATTTATATAACGAAATTACTTTCTTAAACCAAGTTTAGCAACAAGAGCTCTGTATCTTTCGATATCCTGCTCCATAAGGTATTTAAGAAGACCCTTTCTCTTACCAACCATCATTAAAAGACCTCTTCTTGAGTGGTGGTCTTTCTTGTGGAAGTTAAGGTGCTCATTGTTGAGGTGGTTAATTCTCTCTGTTAAAAGAGCAATTTGAACCTCTGGTGAGCCTGTGTCGCCTTCGTGAGTAGCAAATTCAGCAATAAGCTGTTGCTTTCTTTCCTTTGTCATGCTAATTCACCTCCTATGATAAATTATCCCCTAACGCCGAGAAGCCGTTGGTGATTCGAACTTCTAAGACATAGGTTTAACCTATAATTCTTAAAAATAAACCTTGTGCAGAAAATATAATTAGTTCTGCTTTGTTGTTCTGTTGAAACGCTTATTGAACTTTTCAACTCTACCGCCTGTATCTACAAGCTTTTGCTTACCTGTGAAGAACGGGTGACACTTTGAGCAGATTTCAACCTGTATGTTTTCTTTGGTTGAGCCTGTTGCGATAACTTCACCGCACGCACAAGTAATGGTAGTCTGCTTATATTCAGGATGGATTCCTTCTTTCACTACCAATTCCTCCTTTAATAAATTAAGTGCATTAAACACCATTTAACAGTATACCACATATTTTTCACTTTTGCAATACTTTTTTATAAAAAAATGTTGTAATTTAATTACAATTTCAAAGGTAAAAAATGTTGCTTTTTCGTCAATTGGCTTAAAATCAACAAAATATGCACATAGTTTTTCCTTTTGAAATTGTTTTTTAGTTATTAAATAAGCCCGATACATTTAACGTTTGGGCAAGCTGCGATAAACGTGAAGGACCAATGATTGGAAAAACATCAAATTTACTTTGCTCCTGCAACATTTTAAGAGCCATACTTGAAATTGTCTCATTTTCATTTTTTGCACGCTCTTGTATTATGTTAAAGGTTTTAATTGATGCGTCGTTTAAGTATCTGTCCTTTGCCTTTGCAGAAAGGTCGTTTTTTGCATACTTTTCAAAAAAGCCCTTTGCCTGTGATGAGAATGCAAAAACGGGGAATTTTGATGCATCATATTTTTCTTTTTCCTCGTCTATATATGCAAGGCCAACATCCCATATTTTTGAACGTGTTGCCAGATTATACAGTGCCTGACTTGCACAAAAGCCCATTTGACCTGTTTTTGAGGCGTATTCATTCGCCTCCATTATTCTGCCAAACGTCCAGTTTGAAGCACCAAAGTGGCGTATTATTCCACGTTTTACCAAATCATTAAGTGTGTCTATAATAGGACCCACAGGCTTTGTGACATCATCACGGTGAAGCCATAAAATGTCGATATAATCGGTTTTGAGAGACTTAATGCTCTTTTCCACATCACTTTCTATATCCTCTTTGCCAAGACGTGATATAGATAAATCCTCTAATGTTGGGGGATGTGCACATTTGGTGGATATATATACCTTATCACGCTTGCCTTTTAAAAAATCACCAACCACCTCTTCACATAAGCCCTTACAGTAAAGACGTGCAGTATCAATCACGTTGCCGCCATTTTGAAGGTAGAAGTCCATAAGTGCAAATGATGTTTTTTTATCTATTCTTTCGCCAAAACCCTCTGTGCCGAGAATTATGTTGGAAAGTGTCATATCGCATAGTTTTTTGTATTGCATTTTTACCTCCTTTTTAGGTCTGCGTTTTTTTAACATCCCCTCCCCTAAAAAGTATAATACAAAATTAACACAAAATCAAGTGTAAAAAACAAAAAACTTCTCGGAATATTATTGACAAAACAATGTGTGGGATGTATAATTAGAGTGATGTATTATGAATATATCATTATGAAAGGTTAAAATTATAAAAAGATTAATTTTATAAGGAAATGGAGTAAGAAGATATGGCATCAGGAGAATTTAAGGGTAAAACCGTTATTATTACAGGTGCAGGCAAAGCTGCATTAGAGGATGGGTCTTGCGGCTCTATAGGATATGGTATTGCAACAGCATATGCAAAAGAGGGTGCAAACCTTGTTATTACAGGACGTAATGCTAAAAAGCTTGAGGATGCTAAAGAAGAACTTGAAGCCTTATATGGAATAAAGGTGCTTGCAGTAAGTGCAGATGTTAGTGCCGCCTCGGATAACGAAAAGGTGGTTAACAGTGTTATAGAACAGGCAATTGCCGCCTTCGGCAGAATAGATGTTTTAATAAATAACGCACAGGCATCGGCCTCGGGTGTTACAATTGCAGACCACACAACCGAACAGTTTGATTTGGCAATGTATTCGGGTCTTTATGCAACCTTTTATTATATGAAAGCTTGCTACCCGCATCTTGTAAAAACCAGAGGCTCTGTTATTAACTTTGCTTCGGGTGCAGGTCTTTTCGGTAATTTCGGACAGTGTGCATATGCAGCCACAAAGGAAGGTATAAGAGGTTTAACACGTGTTGCAGCAACAGAGTGGGGCAAGGACGGTATAAATGTGAATGTTGTTTGTCCGCTTGCGTGGACTGCACAGCTTGAAAAGTTTAAGATGGCATATCCCGATGCATTCGAGGCAAATGTAAAAATGCCTCCTATGGGACATTACGGAGATGTGGAAAAGGAAATAGGCAGAGTCTGTGTTCAGCTTGCTTCAGAGGACTTTAAGTATATGTCGGGTGAAACAATCACCCTTGAGGGCGGTATGGGATTAAGACCGTAACATACTACATTTACGAGGTGGAGATAAGAATGAAGAAATTAAAGCTGATACTTATAGGCGGCGGCGACAGAGGTAGGAGCTACATTAAGTATTTAGACACTAATCCCGATAAGTTTGAGCTTGTTGCAATAGCGGAACCTGTTAAAGAAAAAAGAGATTTCTTTAAGGAAACATATAACATTCCTGAAAATATGTGCTTTGAAGATTATAACGATGTTTTAGAAAAAACCAAGTTTGCAGATATAGTTATGATTTGCACACAGGATAAAATGCATTTTGACCCGGCAATGAAGGCGATAGAAAAAAAGTATGATTTGCTTTTGGAGAAGCCCGTTTCAATCAATGAACAGGAGTGTCTTAAAATTGCAACTGCCGCAAAGGAAAATAATGTAAGAGTTTTAGTGTGTCACGTTTTAAGATTCACGCATTTCTTCAAGAAAATAAAGAGCTTCATAGAAGAAGGCAATCTTGGTGAAATCACCAACATAATTCATTCGGAGGACGTTGGTAATATACATATGAGCCATAGCTATGTGAGAGGAAACTGGCGCAGAAAAGACGAATCCTCACCTATGATTCTTGCAAAGTGCTGTCATGATACCGACCTTTTGAGCTGGCTTGTTAATAAGCCGTGTAAAAGACTGCAGTCGTTTGGCTCGTGCTCATATTTTAACAAGGATAACGCTCCCGAGGGTGCACCAATGCGTTGTTTAGACGGATGTCCGTATAAGGATGATTGCTATTACTATGCACCCAGAGTGTATTCAACACCAACCGAGGAGGTGCAGCACTTCAGGGGAATTGTTGCAAACAAATTTAACCCCACAGATGATGAGGTCAATGAAGCATTAAAAACCTCACCATACGGAAGATGCGTATTCCATTGCGATAATGATGTTGTGGACCGTCAGGTTGTGTCGATGGAATTTGAGGGCGGAGCCTGTGCAACTCTCACAATGTCTGCATTTAACCATGGCGGAAGAGATACAACAATTATGGGAACAAACGGTGAGCTGTATGCAGATATAGAAAATGAAATAATTGAATTTTACAGCTTCAAAACCCGAACAAGAGAAAGTATATACAATCCGTCGGAGGTTTCACCAAAGGGTGCCACAGAAGGTCATGGCGGCGGCGACTACGGAATTATGGATGATATGTACGAATACATTGCAAATGGCAATGCTTCAAGCTCAATTTCCAATATATTCGAGTCGTGTATGGGGCATTTTATAGCCTTTGCGGCGGAGCACTCCAGAGAACAGGGTGTTGTAATAGATATGGATGAATATATAAAAACGTTGTAATAACTCAAGAGGTTGTGAAAACAGCCTCTTTTTTTGTGTAAAATTTTGGTTTTGGGGTATTGACAAGAAATGGAACTTGTGCTATAATTATAAACTGTATAAGTATGCGCCAAAAATGGTGGACGGACTGTTTTTAGTGCTAAATTAAGGATTTTAAAATGAGGTGATTAGCTAAAATGATTCACGAAATCGAAGCCGGAAAAAATACCCGTCTGAGCTACTCAAAGATTAAAGAGCCATTGGATATGCCTAATCTTATTGAGGTTCAGAAAAATTCCTACAAATGGTTTATAGAAGAGGGATTAAAGGAAGTATTCCACGACATTTCTCCTATTACCGACCATGCAGGAAAGTTAAGTCTTGAATTTTTTGATTACAAGCTTGAGTACAACCCCAAATACACAGTTGAGGAATGTAAGGAAAGAGATGCAAAATATGCTGCTCCTTTAAAGGTAAGTGTAAGACTTGTTAATATGGAAACAGGTGAAATTAAGGAGCAAGAAATTTTTATGGGCGATTTCCCGCTTATGACAGAGCAGGGAACATTTATCATAAACGGTGCAGAGCGTGTTATTGTATCGCAACTTGTGCGTTCTCCCGGAATGTACTACGAATTCCAACGTGATAAGAGTGGTAAACCGCTGTATGCTTCCACAATTATTCCTTATCGTGGTGCATGGCTTGAATATGAAACAGACTCAAACGACGTATTTTCAATCAGAATAGACAGAACAAGAAAGCTTCCCGTTACTGTATTTTTAAGAGCGATGGGGCTTGGTTCTAATGCGCAAATTCTTGAAATGTTTGGTGACGATGTTCGTATCACTTCAACTCTTGCAAAGGATATTACCACAACAAGAGAGGAAGGCTTGCTTGAAATATATAAGAGATTAAGACCAGGTGAACCGCTAAACGTTGAGAGTGCCGAGTCACTTCTTATGAATATGTTTTTCGACCCCAAGCGTTACGATCTTGCAAGGGTGGGACGTTATAAGTTCGATAAAAAGGTTGCAATATCTGCAAGAATTAAAAACCATATTGCAGCAGAGCCTGTTGTTAATCCTCTAACAGGTGAAATAATTGCCGAAGAGGGCGAAAAAATCAGTGCCGACAAGGCTATGCAGATAGAAAGACTTGGTATAAACAAGGTTGAGCTTTTAATAGAAGATAAAAAGGTTAGAGTATTCTCAAACAACACTGTTTATATAGAAGATTTTGTTGATTTCGACATAAGCGAATATCACTTAAAGAAGGTTAGCAAAGCAGTTTTAGATGAAATCCTTGAAGAAAATAAAACAGAGGAAGATATAAAAGAAGCAATAAGACAAAGAATAGACGAATTAAGTCCAAAGCATATTACAAAGGACGATATGTTCGCATCAATTAACTACGTTTTGACTCTTGCAATGGGTACAGGTGCAATTGATGATATCGACCACTTGGGTAATAGACGTTTAAGAAGCGTTGGCGAATTATTGCAAAATCAAATCAGAATAGGTCTTTCACGTATGGAAAGAACAGTAAGAGAAAGAATGTCCACACAGGAAATGGATATTATTACTCCGTCGTCTCTTATTAATATAAGACCTGTTGCCGCCACAATAAACGAGTTCTTTGGTTCATCACAGCTTTCACAGTTTATGGACCAGCCAAATCCGTTGGCAGAATTAAGACATAAAAGAAGAATATCAGCACTTGGTCCTGGCGGTCTTTCAAGAGAAAGAGCGGGCTTTGAAGTGCGTGACGTTCACTATTCACACTATGGAAGAATGTGTCCGATAGAAACACCGGAAGGTCCTAACATCGGTCTTATTACTTCGCTTGCAACATTTGCAAGAATAGACGAGTACGGCTTTATAGAAGCACCGTACAGACGTGTTGATAAAGAAACGGGCTGCGTAACAGACGATATAGTTTATATGACAGCTGATATTGAAGACGACTATATAATTGCACAGGCAAACGAGCCGTTAGATAGCAAGGGTCACTTCCTCGATAAAAAGGTTTCAGCACGTTTTAGAGATGAAATTGTGGAGGTTGCTCCCGATAGAATTGATTATATGGATGTATCACCAAGACAGCTTGTATCTGTTGTTACAGCGTGTATTCCATTCCTTGAAAATGACGACGCTAACCGTGCACTTATGGGCTCGAACATGCAGTGTCAGGCAGTTCCGCTTCTTACAACCGACTCACCAATTGTTGGTACAGGTATGGAGCATAAGGTTGCACAGGATTCAGGCAGTGCAATACTTGCTAAAGAAGACGGTATTGTTGAAAAGGTAGATTCAGACAGAATTATTATAAAGGGCGAAAGTGGTACAAGACATACCCACAAGCTAATTAAGTTTACACGTTCAAACCAATCAACCTGTATTAATCAAAAGCCTATTGTTATGGCTGGTGAAAAGGTTAAGAGAAACGATATAATTGCCGATGGTCCTGCAATGGATAATGGTGAATTGGCATTGGGTAAGAATATCCTTATAGGCTTTATGACCTGGGAAGGTTATAACTACGAGGACGCTGTTCTAATCAGTGAAGAGCTTGTTATGAACGACGTATTCACCTCTATTCATATGGAGGAATACGAATGCGAGGCAAGAGATACAAAGCTTGGCCCCGAAGAAATCACAAGAGATGTACCAAATGTTGGTGAGGATATGCTTAAAAACCTTGACGACGACGGTATTATCCGCATAGGTGCCGAGGTAAAGCCTGGCGATATTCTTGTTGGTAAGGTTACACCAAAGGGTGAAACAGAGCTTACTGCCGAAGAAAGACTTTTAAGAGCAATCTTTGGTGAAAAGGCAAGAGAAGTAAGAGACACTTCGTTAAGAGTACCTCACGGCGAAAGCGGTATTATAGTAGATGTTAAGAAGTTCACACGTGAAAACAGCGATGAGCTTTCACCTGGCGTTAATGAAGTGGTATGCTGTTATATTGCTCAAAAGAGAAAAATCTCTGTTGGTGATAAGATGGCGGGCCGTCATGGTAATAAGGGTGTTGTTTCACGAGTGCTTCCAAAAGAGGATATGCCATTCCTTGAGGATGGTACTCCACTTCAGATAGTTCTTAACCCTCTTGGCGTACCGTCACGTATGAATATAGGACAGGTACTTGAAATGCACCTTGGCTATGCTTACAGATGTCTTTCATTAAAAACAAGAGAAGAGCTTGAAAACACAATTATAGATGAAAACTTCAAGCAGGAGCTTTTAAAAGCAGAAGAACACAGACGTGAAGGCAGATTTATTAAACTTGCAACACCTGTATTTGACGGTGCTAAAGATGAGGATATTAAGCTTGCGTTTAAAGAAGCTGGTCTTAACGATACCTTTAAGTCGACAGTATACGACGGAAGAACAGGCGAAAAGTTTGATAACGACGTTACTGTTGGTGTGATGTATTATCTAAAGCTACACCACCTTGTAGACGATAAAATTCACGCAAGATCAACAGGTCCATACTCACTGGTTACACAACAACCGCTTGGCGGTAAAGCACAATTCGGCGGACAGCGTTTTGGTGAGATGGAGGTTTGGGCTCTTGAGGCTTATGGTGCTGCTTACACACTTCAGGAAATATTAACTGTTAAATCAGACGATATTGTTGGACGTGTTAAGACTTATGAGTCTATTGTAAAGGGTGAAAATATACCAAAATCAGGTATACCGGAATCATTTAAGGTTCTTGTTAAGGAATTGCAGTCACTTGCACTTGATGTAAGAATTCTTAACCATAATATGGAGGAGATAGACCTTGATGCATCATTTGAGGATGATGACGATGAGGGCGTTATAGATGCAAGAAACGAATATAAGGCAACTATGGAAGAGGCTGACGGTTTTTCTGAAAGCTTTGGAGAGGATGACCTTGACGATGCAAATATGCTACTTGACGGCGAGGACTATGACGAGGATGAAGATGAGTCAGACGATATGTATGACGATTATGATATAGATTCCGAGGATTCTTCCTACGATGAAGATATAGATTCATAAGGAGAGGAGAGTAGATTAATGTTAGAATTTAATAGTTTTGAAGCTATAAAAATAGGTATCGCATCTCCCGAAACCATACTTTCGTGGTCGAAGGGTGAGGTTACAAAGCCTGAAACAATAAATTACCGTACATTGAAGCCTGAAAAGGAAGGTTTATTCTGCGAAAAAATCTTTGGTCCAACAAAGGACTGGGAATGTCATTGCGGAAAATATAAAAAGATAAGATACAAAGGCAAGGTTTGTGAGCGTTGCGGCGTTGAAGTTACAAAGGCAAAGGTCAGACGTGAAAGAATGGGTCACATTGAGCTTGCAACACCTGTGTCACATATATGGTATTTCAAGGGTGTTCCGTCATCAATTGGCTTAATGCTCGATATTTCACCAAGGTATCTTGAAAAGGTTTTGTATTTTGCTGCATATATAGTAACCGACAAGGGTACATCAAATATGATGGAAAGTCAGGTGCTTTCAGAAAGCGAATACAGAGAAGCACGAGAAAAATACGGTAACACATTCAGTGCAGGTATGGGTGCTGAAGCAGTAAAAAAACTTCTTGAAAAAATAGATGTACAAAAGCTCTCTGAAGAATTAAAGGAAGAGCTTGAAACTGCACAGGGTCAAAAGAAGGCAAGAATAATAAAAAGACTTGAAATTGTGGAAGCATTCAGAATTTCAGGTAACCGTCCTGAATGGATGATAATGTCGGTTATTCCTGTAATTCCGCCAGAATTAAGACCTATGGTTCAGCTTGATGGTGGTCGTTTTGCAACATCCGTCTTAAACGATTTATATCGTAGAGTAATAAATAGAAACAACCGTCTAAAGAAGCTTTTAGAGCTTGGTGCTCCTGAAATTATTATAAGAAACGAAAAGAGAATGTTGCAAGAGGCTGTTGATGCTCTTATAAATAACGGCAGACGCGGCAGAGTTGTAACAGGTCCTGGTAACAGACCGCTTAAATCTCTTTCGGATATGTTAAAGGGTAAGCAAGGTAGATTTAGACAAAACCTTTTAGGTAAGCGTGTTGACTATTCAGGACGTAGTGTTATTGTTGTTGGTCCTGAACTTAAGATTTATCAATGCGGCTTGCCTAAAGAAATGGCAATAGAATTATTTAAGCCGTTCGTTATGAAGGAGCTTGTTTCAAGAAAGCTTGCTCATAATATAAAGAGTGCAAAGAGAATGGTTGAAAAAACAAGTGCAGAGGTATGGGACGTTCTTGAGGACGTTATAAAAGAGCATCCTGTATTGTTAAACCGTGCCCCCACACTTCACCGACTTGGTATTCAGGCATTTGAACCAAGACTTGTTGAGGGTAGAGCACTAAAGCTTCATCCACTGGTTTGTACTGCATATAATGCCGACTTCGACGGTGACCAGATGGCTGTTCACGTTCCGCTCTCACCCGAAGCACAATCAGAAGCAAGATTCTTGATGTTAAGTGCTAATAACCTCTTAAAGCCGCAGGACGGACATCCTGTTACAGTTCCTACACAGGATATGATTCTTGGTAGTTATTATCTTACATTGCAAAAAGAAAACTATAAGAAGATAATAGAAGAAATAGAAGATAACGAGCCAAAGCTTGAGCTGGTTGTTAAAGAAATTGCAGCAGACCCTGAAGCTGATGTAAAGGTATATGATGAAAACGAAGAATTAAAGGTATTTGATACAATAAACGACGTTTTGGCATATATGAAAGAAAGCAGCGCAGTATTAATGAACGAAACAAAGATTATTGCAAACCCTGTTATATTAAAAACAAGTGTTGGCGATATAAAGGTTTCATTAAAGAGGGTAATGAACATCTTAAAGAAGTATACAATAAAGGTGTTTACTTCAAAGGATGAGGCTATTATGGCATATGCCAACGGCAGCGTTACACTTCACGAAAGAATTAAATTCATAAACAAAAAGACAATCGACGGCACCGAAAAGGAAAAGCTTATCGAAGGTACAGTAGGTCTTATTGTATTTAACGATAATATCCCGCAGGATATTAACTACTGCGTAAGAGAAACCGAAGACGATATGTTTAAGCTTGAAGTAGACGAGGTTGTTGGTAAGAGTCAGCTTGGTAAAATAATAGACAAGTGTATTCGTGCTCACGGAACATCTGTAACTGCCGATGTTCTTGATAAGATTAAGGAAACAGGTTATAAGTACTCAACAAAGGGTGCAATAACAGTTGCAGTTACCGATATACACGTTCCTGAAAAGAAAAAGGATATTCTTGCAGAGGCTGAAAAGCAGGTTGACGGTGTAATGAATAAGTACCGTTTTGGTATGTTAACCGACGAGGAAAGATACAAGGAAGTAATAAAAATCTGGTCGGATGCATCGTCACAGGTTACAGACGCAATGATGGAGCATTTGGGTGAATTTAACCCAATCTTTATGATGGCGGATTCAGGAGCCCGTGGTAGCACAAACCAGATAAGACAGCTTGCTGCTATGCGTGGTCTTATGGCGGATACACAAGGACGTACAGTTGAAATTCCTATAAGAGCTAACTTCCGTGAAGGTCTTAACGTATTGGAATACTTTATTTCATCACACGGTGCAAGAAAAGGTCTTACCGATACAGCCCTACGTACTGCCGACTCGGGTTATCTAACAAGACGTCTTGTTGACGTATCACAGGATGTTATTGTAAGAGAAGTTGACTGCGGCACAGAACGCGGCGAATGGATGGCAGAAATCACAGACGGCAAGGAAAGCATAGAGCCATTATATGACCGTATTGTTGGCCGTATTGCAATGGAGGACGTTCTTCATCCTCAAACAGGCGAAGTGCTTGCAAAGGGCGGCGAGTTGATTAGCGAAATCCAGGCAGATAAGATTATTAAAGCAGGTATTGAAAAGGTTTATATAAGAAGCGTATTGACTTGTCAGTCAAGAATTGGTGTTTGTGCTAAATGTTATGGTACAAACCTTGCAACAGGCGAGCTTGTTAATGTTGGTGAAGCAGTTGGTATTATTGCTGCTCAATCAATTGGTGAGCCTGGTACACAGCTTACAATGCGTACCTTCCACGCCGGCGGTGTTGCATCGGGCAGCGATATCACACAGGGTCTTCCCCGTGTGGAAGAGCTTTTTGAAGCAAGAAAGCCAAAGGGTGTTGCTATCATTTCGGAAATTGGCGGTAGAGTCAGCGTAAGTGATACAAAGCGTAAACGTGAGGTTATAATCACTAACGACGAAAATGGCGAAGCAAAAACATATGTTATACCATATGCTGCAAGCATAAAGGTACACGATGGAGACGTTATTGAAGCGGGTGACCAATTAACCACAGGTTCAATTAACCCAAATGATATTCTTGCTATAAACGGTCCGCACGATGTTCAGGTATATATCACTCGTGAAGTACAAAGAACATATCGTATGCAGGGTGTTGACATCAACGATAAGCACGTTGAGGTTATAACAAGACAAATGTTAAGAAAAGTAAGAGTTGAAGAGGCAGGCGATACTGATTTGCTAATCGGCTCACTTGTGGATAAGTTTGAGCTTGAGGATGCAAACAAGAGAGTTGAACAAAATGGCGGCACAAACTTTGCCACAGCTTCACCAGTGCTTTTGGGTATTACAAAGGCATCACTTGCAACCGATTCATTCTTGTCGGCAGCATCGTTCCAGGAAACCACAAAGGTTCTTACAGATGCAGCTATAAAGGGTAAGGTTGACCCACTTCTTGGCTTAAAGGAAAATGTTATAATTGGTAAGCTTATTCCTGCAGGTACAGGTATGAGTATATATAAAGATATTAACATCACACTTGATGGCGAAGAAATTTCAAGCGATGAAATAAAATAATTAAAAATGCTGATGCAATTTTGCATCAGCATTTTTTGTGAGGGACAGGAAAAAAGATGCAGAATGAACAAACCGAACCAAAAGCAAAGCAAATGCTTTGTTTTTGGGTTACCCGAAGGCGTACGAGGGTACGTCGAGTGGTGAGGTTTGTTTGTAGCAAAAGGCATCATATAAAAAGAAAAATATTGCCCAAAAGCAATATTTTTCCACATATAATATAAAATTTTTATTTTTAAGATGCAAGTAACACTATGCAAGCCTCTTTATTCTTTGCCTTTTGTGGTCTGCGCTTTTTTTATTTATTTGTAAGCTTTTTAGTAACCATTAATGTTATAAATAGTATCACAAGACCTGCCGGTAGAAGTACAAAAGCACTTTGTACAAATGCCGCAAGAACGTATGTTACAAATGAAACAAGTGCAACAGTTATTGAATACGGTAATTGTGTGGATACGTGATTTATGTGGTTAGACTGGCTGCCTGCCGATGACATAATTGTTGTATCGGAAATTGGTGAACAGTGGTCGCCACAAACAGCACCTGCAAGACAAGCTGCAACACCAATTATTAAAAGCTCACTTGTTGGGTCAAATATTGCAGTAACAATCGGGATAAGTATACCGAATGTTCCCCAAGATGTACCTGTTGAGAATGAAAGCACACAAGCAACCAGAAATATAATAGCAGGCAAGAAGTTTGCAAAGCCTGCAGCAGCAGAATCCATAAGTGCCTCAACAAATTCAGCAGCACCCAAAAGACCTGTCATATTCTTAAGAGCAGTTGCAAATGTAAGAATTAATATAGCAGGCACCATTGCAATAAAGCCCTTTGGTATACATTCCATTGCTTCTTTAAAAGTAACTACTCTGCGAATTATTAAATAGAAAATTGTGAATATTAATGCAAGCAGAGCACCCCATGGTAAGCCAACAGTTGCATCTGTGTTACCAAATGCTGTAATAAAGCTGTCGCCTGCAAAGAAGCCGCCTACATATATAAGACCTATAACCGATAAAATAACCAATACTATAACAGGCAGAATAAGGTCGATAACCTTTCCCTTTGGATTAGCAACAATATCTTCTGCTTTTTCTGCACTGTCTTGTCCGCTTGTGAATAGGTCGCCATTGTTTTGTGCGTTGAATTCGTGTAGCTTCATTGGACCAAAATCAAATGCCATAAGGGTGATCATCACTATAAATGCAAGCATAAAAAGTGAGTAGAAGTTATAAGGAATTGCACGAACAAAAAGCTCTATACCTGAAAAGCCTGTGCCCTCTGTAAACTCTGAAACTGCCGCTGCCCAAGAAGAAACAGGTGCAATCATACAGATTGGAGCCGCAGTTGCGTCGATTATAAACGCAAGCTTTGCTCTTGAAATCTTGTGTCGGTCTGTAACAGGACGCATAACACTGCCGACTGTTAAGCAGTTGAAGTAGTCATCAATAAAGATAAGAATACCTAATATAAATGTTGCAAATATTGCACCAACACGTGACTTAATGTGTGTCTGCGCCCAACGTCCGAATGCTGCAGAGCCGCCTGCCTTGTTTATAAGTGCAACCAATGCACCTAATATTACAAGGAACATAAATATACCTGCAGTGCCCGAAATTGCAGAGATAATACCATCATTTAAAATATTATCAAGTGCTGTGATGGGGTGCATATTTGCAGACAGCAGACCGCCAAGCACAATACCTATAAACAAAGAAGAGTAAACCTCTTTAGTTATAAGTGCAAGAACAATTGCAACCAATGGCGGAACAAGTGCCCAGAAAGTTGCGTAAAAGGTTGGTGCTTCACTTGTTGCACCGTCGCCTGTTGCAAAAGCAACAATTGATGTTGCCACAAGCGTTATTAGCATAAGCAAGAAAGCAACATAAGTTTTTTTCTTTAAAAATTTCATTTTCAAAACCTCCTGTTAGTTTTTACATTTTATTTAGAATGCAAATATTAACACAATATTAACACACTAATGTAAGCTTTGTCAAGGAAAGTCGACAATAATTAATGATTTTGTTGTTTTTTTGTCATAAAAGAGCTTTTTTGCGGAGTTGGCAGCTGCACAAGAATTATTGCCACAAACATTAAAACGCAGCCTGTGATTTCTCTTAAAGTGAGTGCTCCGCCTGTAAGCTCCCAGCCTAATGCAACAAGAATAACCGTTGCAAGTGTTGCAAAAACCGATTCTAAACTCATTAAAATTGAGGCAGATGTGGGGTCGGTATATTTTTGACCAACAATTTGCAATGTGTATGCAACACCGCAAGACATTATTCCCGAATAGCCAATAGATGCCCAACAGTTTAAGATTGGCATAAGTTGTGGCTTTTCAAAAATAAACATTAATACCACATCAATTATTCCGCTTACAAAGAACTGCAAACACGCAAGCTTAACGCCGTCCACCTTTGGTGAGAAATGGTCGATAGCAAGAATGTGCCCTGCAAAAAGAAACGCACAAAAGAATATTAAAACATCGCCTTGGTTTATGGAAATATCGGAGGTTATGCACATAAGGTAAAGTCCCCCAACGGCAATTAAAACCGATAAAAGAATTATTGGTGACGGTTTTTTGTTACAAAATATATTTATTATTGGAACAATAACCATATAAAGTGCAGTTATAAAGCCCGCTTTTCCAGGACTTGTATGCACCATACCAATAGTTTGCAGTGTGCTTGCAAAGCATAAAAAGCAACCGCACACAATTCCGCCAACAATGAGTGTTTTATTGAGCTTTTGTACCTCTCCACATTTTTTCTTTTTGCTTTTATCCAATATTGCAATAACAGGTAAAAGCACAACGCCGCCAAGCAGGCAACGTATTCCGTTAAATGACAGAGGTGAAATTGTTTCAACACCCTTGCTTTGAGATATGAAGGAAAGCCCCCACACAAATGCGGTGAGCAGCAGTAATAAATTCCCTTTTAGTCTTTGATTTTTCATAATAATTTCCATCCGTTTTTAAGTTATAATGTGTTATTTTAAACAACACCATATCATTTTACTATTTTGTGGATAAAATGTCAATATTTAAGGAAATAATTGCAAAAGATAAAATATATATTGTGTTTTGTGGTAATTTATGATACAATATGCAGAGTAAGTAAAATTTTGAGGTGGAAAATGATATTAAAGGATTTATTGGGTGATAAAAAATTCTGGGGCTCAATTCTGGGTTTGGCTATTCCTATTGCAGTACAGAATTTATTGCAAAGCTCATTTGTTCTGGTGGATACACTTATGGTGGGACAGCTGGGAGATGTAAGTCTTGCGGCAGTAGGTATGGCAGGTCAATGGAGCTGGCTTTTAAATAT
>JAZRPB010000018.1:0-51875 GCA_045649025.1 Clostridia bacterium | reverse complement strand
TAACAAAGTTGGTTATACAAATGGTAATTATGCAGTAACACTACTAGACGACTTTGTTGTTACAACTTGTGAATACCACGAAACACAAGCAAGAGTGGTTCCAACAGTAACAGATATTTATGCCGATGTATATGGTATGAACATTGAATTTAGCGGCGTACCATACGAGAGCGAATATCTACCTCTTGAAATAGTAGACGCAGAAGGCTACGATGTTGCAATTTCAAGCACAACACTTGATGATACAACAGTTCGTGTTACATTTGGAGAGTTATTGCCAAGAGATAAAGAACTTACACTTTCATTTGGTGATAAGTTGTATCTACTTACAGTTAAAACAGCATTTGAAGAAAACTTTGATGCTATCACAGAAAATGTAGATGCAGCAGCCCTTGCTACAATCACAGGAGAAGACTGGAGTGCAACAAAAGCAGTTGTTACTGCCGACAATAAGTGGAGAGCAAGTGCAAAGGATAAGAAGCTTCTTCTACACAACAAGGGTACATTCGACCCAACAGTAGCAGTAGATGGCCAAAATGCAACAATTTCGGCTAAAATAGAAAACTACTACAACGGTGCAATCACAAGTAGTGTTGCAGGATACTTCTGGTTAGATAATACATATCTATGGTTTGGTGAAAGCAACGCAACAAACAACTACCGTTTAAAGCAGTTAAGAGATGCTTTAGAGATGCGCGGTAACAACAAGGAAATAGTTGGTGAAAATGGTGCCAAGGTAATGAGAAAAGTGTATGGCGTAGGTAATGCTATAATCCCAACAACACTTGTTAATGGTTCAACAACTGTTTATGAAAAGCCAACAAACACAGCGCTTGGTTTAATCGGTAACGGTTATGACGTGGCAGATTATCCATATGCAACTCAACGTGCAACTAAATTGTGTACCGATGCTGGAGTATGGAATCCAACAAGAATAGTGGATGAAACAGGCGCTCAAGTATGGAACGATATAAGTGCAGACCCTGTAACTCATCCAATGGTAGTTTCAAATGTGGCAATGAGAATTAATGGCGCTGACGTATCTGTTTTTGCAGATCTCACAGGCGATGCAATGCCACAAATGACAAATTCAGCAACTCTTACAGGTGATGCTGTGCCAACAGCAGCTACTAATGCATTTGGTTATATAACAGATTATGCAGTAACACTACTAGACGACTTTGTTGTTACAACTTGTGAATATGAAGAAACAGAGCCACCAACAGGTCCTGTAGAAATTAAAGTAGCAGACATCTATGGTAAAACAGATGGTGTTTATGTTCAATTTAATAGAAAGCTTAGGGAAACATACAACTTCGAAGCTATCGAGGTTTATGAAAACGGCAAAGAGATTAAAACAACACCAACAGTAATTGGTAACACAGTTAAGCTTGAGGTTAATGGCGGAACTATTACATCGGGAGCTAACTACAGAGTAGTTGTTCCAGACGGATATAAACCAAGCGAAGACTTAATTGTTGAAACAGGAGCTATTGAGAACTTTAGACTAACAATTTATGCAGATGAAGACTTCGATGGCAATGTAGACGAAGATGCAGTTGCAATCAAAGCAGGCGATGCTAAAAATGCAGTTGCCAAAGTTATAGACGGTCAGCTTGTTCTACGCGGCGGTGAGTTTACTCTACCAAAGGTTAATAAGGCAATAAACTACAACGTAAGCTTTGATGCATGGGTTTATACAACTGCTATGACAGATGCATATGACGATGATGAAACAACATTCGCTAACTACAACAAGGAAACACCAACAGGCATTAAGATGTGGTACAATGGTGCAGCTGACAACAAGGCTAAGGGTTACGAATGGGCAATCGGTAGACAGTCACTAACAAAGCACGTATATACAGCAGACGGTATAGATTCATCAGATAATGTTGCAATTCCTTATGCTAATAAAATCGAATATGCTGACGCATTGTATGATGATGATGGTAACTTCACAGTATTTAATAAGGGCGACGAAATCTATGGCGACGGTGAAGGCGACAACGGATGGTTTGTTGGTGAAACAGATGATCCGAATGGCCAAACAGTTGACGTTTCAGAACGTACCAAAACAAAATATGAAGTAGCTGTTGAAAAGAGCGGTAAGATGGCAACATATTCACTAAACGGCGAGGAAGTTTCAAGCTTCGACGGTACTGAAAATGCAGCTGGTGCATCAGAGGGTATCTTTGGTGTTAGCGCATCAGTAAACGAATTTGTTGTAATCGATAACATCTATGTATACGGCTATGAAGAATTTAAAGATATCACAGTTGAATTAACAGATGACGGCAAGGTTAAGGTGAACAACCTTTCAGACACAGCAAAGCCAGTTGTTATAGTTGTTGCAACATACGACGAAAACAACGTAATGATAGATGCCTGGGTAGCAGACGACGTTAATGAAGTTAAAGGCAATGGCGAAGTTGAAGAGAAATACACTGTTACTACAACTGGTGCAGTTAAAACAAAGGCATTTGTTTGGGATTCTATGACCAGCCTAATACCATATTGTACACCTGCACAAATATAAGCAACTAAATAAAAAGAGATCCTTCGCATACGCTTAGGATAACAACGGGTTGTCGGAAACCGCCAAACCCTACAATGTATAAATGTAGGGACCGGCGTTCCCGACGGTCCGCAAATGCCGAGGAATCTCAAAACAGATCAAAAAATTAATTCCCGTTAGGGCGGAGAGCGTTCTCCGCCCATAGCGGAATTAATTATCAACCGCTTCTATATGATGAAGTGTTTGCAGAATGAAGGAATGAAGAAACATTCTATTCATTCCGGGCTCCAATTTTACAAGAGCTTGATCATATAGAAAAAAGGAGAGGATAAAATGACAAAAAAGATATTAATACCAATCATAAGTGCTTGTGCATTAGCATTGGGAACATGTGCAAGTGCAGCCACAGTAACATCAGCAAGAATAAGTACTTATAGCACAACCGAGGTTACCGTTGAGGGTACAATCGGCGCAAATGAGAAAATTATAAGTATATATATAGAAAAACAAGCTGCTTTTGGCGGCACAGGCCTTGCAAATGGTTTAAATGATCCCACAAACGTTATTATTCAGCCTGTTGAAGAGGCTGATATCGACAGAACAACAGGCAAATTTACTGCTTCGTTCATTTTCACAGGCAACGGAGTATATAATGGCACGCCAGGCGTTAAGTACGATGTTTATGCAAGCAATCAGACAGATCCATACGAGTTTTTGTTCGTGGGTAAGGATGCAACAAATGCCTTTATTGCCGACATTGCCGACGGAGAATATACAGGTGACATATATACACAGCTTTCTACATTGTTTGCTTCATCAATTGGTGTTGATACTTCATATTTTGAAGAAACAGACGGCTCAATATTTACCGCAGCTGAAAAGAAGGCATATTTAAATAAGGTAATTCTTGAGAATGCGGCAGAAATTCAAGCTTGTTTAGACGGTGAGGGAACGCCCGACCAAAAAGCAGATGCAGCAGCAGTAAAAATGAAGGAGCTTGCAGAGCTTGCAAAGAATGAGCTTACATTTTTGGATGAACTAAAAGATACGCTTGTTGCTTCAAATGTTCACAATGCTCTTCTAACTTATTATGAAGATGCAAGAATAAACGGTGCAAACCAATATCTTGCAATTACTGACCAAACAAAGCAAACGCAGATTTGCACAAAATTTATTGGTGATGAATATAAGGATATGGCAACCTTTGAAGCAGACTTTGTTGCAGCAATAAGTGCAGCAGGTGGCGGCATAACACCTCCTCCGCAAGGCGGTATGATACAAGGCGGCGTAACAGGCAATCAGCCAGATAATTCTCCGTCGATTGTTATTCCGTCACAAGGTACAGGTGTGAATACAACAGGTGTTGCACTAACAAACAAATACAACGATATCGGCACAGTTGAATGGGCATATGAAGCAATAGACTATGTGGTTAAAAAGGGTATAATGCAGGGTACTGCAGATAAGACATTTGCTCCAAATGAGCCCGTATTAAGAGAGCAAGTGGCAAAAATCATTACAGTTGCATTTAGCCGTTATAATTCAGGTGCAGCAGCAACCTACAACGACGTTGCCAAAAATCACTGGGCATATTCATACATCGGCTCGGCAATGGAAAACGGACTGATGAATGGTATGAGTGATGGTAGTTTTGGTATTGGTCAGAAAATGACAAGACAGGATTTATGCACAGTTATATACAGAGCAACACAAAAGATGGGATATAATTTCGTTAAAAAGGACGATAGCTTCTCTGATTTTGGCTCGGTAAGCGACTATGCACAAGACGCAGTAGCATATCTTGCAGGTGCGGGTATAATCTCGGGTATGGGAGATTCAACAGTAGCACCAAATAATACAGCTACAAGAGCACAAACAGCACAAATGTTAATGAAGGTGTCAAAGCTTTTAGGTATGAATTAACATAGGAAAGGGATAATTATATGAAAAGAGTATTAGCATTAATTTTAGCAATGGCAAGTATGATTACCTTGCTTAATTGCACCCCCATATATGCCGAAGATGCAGTGACACTAACAGAGGACCAGAAAGCAGTTCTTAGTTACGTGGGCATATATGATGAAAAGGCAGACTTAACAGAAACTGTCACAAGAGCAGAATTTGCAACAATGCTTTCAAAGGTTGCGTTTGGTTTAAATCCCAATCTTGAGGCACTTGCATCGGGCGACGGCGCAAAGGACGTTTCATCATCAGAAGATTACTATAATGCTGTTACAGCCCTTTTATCGAGCGGTCATATTTCAACAAACAAGTTTGGCAACTTCTTGCCCGAACAGGAACTTGACGTTGAAACAGCATATGAGTTTCTTTTAAGAACAATGGGCTATGCAAAAACAGAGTTGTTCGTTGCTGGTAAATACAGCAAGCTTTTAGCACAAAAGGACGTAACAGACGGTCTTTACAGCACAAAGGGTAATGGTGTGTCGCGTGTAAATGCATACATATTAATCTATAATATGCTAAATGCTGACATTACAGATATGATGAGTCTTGAATATAACATCTCATCGAACAACAATGTACTCTTTAGAGAGGCAAGACTTAACCTCTTTAAGACAACAGGTATTGTAACAGACGATGGTGTCACATCTATGAATGGTGAATCTGCCATTAATCAAGACGAAATAGTAATTGCTTATGGCGATGTTATGTTTAACGAAACAGGACTTGGAAACCTTGTTGGTAAGTATGTGGTTGCATACTACACAGAGGGCAAGTATCAACATTCGGTTGCTTTCCTATATGAAAGAGTCGACAGAAACGAAGCTCTTGTTTTAGAAGGTGGCAACATTATAAAATTTGATACAACAAAATCAACAGTAAATGAATATGTTTATTATGATGACGAGTTTTCATTAAAGCAGAAAAAAACAAAGGTAAAAAAGAACGCAACAATTATCTACAACGATAAGGCGCTAAATCTAACCGATGAATTTACACAGGATATGTTCATTCCTGAAACAGGAGTTGTAAGATTATTCGACAACTCGGGCGACGGCATAATGGATGTGGTAAGAATTGAAGACTACAGAGCAGTTGTTACAATTAGCTTAGACACCGCAACCAACAAAGTATATTTAAAGCAAAATGGCGAAACACTCGACCTTGACTCAATGAACTATAGAATATACACCGCCAACGGCAAGGAAACAGACCTTTCTGCAATTACTGGCGATATGGTTCTTTCAGTAATGGAAAGTCTTGACGGCGAAAGAATAAAGATTCTTATTTCAAATGAAAAGCAAACAGGAACAGTAAATAGCTGTGCTTCTTCAACCCAATCGGTAAGAGGCTACATCACAACAGATGAAGGCTCAAAATACAGCTTCTCAAGATATCTTGATGCAAACTATGGTGCACCAGAGATGTCGGGCACATATGATTTTTACCTCGACGCATTCGGCAAGCTTGTTGCTTTTGAAAAAATAGCAGGTCCTTTTGATTGGATGTTTGGCTATCTTCAATGGGTAAAAGTAATCAGCGACAGAGCAGGCGAAGTATGTGTAAGAATTTTCAACGATATGGGTGATTCGGAGCTTCTTCCTGTATCTAAAAAGCTATATGTTTTAGATGAGCAAGATAACGAAAACAACTGGTCGCAGGCACAGATATCAAACGCATTAAGCGTTTTAGGCGACAATGACGCCACAAACGATGCAACAGTTGATACAGCAATTGCCAACTTCCTTGCATATTCGGGTCTTGTAAGATATAAGCTTAACTCAAACGGCGAAATAATAAAATTAGAGCTTCCGCTATATTTTGGTAGAAGACCAACAAAAACAAACAGATTGTGGTGTATGGTTGATACTGCTTCAACAAACACAACAGTAACAAACTATCCAGGCAGAAAATACGGAACAATACAAGAATACAATGTTGATAAATCATCAGGTAAAGTTATATTTGGCGGTGTTGCAGCAGCAACATCAACAACAAACGTATTTTTTGTTCCGACCGACAAAACAGACTATTCAGAATACAGCATTTCTTCAACAGAGGCGTTTGAAGCAGCCCTTGGCACAAGTGCATCAAACTCAGCACAGACATTTATGGTATACAACACCGACTACCGTTCAGTGTTTGCCAGCCATGCAATTTTAACATCAGCAAATCAGGCGGGCACAGCGTATCTTCAAGAGAAGAAAATAATGTATGTAAGAAGTGTTAAAAAGATTGTAGATCCTAAAACCGACGAACTATGCTACGAAATTGAAGCAATAGACACAACCAATAAGACTGCAAAATACCTTATGGAAGAGCAAACTTATCTAACAGGTGTTTTAGGCGTATCAAATGGTCATATATCAGATGGCGATGGTGACGGAATAAACGATGCAATTGTACATATTGGCCCTGGCGATGGTATCTACTATGCAGTAGAAAACGGATACCTTGTAGACGCAATGGTATTCTATGATGCCGACCAGATGGTTTATGATACAAATGTAACAGACGAAGAAATAGCGGCAGGTACAGCTCAAAAAACACTAAAGGGCGGTATTCCGGGTATTGAAAAGCTATCCTATAAGGCATTAACCCTTTCAAATCCGTTTGCAACAGGTGCTGCCGATGGCACAGCAAACAAATATCAGGGTGACCACGAGGTTCACACCACAAATGGTGCACATTTATATAACCCTGCAGCCTTAAAGGTGTTTATTGGTTGGGTATATGACATTCAAGATGGTGTTGCAACAATTACAAACCAAAATCCTGCACATGGTATAGACCCATCGCTTGATGAGGATGACGGTGTTGCATGGGAAACAAACATATTCCCGGGTGTATTTGTATACCCCGAAATGGGCAGAGTACAGAACTTTGCAAATGTAACAAGAGGCTCTGCAACAGGAACTATGAAACCATACACAAAGTATGGTGCAGCGTGCTCGAAGGTTGTTTACACAAAGAGAACCTACGCAGTTGAATCAATATGCGTAATTAATCCAAACTAGGGTATAAGATAGGGAGGAAAAAGATATGAATAAAAAATTAATATCGTTGCTTATGGCCTTATCGATGGTTGCAGCCGAAGCTGTTGTTTTTGCACAGTCAGATGCGGCAACAACCAACACCTCTGTTGTGGAAGAAGCAACACAGGTAACACAAACACAGACAACCGAAACTAAAGAAGAGGTTACAGAAGATGTTACAGAAGAAGAGATAGTTGAGGAGAATACTGTAACCAAAGAAGTTGTTGTTTCGGAAAGCTTTGATGAGGGCATTGCTAACTGGAGCGTGCTGTCGGGTAAGGGCTTTAACGCAAAAGGCTTGGCACTACACTTTAAAAATAAGCAGACATCAGAAACAAACAATATTGTGATGTCGAGAGCACTTTCTATCCAGAATGCAGACTTGGAGTTCGACCTAAAAATAGCAAGCGGCAGCGTTTATGCCGGTGTTATATTCCGAGCAGAAGAAGACAAGTCGATGTATCAGGTAAGATTTTACAAAAACGAGGGTAAAGCTGTTCTTTTAAAGAGAGTAAATGGCGGAGACCTTGTTGAAATAAGAAGAGCAAATGCAAAAATAAAGTCAGATGAATACTCAAAAGTGGGTATAAGACTTGTTGATAACAAAATAAGTGTAAGAGTAGACGGCAAAGCAATCTTTGCCGATGTAAAAGACAACTCACTTAAAACGGGCTATGTTGGTTTTGACGCATACTGTGCCGAGGCAACAATAGACAATGTTGAGATTGTTAAATACTCAAACGTAGATTACGATAAAATTGAAATAGACCCCGAGGCAGCAGGCAAAGTAAAGAATATTTATGTTGCAGCAGCAGGCTCATCAGGTGACGGTACAAGGGATAATCCGTTTGTTAACATTGAAGATGCAAGAAAAGCAGCTATAAAAGCTAAAAGAAACGGTAACACCGCAAATGTTATCTTCAAAGAGGGTACCTATGTGTTAGACGGGGCACTTAAGTTCACATCAGTAGACAGTGGTACACAAGGCGCACCTATCACATATAAAGCTGAAGAGGGTGCAAAGGTTGTGCTTACTGCAGCAAGTGAAATAGACCATTCAAAAGCAACCCCTGTTAAGGGCAAGATGGAAAACAGAGTTCATGCGGATGCAAAGGGTAAGCTAATTCAGCTTAAGCTTTCAACAGATACGTTCCCTAAAGCTCTAATTGAGTTTGCAGAAGCAGCATGGAACGGAACAGCAATGAACGCTTCCAGACTGAAGCCGCCAATGATTTTCTTAAATGAACATCAGCAAACTGTTGCAAAATGGCCAAACGACGATTATGAGTCAATTCTTGACTGTGAGCCAGGTGCAAAAACCTCTGGCGATATGAACAAAGGCGGAGCAATTCAATTTGCAAACACAGAACCATATAACTGGACAAAAGCAGAAAGACTGTTTGTTGAAGGTTACCTTGGAAACTTCTGGACTTCTGAATGGGCACCGGTTAAAGAAATTGACGTTGAAGAGAACAAGATTCGTCTTAAGTACAGAACTGCATACGGTGTTGCTGCAAAGCGTCGTTGGAGTGTTGTAAACTTAATAGAGGAATTGGATCTTCCGGGCGAATATTATATAGACAGCGAAGAAAGAATGCTGTATTTGTATCCGCCGCATAATTTAACATCAACCGATAAGCTTTCAGTTGCAAGAATTCAGAATATTATTGAAGTAAGCGGAGCAGAATATATTAATTTCGAGGGTCTTGAGCTTACAATGGCAGGTGCAGACCCCAACGTGAAGGATGCAACGCTTGATTCAGGTAATGGTATTGTTTTAGACAAGGATTGTAAATACATTAATATTAAGGATTGTACTATAAGCAATGTGGGTAACTCCGGTATATTCCTTAAGGGTAATTATAATGTGGTTGACGGATGTCATATTTATAACACAGGTGTTGACGGTATCAGTATCGAGGAAGCGGGCGACAGAGCTAATCTTATCCCAAGTGGTATAGTTGTTCAAAATTCAGTTATCAGTGACGTTGTAAACAACACAGGAAGAAATGCTTATGGAGGCATCAGAATTAATCACACAACAGTTGATGTTCACATAAGAAACAACATTATTCATAATATGCCAAACAATGCAATAAGATACAATGGTAACGGACACCAATTCTATCATAATGAATTCTCATCTGTTTGTACATTAACTGCCGACGCAGGAGCATTGTACTCGGGTAGAACATGGGTAGACTGGGGTTGTAGTGCATATGAAAACTACTTCCATGATGTTGGTATGACAGAGAGTGAAGCAACCCACTTATCACACGCAATGTATTGGGACGATAACCAAACAGGTCAAGACTTCTCAAGAAATATTATATTTGCAAACAATAAGGCACTTTGTAAGGCAAACCATATTTCGGGCGGTTCTCACACCTTTGTTGGTAACACAACAGTTGCATGTGAAGAGGCTATTTTCTATGATCCAAGAAACAGCAGAACAGCAGACGAATGGCTGTCTCCATCAATATTAATTAACGAAATGTGTTGGGGACTTGTAGATGCATTCTCTCCACCGTTTATGGAAAAATATCCGGAAATGAGTAAACAGCTCGACAAGATCAAGGCAGCAAACCGTATGGTATTTGACGCCGAAATCAGAGGCAACCTGTTTGTTGATACCTTGGGTAACGGTGCACACGACAGAGTAAGAAAAGACTACATTTATCTAAACAATGTAGATTTACCAGATATTCACGAAGAAGATTATGATGAAATCTTTGTAGACCCTGCAAATCACGACTTCCGTGTTACAGACGAAGCAAGAAAGAAGTATAATCTTCCCGATGAGATTCTTGGTGAAGAATTTGACCTTAACCAAATAGGACTTCAAAAAGACTTTGTTCTTCCAAAGGAAAACATGGTACTTGAACTCCTTGCACCAGCAAAGGAAACAACAGGCTTACAACCAAGCCGAACAACACTTGCCTGGACTAAAACACCATCTGCAGACGCATATAGATGGGAAATTTCAACAGATCCGAACTTTGAAACAGTTACAGACTACGGCGAAACCTTTATGAGAGCTGTATCTCCAGAAGGTCTGGCTCCTAACACAACATATTATTGGAGAGTTACAGCTGTTAACAAATCAAGACAAATTGGTTGTGAAACAGAAAGTAAGGTATGGTCGTTCACAACAGGTAAGGATATTCTGATTACAGAACCATTAGAAAACAAAATAAGCCAAACAAAAGTAGCGCTGAATGCTCTTAAAGAGGGTACCGCAGTTGGTCAATACAAGACAGGCACAAAACAATATGTTGCTGAAACTATTGCAAAAGCAGAGAGTGTTCTTAAAGATGAAAATGCAACACAAGCAATGCTAGATAGCACAATAACAGATATAAATAAAGTAATGCAAGGTCTTGATGAATTCATTAATGTTGGTTATACAACAGTAAATCTTGATTCGTCTGTTGACATTATTGATTCTTCTACAATTGCCAAGATTGAAAGAGGTGCTGACTCTGTTAAGATGTCAACACAAGGTAAAGCATCATTCTTTGTATTTGATGAAGTAATTTCTAATTACAACGTTATGAAGTTTAAAACAAGAGTAGATACTCTTGACGAAGGCTGGGCTGCATATGGTTTAAGAATTAGTACAGCAGACAAAGCAATCTTTGCACAAGGCTCATACTACTTCTTAATTAAGCCAGACATTTTCGAGCTTCAAAAGCAGGGTGCAATTTACCAGATAGCTCCAAATGACGGTAGATTTAAGTTTGGCGAGTGGAACGATATAGAATTTGCATCAATAACAACCACAAAGGGTATTCATATGTTCTTCAAGCTTAACGGTGAAGTTATATTCGACTTCATTGATACAACAGAACCTAACTATACAGCAGGTATGTTTGGTGTATACAATGCAACAGCAAACTCAACTATTGAGATTGCAAAGGCAGACGAAGTTCCAACAACGTTGTTTGAAAGAAGTGAAGCTATCCAAAGACAGCTCGACTCAAATGCAACAATTCTGTATACAGATTCAGATGCACTCACAAAATCAGGAAACTTCTTATCAACAAATAATATGGGCTTCAACAACACACCAGCTATGAAGGTTGTTGGAAAGGGCGACACAGCATCGTGGAAGATGGTAGGAGAAAGTATAGACAACGGTAAGAACTACAAAGTTTCATACTATCATATTCCATCAGAAAAGGGTGACCCGAACGTTAAGGTAAAACTTGACGGTTACAGCGGTTATTACGAAACAACCATTGACCTTTCAAAGGGTGAAAAGGGATGGGTAGAACTAGGTACCTTCCAATTCCAGGATTCCGACTATATAGGAAGACTAAACATCACCTTTGAAGCAAGTGGTCAGGGTGAAATGTGGCTAAATGCAGTAGAATTTGCACCATTAGAAGGTGGAGTAAATATGCTGACAAGTCCTAAAGATGCCAAATAAATACAATAAAAAATATTCCGTTTGGGAGGGCTAAAAGCCCTCCCGCAACGGCGGAATAAAAACACAACATTCTAAAAAACAACTTCCAACAATTAGAAAACCAGATATAATGCAATTTGCAGTTACATAAAAAGGAAGGTAATTACAAATGTTTAATTTACCAATCAACGAATATTCAAGTATAATTCAACCGTTTTTCGACGGTGGCGAAAGCTATGTGGGACATCATAAATATTCGCTTCTTTCACGCTACACTGTAACCCCCGAGGGTGCAGCAAAGCAAACGTGGGAGGCTGTTGCGGTAACAATTGAGCCAAAAAGCACAGTAACACTTGAAACACAAGGTCTTAACATAGATATTTCAGAATATTCAAGATTTCGTTTCTTTGGTAATGCAAACACACACGTAAACATCAAGGTTTATTGCAATGGCGAGCTTGTTATAAACGAAAACGGACGTCAAAAGAACGACTTTTTGGATGGCAGTATGTGTACAACGCAGACTGTTGCAAATTCACTTAAGATGGTTTTTACCAACAATTCAGATGCCGATGCAGGCGTAACAATGTACTATATTGGCATGCTAAACGACACACCAAAAAGGAAAAACCCATTCAATGCAGAATGGGAAGGTTGTTTTACTGATGAGCCATCTATGGAACTATATGATGAATTTCTTATATCCAAGGAAGAGCTTGAAGCAATAAGAAAAAGAGTTAAAGACGACGATTTAAAAGACCACTATGCAGTGCTTAAGGCACAGGCAGAGGAATATATGAAGATGGTTCCCGAGGATTTCATAGACACGCATCTGTCAGAAAACTTTAGAGGCAAAATCAAGTTTGTTGGCGGCGTTGAGCTTGCAGTTGTGGGACAGATAGAGCAAAATCCCCAAATGATTAAAATGGCATGCAGATATGCACTTTCTCTTGCAAGCTGCAGCACGTGGTCGGAAACCGAGTTTGAAACAATACAGGGAATAACATGGCACCACAGATCATTTCTCGAATCAGAATTTTGTGCACAGGTTGCAAATATAATTTCACTTTGCGGAAACTTTTTAACATGGCATGGCAGAAACTACATATATAACGCATTGATTATGAAGGGACTTCCAAGAATAGAGGCCGACTTCCACACAATGGAATATATATATCACTGTAATCAGGGACTTGTGTTTTTGCATGGATATATGGCAGCAGTGGTATCGCTATCAAAGCAATATCCAAGATATGCAAAAAAGATTGAGGAAGCACAAAGACTAATGAACGAGTTTTTTGAAACCTCAATTCAGGCAGACGGCACCACCGACGAGGGTCCAGGCTATTGGTCATATACAATGATAAAATATCTAGACGGTGCACGGTACCTTGCAAGATATAAAGGGATTTCTCTAAAAGAACTTGTTGGTGAACAGATAAAGAATACTGCACAATACGGAATTATGCTTATTGATGAAGCAGCAAACACTTTCTCTGTTTCCGACTCACACAGACGCCCATATTCAAAGCATATATGTCTTACAATTTATGAGGCCACAGGCGACGAAAGATGGGCAAGAGCTGCAGAGCTTGCACCTGAAACAAGAACAACAAGAAATCTTTGTGATACCGCACACATAGTGCCCGAGAAGAAAAATATAAGAATTTCTCCCGACTTTTACTGTAATAAAGCGGTTGGCTACACACGTTCATATCGTGACGGCATAAACATATTTACAGTGTCGGGACCTTCAAATAACACACACGCTCATAGCGATAAAGGTACATTTATTATAATCGACGAAAACAACAAAGATATTATCCCCGACATTATGGCTGGCTATGGCACAGCAGGAATGATGGTTGTGGGTAATTCATCATCACACTCGCTTGCAGTGCCTGTATATAACGGAAAGTGTTTAAACCAGTTAAGAGGGGCAGACTACGGCGGTGAAATAATAAAAGCCGAACTAAAGGACGGCGTGTTTGAGTGGCAAAGCGATAACACCAATGCATGGGATAAAAAGTATGTTTTATTAAGCAAAAGAACAATAATTTCTCCAAATGCAAAGGAATACATTATAACCGACGAATTTGAGCTAACCGAGGAAATGCCCATATCCTTCAGAATTAATGTATATAACAGAGATGATGTTATAGTAGAGCCGCAAAACTGGAAGGCTTTAAGCAATGAATTTAACGAGCTTTGCGACGCAGACGACGGAATGGTATATCAGTATCAATTGTTGAGCGAAAAGTCAAAAAGCCATAAATTAATAACAAAGGTTACAATAAAATAATTTATAAAAATATAACCCGTAAAAAACGGCTATTAATAACACAGCAAACGAATTAATTGTTTTGCAAACCACAATGTAAGAAATTTCGTTTCACTGGTGCAAATAATTGTTTACACCACAATTTATAAATCCCCAAAAAGGCCGCCACATCCATTAAGGATAAATAAATTCAGGAATGAACAAAACGGCACATAATGAAACGGATTTTTGGCAAACTTGTTTTTGGTAAAGGCAATGCTTTTAATATGGTATGTTAAAAGCAAAGTCAACAATAAAACAAGAATGCCTATAAAAAAAATAAATAAAAGGAGAATACACAATGAAAAGAAACATTAAAAAAAGCATTAGCTTGCTTGTTGCTCTTGCAATGACTCTTACTTCTGCTTCTATTGTTTTTGCTGATGGCGAGCTTGTAACATCAGTTCAGTACAAGAACGGAATTTTAACAGTAACAGGTACAACAGATAAAGCTAACGAAGCTGTTGATGTTTTCTTGCTGAATCCGGGAGAGACAAAGGCGGACCTTGATGCAGCAGATACCACAGCAGAGTATAAAGATACTGTAAACTTTTCAGATGTTATTTATTCAGATGCAGCAAAGGCATATGAAATTACATTTGGAATAAACGGTCTAGACGATAATGCGTCGTATCTTTTATATGTTAAATCCGAAAGCGGCGAGGAATATGAAAGGAAAATATCTTCCAACAATATTTATGTTGCTTTAAACGGAAGTGACGCAAATGGTGACGGTTCAAAGGAAAAGCCATTTGCAACAATTCAAAAGGCGCAAGCAGAAGCACGTAAAGCAATAAAGGGCTTTGCAACAAACGTTATAATTGGTGAGGGTGAATATAGCATCACATCACAATTAGAATTTACAGAAGAAGACAGCGGCACAGCTGATGCTCCTGTAACCTATAAGGCAGAAGAAGGAGCAAAGGTTGTTTTTACTGGTTCTAAAAAGATTAGCATGGATAAGATTTCTCCGCTAACAGACGCTGACAGTGCAATTATTGCAAGACTTCCTGAAGCAGTTGCAAACAAGGTTGTTAAGGTTGATCTTTCAGAGATAGACGACACAGTAACAGGCTATGCTTCTAACTTTAAGCCAGGCGGAAGAATAAAGCCAATGGGTGTATATCTAAATGATGACTATCAGGAAATTTCAAGATGGCCAAATATTGGTTATACAAATATTGCTGCAAATGATATAATAGGTGCAACCAGCAAAGAGTCATCACAAGATTATGCAAAGGTTGTAATCAAAGATCTTGATTATGAAAAGGTAAGCAACTGGGACCTTGATAATGTGTTTATAGACGGTTATTTAAGATATGAATGGTATGTTGACTCTGCTAAAATAGCAAGCGTTACAGATGGTTCGTTAAATGACCCAGAAACAGCTGCTGGCGGTGCTGCTACAGTTGATGGTGCAGTAATTCAGCTTGCATCAGCAACAGCATATGGTGTTGCTGATGGCGGCAGAGTAATCTTAAAGAACATTCTTGAAGAAATCGACTCACCAGGAGAATGGTATGTTGACGGAAAAACAATGTACTACTATCCTCCGCACACACTAACAGATAAGGACACACTTGAAATCACAAACCTAACACAAAACTTTGTTACAATAAACGGTGCAAGCAACTTTGCTATTGAGGGAATCACATTTGAAAAGAACTCAAATGCAGGCAGCGGCAACGGTATTGCAATAACTAAAGGTGACAATATCACAATCAAAAAATGTACAATGAAAGATTTGGGTGCATGGGGTATTACACATAGCGGTGCAACAAAAGTTACAATCGACGGTTGTGTTATGAATAACCTTGGTCTTGGCGGTATAGAATCAACATCAGGTGATAAATCAACGTTAACAACAGCTGAAACAGTTATACAGAACTGTCACATTTCAGATATTGCACGTGACTATCAGGCAAACACTATTGCCGGAGTAACAATAGATGGTGACGGTGCAGTAGTTAAAAATAACACCTTCCATAATATGAAAAACTCTGCTATAAGATACAGCGGTACAAATCATTTGTTTAAGCATAACGAAATCTTTAACGCAGTTAACGACACCACAGACGCAGGTGCTATCTATTCAGGAAGAAGCCATATTGAATATGGTAGTAAAATACTAAACAACTATTTGTATCAGATAGGCGGAAGAAGTGAACTAACGGCAGAACTTCCAGTAGCTGGTATTTATTGGGATGACATCGATAGTGGCGAAACAGCAATAGGTAACATAATTGTTACAAGCAGTGAAGCAGAAGGTACAATGGGTATCTATATCGGCGGCGGTGCTGACATTACTGCTACAGATAACATAATAGTTAACGCATCAACTGCAAAGCCAACTAAAGGCTCAACAGGTCCGTATGCTATTAAAGCAGATGAAAGAGGTTCTAGATCTCATATAGAAGACGGAAGCTTTAGAACAAACGAAACATTTTTTACCTTCCAGTATGCATTGCAAACCGTGCCTACTATCGACCAAACTGAAATAGGTGATCTTAAATACGACGTCGATGGCGATGGTACAGTCTCAAGCGACGAGATTTTTGGTGCAAGAATTCTAAAGGCAGAAGAATCAAACTGGAAGAGTGCATATCTAAATGCATTTGACAGCAAAGTTAAAACAATGTTTGATGCAATTAAAGCTAAAACTTATATAAGAAGAAATACATATAAAAATAACTTCAGCTATGAGGCATACGATATGCTTGAAAGCAATATGAAGCCAGCTAACGCTGTTGGTCAATTGTTTGGTCAAGGCGATAGCACTACCACATATACAGAAAGTAAAGAGCTTTCAAAATCAGATTTTGAAGACCCTGAAAATAATGACTACAGATTAAAGAATGCACAAGGCACAGAGGCTATAACAACTAGTACAGAGCTTACAACCTTTGGTGCACAGGGTTATGAAATTGCAGACGAAGAAAAGGAATTTGACCTTGTATTCCCTGCAAATAAAGCAACTGTTCTTAACACATCAACATACATTAAGTGGGAAAAGGTAAATGTTGCCGATGAATATATAGTTAAGTATTCAAAGGATGCAAATCTTTCAAATGCAACAGAAATAACAACAACCGAAACAATGGTTGAGTTAACAGATCTTGAAGATAACACAACATACTACTGGTCAGTTGAGGCTGTAAATAACTCATTCAACATTGGTGGTTCACTTGGCACAAAAACAAGTGAATTCACAATAGCAACATATGAATTCAGCAATCCTATATACAATGCAACAGATGCAACAATCACTGTTGACTATGTAAATCAGGGTGCAGCAGCAATTGAAAATGTAAGCTTTATTGCAGCAGTTAAGGTTGGCGGTAAGCTAATGAGCTCTGCAGTAGACGTACAGAATGTAGCAATCACAGATGGCGACACAATCACAATTCCTGCTTCAACATTAACAAACATTGAAGATGGTGCAGTTCTTGAGCTATACATCTGGGATAAGGATATGAATTCTTTAACAGGAAAAATGTTATTGGATATATAACGCATAATAACGTAATATAAAACATAACAAAAAAAGAGATGCAACGTGAAAACGTTGCATCTCTTTGTGTTTGGGATTTTTTGAAATTCCTTGGTTACGGGAGGGCCACAGAGACCCTCCCCTACGGTGGTTGAATAAACACAAATTTTACAGATTACCTTGTTTGTGTGTTTGTTTTTACAATTCCTCGACATCTTGCGGGACGTCGGGGACGCCGTCCCCTACGGTGAAAATCTGCATAAATTCTTCGCCTGTTATTGTTTCCTTTGAAATTAAAAACTCCGCTATTTTATCTAAAGCATCTCGGTTTTTCTCCAAAAGCTCCACGGCAATTTTGTAACGTTCCTTTAAAACATTCACAATCTCGTTGTCGATAGCTGTTTTTGTTTCCTCGGAGCAATGCGAAACGGCACGTCCGTCAAGATAACGGCTTTGTATACTCTCCAAGCCTGCCATACCAAACCTATCCGACATACCGTATTGAGTTATCATACTTCTTGCTAGCTCTGTTGCTCTTTCAATGTCATTTGAAGCACCTGTTGTTTGTGTGTTAAATACTATTTCCTCGGCGGCACGTCCTGCTAAAAATACTGTTATCTGGTCGAGGATTTCTGCCTTCGACATCAAATACTTCTCTTCTTCTTCGGGCATTTGCATAGTATAACCCAAAGCACCCATTGTACGTGGAACAATTGTGATTTTCTGCACAGGCTGTGTGTTTTTCTGTAATGCGGTTGCAAGTGCGTGTCCAACCTCGTGGAACGCAACAATTCTCTTTTCACTGGCAGATAAAATTCTGTCTTTTTTCTCCTTACCTGCAATAATAACCTCAACGGCTTCCATAAGGTCTTCTTGAATAACAACCCCTCTGCCCATTCTTACGGCTCTTAATGCTGCCTCGTTTACCATATTTGCAAGGTCGGCACCCACTGCTCCGCTTGTTGCAAGAGCCATTGCGTGCAGGTCTATATCGTTGGAAAGCTTAACATTTTTTGCATGAACCTTTAAAATGTCCTCTCTGCCCTTTAAGTCGGGTTTTTCAACAATAATGCGTCGGTCAAATCTGCCTGGTCTTAAAAGAGCCTTATCTAATATTTCAGGACGGTTTGTTGCCGCTAAAATAACAAGTCCCTTTGATGAGTCAAAGCCATCCATTTCAGAAAGCAATTGGTTTAGTGTCTGCTCTCTTTCATCGTTTGTGCCCATTTGGTTATCTCGTGATTTACCTATTGCATCAATTTCGTCTATGAATATAATACAGGGGGCTTTTGCGGAGGCTTGCTTAAACAAATCTCTTACTCTGCTTGCACCCACGCCCACAAACATCTCCACAAACTCCGAGCCAGAAAGCGAGAAGAACGGCACATTTGCCTCGCCTGCCACTGCCTTTGCAAGAAGTGTTTTACCCGTTCCAGGAGGGCCAACCAAAAGTGCACCCTTTGGCTGCTTGGCACCAATCTGGGTATATTTTGCAGGGTTATGCAAAAAGTCCACAATTTCGTTTAGCGACTCTTTTGCCTCCTCCTGACCTGCAACGTCTTTGAAGGTTATGCCTGTTTTATTTTCTATATTATACATTTTTGCATTCGACTGACCAACACCCATTATGCCGCCGCCCATATGCTTTGTGAGTGAACGTGATAACAGCGAGAAAATAATCCCCATTATCAGTAGCGGCAATATCCACGAAACAAAGAAATTCAAAATAGGATTTGAATAAATAATTGGTGTGGAGTATTTTATGTTGTTATCATCAAGCAGCTGCAAAAGACGCTCATCACGAATATAGCCTGTTAAAAACTGCTCTCTTGTGCTGTTTTTCATTTGCTCTAATGTCTTTTTATCCGCAATGCCGAACATTTCCAAAAATTTATCGGTCTGTTCGGTGGTTTGGGTTGATTGCGGTGCTTTTTGGTAAATTAAAATCTTGTCATTTTCAAAAACCACCTCGTCTACCCTGCCGTCTTTTACCATTGCCAAAAATTCATTGTAGCTTATTTGCTCTGAATTTTTTTTGCTCATAGAGGTCATAAGAAAATTAAGACCGAATGTGAGCACAAGTGATACTATTAATATTATAAAGCCGTTCCCTTTAAAAAATGATGGCGGCTTTTTTTCGTTTTTGTTATTATTGTTATTATTCACCTTTTGCCTCCGAAAATTAAATGTGTTTACTTGGGTATTTTACCCATTTTACCCTATTTTCCATTGTATCATATGCAAAAATATTTGTCAATGAATAAAATAATAATATTATGTTACAAAAAAAAGAGAGGGGTTATCCCCTCTCTGTTGGCAAAAAACCTTTAGCCTTATGCTAATAAATCTTTTACGTTAACACTCTTTCCTGTTTCTATTGAAATATTACAAGCAAGTGCAAGTGCCACTGACTTCATTGCGTCGGAATATGGTGAACGGATTTTGCTTGGATCACGTGAAATAACAGCTTCAAGGAAAGTTCTGTCACAGATAAGACCATAATCGCCCTCATTCTTAACAAGAATACCCTCTTTTGATGAAGATGTAGTACCGCCGTCTGTCTTTATAAGGTGTTTTCCAACGCCCTCGGTTACTTCTTGCTCATCAAACAACTCGTATTGGTCTCTAAGCTTGTATTCCATTCTCTTGTTGTATGAACTGAATATAATCTTTGAATCATATGCATTTCCGCCTGTTGTATAGTTACCTGTTGAGAAGGTTGCAAGTGTACCGTTTTCAAAACGAATAAGTGTTGTAGATAAATCGTCTGTCTTATAACCTTCTTCCTTTATGAAGCCTGTTGTTCCCATTGTGAAAACAGTTTCGGGCTCGCCAAATACATAACGGATATAGTCAAGCTGATGTATTGCACACTCAACAATCATACCGCCTGAAAGTGACTTATCTTTCCACCATGGTGTTTGAGGAATACCGCCAAAACGTGTACAGTCGATAAAAGGAATATCGTTGTCGTGAAAAAACTTCTTAAGGTCGGGACCAAGTGAGTCGTATCTGCATTGGAAACCAGCTGCAGTAATAAGACCCTTTTCTTCTATCTTTTTGTTTATGTCTTTAATAAGCTCCATATCAAGAGCAAGTGGCTTCTCAACAAAGAAATCAATATTTCTGTCAATAAGCGCATTTTCTATTTCACCGTGGCAGTATGGCGGCACGCACACAAATACTGCATCTGGCTTTTGTTCGTCGAGCATTACCTTAAAATCGGTATATGCCTTTGCCTTACCATTTGTCTTGTTTGAAAAATCGTCTGCTCTTTCGGGAATTATATCGCAAACTCCCACTAATTCCATTATATCGGTATAGTGTTCCATGTGTGATAAGTGATATTCACCAATTCCACCGCAACCAATAAGTGCTACTTTTAACATAACATTATTCTCCTTTCAAAATTACATCCATTTGAGATGATATTTTTTTGTAAAAATCTTTCATATCGGCATATTCCTCTAAAGGAAACATCTCTGCCGTTACTGTTTTATCGTATCCGATTTCTTTAAGTGCTTTAAACACACCGTCCCAGTCTATGGTGCTATCAAGCAAGTCGCACCAAGCACCGCCACGGTTATATACTGGTGAAACTCTTTTATAGCCCTTAATATGTATTCTTTGAATTCTGTTTCCAAGTACTTTTATCCACGAAATTGTGTCGGAAAAAGCAACTGTGTTACCCACATCATAGTATGCTTTAATATATGGACAATTTAATTTATCTATAAACTGTGCCATATCAAACGGAGATGTGAAAAATCCATTCCATATATTTTCCAAACCCACATACACTTTTTCTCTTTCAATCTCCTCTTTCATTTCAAGAAGAGTGTTGAATGCACTGTTGTGTGCCTCCTGCAAGCCACCGTCTGCTATATTTCCGCCTGGAACAATCAGAATAGTGTCGCCGCCGAATGCCTTTACAATCGCAATTTGCTTTCTTATGATAGCTTTTGCCTCTTCAACTCTTTGTGGATCGCCCAACACATAGTTGAACAAGGTGGAAACACTTTGTATTTTTAATCCTGCCTTGTCTGCTTCTTGCTTTATTGCCTTTAATTCCTCATCTGTGGTAGACATATATAAGCTGTGTGCGGATCTTCCTTCGGGGTCTAAATTTAGCTCTATTGCCTCAAAACCTGCATCAGCAACATTTTTAAACATCTCGCTAAAGGTTTCGTTTTCATCTACTGACCATGCATTAATTGCTTTAAGCATTATTTTTCCTCCTTTTCGTTTTTTTCTTGACTTTATTTTCATAGTCAAGTATAATGTAATTATACAAAATAAATTCTTGTATTTCTATAAACAAAACAAACATAAATATGGACAAAACGCAGGTTTAAAGAAAGGGTGAATTTTTTGAATAATATTGCCTACTATACAACAAAAGCCACAACCGACAATTTTGAAACAAAAGATAAGCCCCTGCATATAAATTGTACGGGTATTTCGCTTGTTCCATACAAGGTGGGGCATCCCCGACCTTCTGTGCGAAAAGACTTTTATGTGATGTTTGTATGCACAGGCGAGCTTTCTATTATGGTAGATGACAAAAGCTATACATTTAAAAGCGGTCAGGCTATAATAATACCGCCCCACACAACATATAAATATGAAAATCTGCAGGAGGTGTGTGTGGAATATTGCTGGGTGCATTTTACGGGTGCGGATGCAGCAGAGCTTTTAAGCAATGCAAGGCTTACCTTAAAGAAACCATTTAGTGTGTTGCATAAAGAGAAAATAATAAACACATTTTATGGGCTTTTCAGAGAATATGAACACAGAGATTTTTTGTTCGATATATCAACAAGCGCAAGGCTTATATCGCTATGCACCCTTTTTGCAAGATCGGCAACCACGTATTCAGAAAACAAAAGAAAGCCAGGTACATTAAATAAAGCACTAAAATATATAAGTGAAAACTACAAAAACCAAATCAAAATAAAAGAGCTTGCTGAAATGGAATACATAAGCGACGGTCATTTCCGTGTTTTGTTTAAAGAAAAAACAGGTACCACACCCAAAAATTATATAAATGATTATAGGCTCAACAGTGCCTGTTCGCTCTTATTGCAGACAAATATGTCGGTAAAGGAAATAGCTGCATATGTGGGTTTTGATGACCAATTGTATTTTTCGAGATTATTTTCTTCGCGGTTTGGAATATCGCCAAAGAAATTTCGAAATAATACAATGTAATTTAGCAAAAAAATTTAACCAACACCTTGCAAAAATACCAAAAATATTATATAATAGAAATAATTAAGCCTTTATGGTATAAAAAGGAGTTTTTAGCTTGGATAAGAATATGAAATATATTGTAATACTGGGTGATGGCATGGCAGACTACGGTGTTGACGCATTTGGCTCAAAGACCGTGTTGGAGGTTGCAAAAAAACCCACAATAGATTATATGTCAAAGCACGGCGAGCTTGGTATGGCAAAAACTGTTCAAGACGGTATGAAGCCTGGCTCCGACGTGGCAAACCTGTCGGTTATGGGCTATGATACCTCTGTTTGCTACACAGGCCGTTCTCCGCTAGAGGCGGCGTCAATCGGTGTTGAGCTTTTGGAAACAGACGTAACCTTTCGTTGCAACCTTGTAACCTTGAGCGACGAGGAAAACTACGAGGATAAAACAATGGTCGATTACAGTGCAGGCGAAATATCTACCGAGGAGGCAGCAGAGCTTATAGAAGCTGTTGCTAAAGAGCTTAATACCGACCTTATAAAATTCTATGCAGGTGTAAGCTACCGTCATCTTACAGTGTGGAGTGGTGGCTCAACAAATGTTACACTAACACCTCCCCACGATATTTCCGACAAAAAAATTACAGAGTATCTTCCAAAGGGCGACGGTGCTTCCACACTCCTTGAAATGATGAAAAAGAGTGAGAAGATTTTAAAAGAGCACCCTGTTAATATAGCACGTGCACAAAAGGGCAAGAATATGGCAACGTCTATTTGGCCGTGGGGCGAGGGCACAAAGCCGCAGATAGATAACTTCTACGAAAAGTATGGAGTAAAAGGCTCGGTTATAAGTGCAGTTGATTTAATAAAGGGTATTGCAATATGTGCCGATATGAACTCAATCGACGTTGAGGGTGCAACGGGTAACTGTGAAACCAACTGGGATGGAAAGGCAAGGGCGGCACTTGATGCAATTCTTTCGGGTGATGACTTTGTGTATGTACATATGGAAGCACCCGATGAAATGGGACATCAGGGACTTCCCGAAAAGAAAAAGCTTGCAGTAGAATTAATCGACGAAAAGGTGGTTAAATTCTTAAAGGACGAGCTTGAAAAGCGTGGTATTAACTACCGTATGCTTATTATGCCCGACCACCCAACACCGCTAAAGATTAAAACGCACACCGCTGACCCTGTTCCCTACGTCATTTTCGACAGTACCCAAACAGAAAACGGAAGCGGTAAGGAATATACAGAAGAAAACGCAAAGAAAACAGGTATATTCATTGAAAAGGGCTACACCCTTATGGGCAAATTCCTGCAAAAGTAATTTTGCGGATAGGTTTTTAGGATTATGAGAATAAAAAATAATTGGTTAAGAATTTTAATATTTGTTGTAATAACTGCAATAGTGGTAAGTGCACTGTGGCTGTCGCTTGCTAAAGTGATAGACCTTTTAGGCTTTATAATAAGCTTGTTTTTGCCGTTCCTTTTAGGCTATGTGTTTGCCTCGGCGGTAAAACCGCTTGCAGATATTTTGCAAAAGAAACTATCTATTCCCAAGGGCTTGAGTGCAATTTTGGTTATAATTCTAACAATAGGCATAATCGGCGGAGCATTAACCTGGGGAATATGGAAGATAGTTGAGCAATTCAGGCAGGTATATGAGCAGTTTCCGCTTATTTATGCCTCGCTGCAGCAGAGCTTTGCAAAATTAGCAGATGCGTGGTGGGATGTGTATGTATCACTTCCCGATAACGTGCAGCAAATTCTTTCAGAAATGGGACAAAACATATCCGACAAGGCGTCGGGCTTTATAGATAATAAGTCGGCACCAGTTGTAGACTGGGCATCACGTTTTGCAAAGGCAGTGCCACGTGTCTTTGTTGGTGTGGTTGTGTTTATTTTATCGGGATATTTTATTATCACCGACGATGGCAGAATTTCTGCCGTTAGTGCAAAAATAGTGGGCGAAAAAATAAGATACCGTTTCTCGCTTGTGGGTATGCACATTAAAAACTACCTTGGTGGATATTTAAAGGCACAGGGTGTATTGATGCTTATTGCATTTGTTGTAATATTTATTGCATTAAAAATTTTAGGTGTAAAATACGCACTGCTTATTGCACTCGGAACTGCGTTTTTAGATGCACTCCCCTTCTTTGGAAGCGGACTTGTGCTGTGGCCGTGGGCAATTATAGACTTTGCCACAGGCGATATAAAAATGGGAGTGGGACTTATTATAACATACCTTGCTGTAGCAATAGTGCGACGGTTTGCCGAGCCAAAGCTATTAAGCTCAAGTATGGGCTTGCATCCGCTTTTAACTTTAATGTCGATGTATGTGGGATATAGAATATTAAGCATCGGCGGTCTTATTTTAGGACCAATAATTGCAATGCTTATAATAAGCTTCTACAAGGCGGGAATATTCGACCCGTTAATAGCCTTTGTGAAGCTTGTGTATAAATTTACAAAGGAGCAGCTAACGCTTTTAAAGGACTTTTTCATAAAATTAGCAGGGAGTGACTGGAATGAATAATAAATTTTATATTACAACTGCAATTGCATACACATCAAAAACACCGCATATAGGTAACACCTATGAGCTTATTTTAACAGATGCAATTGCAAGGTTTAACAGATTTATAGGCAAGGATGTATACTTTTTAACAGGCACCGACGAGCACGGTCAGAAAATTCAGCAGATAGCCGAGGAGCAGGGCATCACACCTCAACAGCACGTGGATAAAATTGCGGGCGAGATACGTGATATTGCCGATATGCTTAACATCAGCTATAATGGCTTTATAAGAACAACCGACGACCATCACGTAAAAGCAGTGCAAAAGATATTTAAAAAGCTCTACGATCAGGGTGATATTTACAAGGGTGCGTATGAGGGCTGGTATTGTACTCCCTGCGAATCGTTCTGGACACAAACGCAATTAAAGGACGGCAAATGCCCCGACTGTGGCAGAGAGGTGCAAAAAACAAAGGAAGAGGCATACTTCTTCAAAATGAGCAAATACGGTCAGAGATTAATGGAGCACATTGAAAACAATCCTGAATTTATACAGCCCGAAGCACGCAAAAAGGAAATGGTAAACAACTTCTTAAAGCCAGGCTTACAGGATTTGTGTGTTTCAAGAAGCTCATTCAACTGGGGCGTTCCTGTTGATTTTGATAATGACCACGTTATATATGTGTGGATAGATGCACTTTCAAACTACATTACCGCACTTGGCTATTCACCCGATGAAAAGGGCGAATTATATAACAAATACTGGCCTGCAGATGTGCACGTTATTGGTAAGGATATTTTGCGTTTCCATACTATTTATTGGCCCATTATCCTTATGGCGTTGGGTGAGCCGTTGCCAAAGCAGGTGTTTGGTCATCCGTGGATGCTTGTTGGCGAGGAGAAGATGTCTAAATCACGCGGAAATGTTATTTATGCACAGGACCTTGTAAGACATTTTGGCACTGATGCGGTAAGATACTACTCGCTTCACGAAATGCCGTTTGCACAGGACGGAACAATAACCTACGAAGTGTTTATGACACGCTATAATTCCGATTTGGCAAACACACTTGGTAACCTTGTAAACAGAACAATTGCAATGGTAAATAAGTATTTTGACGGAGTTGTTCAATCGGGCGACGTTGAGGGCGAATTTGACGATGATTTAAAGGCAGTTGCAACAGGTGCACTTGCAAAAATCACAAAGAAAATGCAAACACTTCACGTTGCCGACAGTTTAGACGAAATTTGGGCAGTGGTTAACCGTGCAAACAAATATATCGACGAAACAACACCGTGGATACTTGCAAAGGACGAAGCAACAAAGCCGCGTCTTGGCACAGTTTTGTATAACCTTGTTGAAACAATAAGAATTATTGCGTCACTTCTTACATCGTTTATACCCGAAACTGCTCTAAAAATAAAAGAGCAGATTTGTGCAACAGATTTAAGCTTTGAGAGTGCAGATAAATTTGGTATTACCAAGGCAGGAGCAAAGGTTGGCGAGGCAACAGTATTATTTGCAAGAATAGACCTTGAAAAGAAGTTGGAGGAAATTATGGCAGAGGTAGAACAAAACGAAGAGAAAACAATTGAAATTGCTCCGTATAAGGACTTTGTTGACTTTGAGGATTTTGAAAAGCTCGATATAAGAGTGGGTAAGGTAATAGAGTGTGAAAAAGTACCAAAATCTAAAAAGCTTCTGCGTTTTACACTTCAGGTTGGAAGTGAAACAAGACAAATCCTTTCAGGAATTTCACAGTTCCACGAGCCCGAAGAATTAATAGGCAAAAACGTGTTGTTTGTTGCAAACTTCAAGCCAAGAACAATGATGGGGCTTGAATCAAACGGAATGATTTTGTCGGCAGAATTTGAAGATAAGCTGACGGTTTTAACAACACTAAACGATATTCAAAGCGGTGCACAAATGGTATAGTACATTAAATGTGTGTTTGGCAAAGCCAAAAATAAATATAAAAGCAATAAATTGCTAAAAATAGGCAATTTAATCCTTTTAAACAAAGAGAAAAACAATTATAATGAAGATGTAATTATAAGGAAAAGGAGAAATAAAAATGTATAATTTTCCAATTGGTGTAATATTAGAATCATTTAAGCTTGAAAGATCACAAGCAATAAAAAAAGCAGCACAGTTGGGTGCAAACGGTATACAGATGTATGCAACAGAGGGTGAAAACTCACCTGAAAACCTTAATGCAGAGCAAAGAAAAGCTCTTTTAGACGAGGTTAAATCAAACGGACTTGTATTCTCGGCACTTTGCGGAGATTTGGGCAAGGGCTTTGGTAATAAAGAGCAAAACCCCCAGCTTATTGAAAAATCAAAAAGAATAATCGACCTTGCTTTAGACCTTGAAACAAACATTGTTACAACACATATAGGTGTTGTTCCAGCCGACAAAAATCACGAAAGATATAAAATAATGCAAGAAGCATGCTTTGAGCTTGCAAGCTATGCCGACAGTGTTAACGCACATTTTGCAATAGAAACAGGTCCTGAAGTATCCATAGTGCTTAAGGAGTTTCTTGATTCGCTAAACTCAACAGGTGTTGCGGTTAATTTAGACCCTGCAAACTTTAAGATGGTAACTGGTGATGACCCTGTTCAAGCGGTACATAACCTTAAAAAATACATTGTTCATACACATGCAAAGGATGGCATAAAATTTGGCGATTCAGATCCAGAGGTTATATATAGAGTTCTTCATCCTGTGCCCGAGAACATAGACCAAATGAAAAAATACAAGGAGGTTCCTTTAGGAACAGGACAGGTAGACTTCCCCAATTACTTAAAAGCATTGGAGGAAATAGGCTACAAGGGCTTCTTAACAATTGAAAGAGAAGTTGGCTCCACACCTGAAGAAGATATAAAAACTGCATACGATTTCTTAAAGAAAACTATTAACGAAAACTAAAACATAAACAGTAAAAAGACGTTGCCCAGTGCAGCGTCTTTCTTTTGTTAAAACAGCAAAAAATTTGCCATAAAATTCCCCTAAAAATAAAATTTTCTCCTTGACACATTGGGCGATATGTAATATAATATAATGTGGACAATGCTAAATTTGTCTGCGGTAAAAAACAGGGAATATTATGTTGCAAAACTGCTTAAAGGGAGAAAAATTATGGCATACGGACTTGTTTTTGACGGTGGCGGAGCACGTGGTGCATTTCATATTGGGGTATGGAAGGCACTTAAAGAGCAAAATATTGATGTAAGCGTTGTTTGCGGTGCATCAATTGGTGCAATAAATGCAGCATTGTATATAATGGGCGATTTGGATAAAGCCTACGAAATCTGGACAAAAATAGACCTGTCGGATGTTATTTCAATACCAGATGGCATTAAGATTAAAGAGGATTTATTCGACGTACGTAATTTTCTTGCAATAGCACGGCAAATAAAAGACAAAAAGGGACTTGATACGAAACCGCTTAAAAAATTGCTTGAAGAAAACATAAACGAGAGCAAAATACGTAGCTCGTTGATTGATTTTGGACTTGTAACATATTCAATCACAAACAAAAAAGAGCAAGCATTATATATAGACAACATACCCGAGGGCGAGCTTTTGGAGTATATTATGGCAAGTGCGTGCTTTCCTGGGTTTAAGGCGAAAGAGATTAATAAGTCGCTTTTTGTAGACGGCGGAATTGTGAATAATATGCCTGTTAATATGCTCACAAAAAAAGGCATAAAGGATATAATTGCAGTAGACGTAAAGGGTGTGGGCTTTTATAAAGACTTTAATATGGCGGGCAGAAATGTTATAAATATTTCCTGTAAAAAGCCGTATGTGGGAACTCTTGAATTTAAAAGCGACGGCATAAAAAAGAGCATAGAGGAAGGATACCTTGAAACAAAGCGTGCTTTTGGGGAGCTTTGCGGTAAAAACTATTTCTTCACAAATGAAAGCTTTATAAAGGCAAGAAAAAAATACAGCATACAAATAATAGACGGAATAGAAAGCGGTGCACAAATACTTGATATAGAAAGGCTTAAGGTATGGGATTTTAACGAGCTGTGCAGTGAAGTAACAACCGCATTTTCAAAAGTTGTACTCACAAACGAAATCATAGCAAAATTAAATTCAAACAAAGCCGACATCCACCGTGTTTTTGAGCTTATTAAGGACGAGCAACGTCTTGCCCTTTTAGTTAAGCTTCTGCAAAAAGACGGCTACGAGTATTTAAAGGGCAAGGCACCCAAGGCAATGGGAGAGATGTATAGGGCGGCAAACGCAATTCTCTACTTCCTTTGAAAAAATTTCTGCATATCTTTTCCGAAAAGCGAAAACACACAAAAAGAAACGGTTGGTGAAATGGTTAATGTTTATAAATAAAATAAAAAAAGCATTTTTACTTATTTTTATTTTTATTGTTGTTCTTGTAACGGCGGCGGCAATATACTACATTGCAGTGCCCGTAAACACACAAGAGCTTTCTTACCAGACCGTTAAAAAAAGCATAAAAACCAATACGGCATACATTGTGCGTGACGAGGAAATCCTTTTTGCCGACACATCGGGCACAATCTACAACAATGTGCGAGACGGCGAAAGAATAAGTGCCCAAACGCTTATTGCCACCATCTACAACACAAACGTATCTGCCGGGACACTAAAATCATTAAGAACAATCGACAATAAAATAGAAGAGCAAGTACAAAGCGATGGCAAATTTAACGACCTGCGTTTTGACCGTACCGATACGGAAAGCAAGGTTGCCGCAATTGTTGAGGATATTCCAAACGTTGTAAGAAGAAATGATGTTTTAAGAATTGCCGAGTATAAGCAAATGATAAACGATATCCGCCAAGGCAACGAAATAAGCGAAGAGAATGTGCTTGGGGATTTATATGCTCAAAAAGCAGAGCTTGAAGAGAAAATACATTCCACAAAAAGCGAAATAAAAGCACCGCAGGCGGGAGTGTTTACCACTTACACCGACGGTCTGGAGGGCTTTTTAAATGATGAGGAAATAACAACCTACACAGTTGAATACTTAAATTCCCTGCCAGCAACGCAAAACGACAGAATAACAAACATAGATGTTACAGACGGCGATGCAATAGGCAAGATAGTAAATAACCACGTGTGGTATCTGATAATGAGTGCACCGTCTAAAAGTATGGCAAAACACGAAAAGGGCGAGAGCGTAACACTTATGCTCGATACTCTTGGCGAGAAGGATATAAAGGGAACAATATACCACATAGGCGAGATTGAAGAGGACCAAACACAGTGTGTTGTAATAAAATGCTCAACGTATATCGAGGGTGCATTTTCATACAGAGCCTCAAAGGCAGAGCTTATATTTGAAAGCTACAGTGGCTACAAGGTTCCAATCCACTCAATTCATAGCGATGCAAACGGCGACCGATATGTAAAATGCAGAGTGGGTGCACGTGAATGTGCCTGCTATTGCACCGTTGAATACACAAATGTTGATGAAGAATATATCATAATAAACAGTGCTCCATATGCACAAAACAAATTAGAAAATATGGAACGAATAATTGTCGGAGAAAAATAGAAAATGTCGCTCATTAAAGCAAATCTTGATAATGTATTACAAAGAATAGACCAAGTGGCAAAGCGTGTGGGAAAAACAAAAGAGGATATAACCCTTATTGCCGTAACAAAAACACACGAGCCGCAAATAATAAACGAAGCAATAGACCTTGGTGTTACAGACATTGGCGAGAACAGACCGCAGGAAATCCGCGATAAATTTAACAGCATAAAAAAGGTTAGAATACACCAAATAGGTCAGCTTCAAAGCAATAAAATTAAATATATAATCGACAAGGTGTGTCTTATTCATTCGGTGGATTCCGTAAAGCTGATGGACGAAATCGAAAAGAATGCAAAAAAACACGCACTTGTGATGGATATATTAATTCAGGTTAATATCTCGGGCGAGGAAACAAAGTCGGGATGTACACCTGATGAATTAAATTCCATACTCACTCACGCAGGTGAGCTGGAAAACATAAGAGTAAAGGGGCTTATGACAATAGCTCCGAAAGGGACGAAAGAGGAGATAGCTGTTCATTTTAAGAATATGAACACACTCTTTGAAAAAACAAAACAACTTGGTATCAAAAATGTGAGTATGGATATTCTTTCAATGGGAATGAGCTCGGATTTTGAAACGGCAATAGAAAACGGAGCAAATATGGTGCGTGTAGGAAGTGCAATATTTGGTCAACGAAATTATAATATATAAAAGGAGAAATGAAAATGAAAGCATGGGCAAGCATTAAAAACTTTATGGGCTTTGGCTCTTTAGAGGAGTACGATGATGACGACTTCATTGAAGAAGAGCTTATAGAAGAGGAAAAGGAAGATAAAAAGGCAAAGAACAAGTCTTTTACAAGAAAAAAATCAACATCAAATGTTGTTCCAATAACCTCAAGAGATAACAGTGCAAACGTGCAAATTTTCAAACCACAGGTGTTTGAGGATGCATATAAAATATCAAGCGTTGTAACAGCAAACCTTGTTGCAATCTTCGACGTTGCAGGAATGAAAGACAGTGCCGTTGCAACAAGAGTGGTAGACTTTGTTTCGGGCACAGTGTATGCACTTGGCGGAAATATGCGTAAAATAACAGACGGTATTTTTGTGGCAGGACCTCGTCACGTGGATATTTCAGGCGACAACATAAGCGAGCACACAAGAAACAACTTTAACTGGAATTATGGAAGCGTCAGATAAGCTTCTTATATCTAAAATTAACGACCTTTTTCGTTTGTGCCAGAAGTATTCGTGTGCAAGATTTTCGCCGTTTTTAGACGGCGGACAAATAGCAACCATACAGGATAATATAGTGTTTCCTTATGGCTATAACACAATGCTTTTCGGCGGTTTTGATGGCTCGGAGTGTAAAATGCTTGGAGTTTTTCCCGAATGGGAGGAGCCTTTGGGTGAGGAATTTCCCATAAAGGCACTCAAAATAAAGGGCTCATTCTCAAAGGAGCTTACCCATCGTGATTATTTAGGCTCTCTTTTGTCGCTTGGTATTGAGCGGAGCAAGCTGGGAGATATTGTGCTGTGTGAAGATAACAGTGCAATTTGCTTTGTGTGCGAGGATATATGCGAATATATACGCACAAGCCTCACAAAAATAGGCAATCAGGGCGTGCATATAGAGGAAGCAACGGCACACGAAACAGGGCAAATTAAAAGAAAATACATACGTATGGAGCTTGTGTGTGCATCTATGCGGCTTGATGCGGTTGTGGGTGCAATAACAAAGCTTTCGCGTCAAAAAGCATCTGATTTGGTTTTGGGTGAAAAGGTTAAAATAAACCACAGAATAGTAAAGGATAATTCAAAGTCCGTAAAGGAAGGCGACTTGCTTTCCATAAGAGGCTTCGGACGTTTTGTGGTAAGAGCAGAAGGCTCAAAAACAAGAAAAGACCGACTCCACATTAGTGTGGACAAGTATGCATAAAACAGAGAGGGAGGTTTTAGGAATGATTAAGCCTGTTGATATTCAAAATAAGGATTTTGAAAAAAAGCTTAAGGGCTACGACACCGACGAGGTTGATGAATTTTTAGACCTTGTTATACGTGATTATGATATGCTCTACCGTGAGAATAAGGTATTAAAGGAAAAAAACCTCTCGTTAAAGGAAGCAGTTGACCGCTATAAGCTGATGGATGTTACAATAAAGCAGACAGTGAGTGTTGCACAAAAAAATGCCGATGAAATTATAGCGGCGGCGAAAACAGAGGCACAAACAATTGTTGAAAAGGCAAAGCTGGAGGCAACAAAGGCACAACGTGACATAGACGAGGAGCATATAAGAAAGCACCACGAGCTTTTAGGGCTAAAAACGCAAATTGAGGAATATAAGCTTAAAATGAAGGCATTAAGTGAAAGCATCATAAACATATTGGAGTAGAGAATTGAAAAACAAAAAAAAGCAAAAAGCAATAGGTATTCACAAAAGCTCAATAATGGCAAAGGAATTTGATTATGTCCTTTTTATTATAGCAACAGCACTTGCAATATTCGGTGTGGTTGTTATATTTTCTGCCACAAGAACAAACGAATCAAACACGAATGTTATTGTGCAGTCATCTGCACTTTTAATGGGTGTGGCACTTGAGTTGTTTGTTTGCTTTTTTGACTATGAGCAATTTAAAAACCTTATAAAGCCCATATATATTTTCTCTGTTGCAATTCTGATTTTTGTGCTTATATTTGGTGTAACGGGCGACTGGGGTGCACGAAGCTGGATAAGATTCGGCTCAATCGGTCTGCAGCCTGCGGAAATCGCAAAGCTATGCTTTATTATCACATTCTCATATCATCTTGAAAAGGTTAAGGATAAAATAAATAAAATACCCGTATTATTGGGATTGTTGTTGCATATTGGTGTGCTGGTGGCACTTATTCTGCTCCAACCCGATATGGGTAGTACAATGGTATTTGTATTTATGTTTTTGTGTATGATTTTTGTGGCAAAGCTATCGTATAAGTACATTATACCTGTGGGTGTGGCAGGAATTTGCTCGCTACCCTTTGTGTATAAATATGTGCTCTCGCCATATCAGCAAAACAGAATACAGGTATTTTTAAATCCCGAAATGGACCCGCTAAACAAAGGCTATAACGTTATTCAATCCAAAATAGCCGTTGGCTCGGGACAGTTTTTAGGAAAAGGGTATCTTGAAGGAACACAAAACCAAATGGGATACCTGCCCACAAAGTCGACCGACTTCATATTCAGCGTAATAAGTGAGGAATTTGGGTTTGTGGGAGCTATGATAGTTGTTGTAGTGCTTTTTGCACTTATTATCCGTTGCTTTAATGCGGCAAGAAAAGCCGACAACGTGTTTGGCAGATACATCTGCACAGGTGTTGGTGCAATGTTTATGTTCCACGTGTTTGAAAACATAGGAATGTGTATTGGTCTTACACCCGTAACAGGTATTCCCCTCCCCTTTTTAAGCTACGGCGGAACCTCGCTCATTACCAATATGGCGGCAATTGGTTTGGTGTTGAGTGTGGAGTATCATAATAAGCCGCGTACGGCAATTGACTTGTACTGATTCGGGTAAATTTTGTGCATCTTACAAGTTTTCGTTCATTTGCGTATCCACATACGCGGCAATCACGAAAAATCGCAATCTGCAGCAAAATTTCCGCAAAATTACATTTTGGCAAAATTTGTGCACGTTACAAAGTTTTTGTTCATTTGCGTATTACACATACACGGCAATCGAAAAAAAACAAACATCGTAGGGGCAATTCACGAATTGCCCGCAACCGAGGAATCTTAAACCCAACAAAAAATCAGGAAAGGAATATACAATGAAAGAAACCTCATCGGCAGGGAAAAAGGAATTTTTCCTTGCAATATTCGTATTTTTTGCAATCTATATTGTATGCTCATATATTGCCTACATTTTCTCATTATCCAGACTTGCGGGCGATGCCTTATCAACACTTTTTTTGGCTGTATATATCTTCCTTGTTATAACACGTTACAGTGTTGTGTTTACCTACACGTTAGAGGGCTACAACCTCACAATAAGCAGACGTATGGGTAAAAATCGCTACAAGGACATCGACCTTAAAATGTCGCACATAACGGGGATATATAATAAAAACCCCAAAAAACGTCCTGTATATAAAATGAAGAAAACCATTCTTCCGCATAAGGAGGACTGTTATATAACCTTTGATAACGGCACCCAAAAAGGCACGGTTGTGTTCTTGCCGTCGAAGGAAATGAAAGATAAAATTGAAAAAACAATGAAAGGTACTAAAAAATAATATGCGTATAATTGGAGTAACATTTCGTCCTGCGGGAAAAGTATATTACTTTGACCCAAAGGATTTTGATATAAAGCAAGGCGACAACGTAATAGTTGAAACCAAAAGAGGAATTGAATACGGCAAGGTTACACAAGGTATTCACGACATTAACGAGGAGCTCAAAACACCGCTTAAGGGTGTTATAAGGCTTGCAACCGAAGAGGACACAAAAATTCATAATTACCATTGCGAGCAAGAAGGGCCTGCGCTTGAAATCTGCAAGAAAAAGGCACAGGAGCATGGTCTTGATATGAAGTTTGTAAATGCAGAATACACCTTCGACGACACTAAAATCCTGTTCTATTTCACATCAGACGGCAGGGTGGATTTCCGTGAGCTTGTTAAGGATTTGGCACTAATTTTTAAAAAGAGAATAGAATTGCGTCAGATTGGTGTAAGAGATGAATCAAAGGCTATTGGCTCAATTGGTGCTTGTGGAAGAGGGCTATGCTGTTCGAGCTGGCTCGAGGAATTTGTGAGTGTATCAATAAAAATGGCAAAGGAGCAGGGGTTATCGCTTAATCCATCTAAAATAAGCGGTGCCTGCGGAAGACTTATGTGCTGTTTAAAATACGAACAGGATACATATGAGGAGCTTGTGAGAAACAGTCCGTCGGTTGGCGTGGAGGTACAAACTCCCGAAGGCAGAGGCACAGTTGAGTATGTGGGACTGCTGCAAGGCTATGTTACCGTAAGAATTGATAATGAAGACGAAAAGGTTTTAAAGCAATTTAGTGTTGATGAGGTGGAAGTCATAAACGAGTAAAAATAATGTAATAAAAAAACAATAATCACCTCTTGAAGAATGAAAAAAAATATGATATACTATAAGAGGAATATAGGTCGAAAGACAATATATATTTAATATTACGATAAGGAGGAAAAAGATATGGCATACAAAATTACTGAAGATTGTATCAGCTGCGGAGCTTGCGAGGCAGAGTGTCCTGTAAGTGCAATTTCAGAAGGCGATTCTTCTTATGTTATTGACGCAGATACTTGTATTGAATGCGGAGCTTGTGCAGGCGTTTGCCCTGTTGGAGCACCTGTTGAAGATTAATCAGAAAAACACATCATAAAACTTGCACATTTTGTTTTATGATGTTTTTTTCTAATTAAGAGACTGTGGCAATACATAGCACAGTATCATACCAAACCAAAATGGAGGAATTTATGAAAAGAAGGATACTTACCGTTATTGCTTTTTCTTTAATAGTTCTTCTTTGCTCGTGCGGAACAAAGATAAGCTATAAACAAGAAAAAAGACTAGAGGCAACAGGCAACACTTCGTGGACTGTTTTAATATATGCCTGCGGCGACAACGGCTCAAAAGCGTCCAACACAATCAGGGAATTAACGCAATATAAATATCCCGAAAATGTAAATGTTGTTATGCAAACAGGCGGCGGCGAAAACTGGGAGCTAAAAGAAATAGACGGCTCATTTATTCAACGCTACGAAATGCAGTATGGTTCTGCGTTTTTAAAGGACCAGAAGCAAGGTGCGTCGATGGGTACATACAGTGTTTTTGCCGACTTCATAAATTGGGGTATACAAGAGTATAAAACAGATAAATATATCCTTGTTTTAATGGGCGACGGTAACGGTATGGAAGTTTTAAGCGACGAACTGTACGGCGGCGACACATTAAATATAGAAGAAATGTACTATGCATTAAGCAAGGTCAACGGAGTTTTAGATGCAATTTGCTTCGACGGAGCATATATGGCGTCGCTCGAGATGGCAACCGCACTTTCAACATACGCAAAATATATGGTTGCAAGCGAAGAAAAATGCAGTGGCTTCGACTATTGTGAATTGGTAGATTGCCTTATCACGTATCCCAACGCAGGTATTGAGGAAATGTGCAACGAAATGTGCAACGCATATTTAAGAAAAAGCGAAGAGGAAGGCTCACAGCCCATGGCACAGCTTTCATCAATCGACCTTTCGCAGATTTCAAACCTCAACCTTGCATTCGACGGGATGGCACACGAAATATTAACACATTCAAATGACCTCACAGCTCTTGGCGGAGTCACAAGAATGATGGAGGAGGCACAGCGTTGTGCAGGCAGTGAAATGGTGGATATTTTGTCGCTTGCAAATGCACTCTCGTCGGTTGCAGGCGAAACACCGCAAACAGTAAGAGAAGCTCTGTTAATGGCAGTTAAAAACAACGTAAAAGGACAAATGAGAGAGCAGTCGTCGGGAATAAGCGTATATTACCCAACAAAGAGCGAGGAATGGACGCTAAATGAGTATATGAAGCATTCTCATTCCGATAACTACAAGAGCTTTTTAAAAAACACAATAACCGACACAAAAATAGTTGATGAATATATAAGCACCGACTTCTCCGACACAGTGGCATGGGAGGAATACGGCGAAAAGAATATGATGTGCTCATCGCAAATAGAGGGTGAGAAGGCGGTTGTTAACATTGCACCCGATATGCAAACAGTAAAAAATGTTAAGCTTAACAGATATTTCTACAGCAATGAGTCAAAATCGTATCTTGAATGTGGCAACACAATGGAGCTTGAATGTTTGTGGGATGATTGCACATATAAGAGTGAGCTCAAAAGAAAAATACCCGTTGTTAAAGGTGTGGCACTTGATTGCGATATAGCTTCACGAAACGGCGGCTACACCATATATAGCGTGAACACGGTGTTTAAAGAACGTTTGGCACAGATGTATGTGGCGTATAATGTTACAGAAGAAAATTACGAATATCTTGGCTTGTGGGATAACGGCACGTTTGTGAAGAACAGCTCAAACGAGGAGGTTACACTGCTAAACACCGACAGGGAAACCCAAAAGAAGCTTCCCACAAAAACAGTTAAGGAAAAGAATATAAAAGTAAAGGGAAAAGTACCGCCAAGAGGCAAGTATATATATGAATTTGAAGTGGAAGACATATACCGTAAAAAGTATATATGTAATCCCATAGAATTTGAAGTAGGTTTTTAGAAGGGATTTGATGAAGTGATAACAATAATTGCAAAATTCAGTGTTATGTCAGGTAAAACAGAGGAATTTATAAAGCTGGCAAACGATGTAACACGTCAAACAAAAAAGGAAAAGGGCAATTTATCATATAAAGTTTTTCAGTCACAAACAACCAAAACAAGCTTTACCTTTATTGAGGAATGGTTAAACGACCTTTCAATTGCCGAGCATAATACCACACCGCACTTTAAGGAGTTTGTGGAAAAAGTAACGCCAATTTTGGATAAGGAAATTGAGATAGAGAAGTTAGACAAAGTACCATCGGTGTTTTTTTAAAAATGAATACCTTTATATACTCAAACGACAACAAGCTCTACCATACGTGGAACTACCACCTTCGTGAAAAATTTGGCACAAAGGTGTTTAAGGTGTCGCTAAACGGCGGATTTACGTGTCCGAATAAGGACGGCACAAAGGGATGGGGCGGCTGCAGCTATTGTTCGTCGCTTGGCAGCGGCGACTTTGCGGGCGATGTTGAAAAATCCATAACAGAGCAATTTGATGAGGTGCGTTTTTCACTTCATAAAAAGTGGAAGGAAGCAAAGTATATCCCCTATTTTCAGGCGGGCACAAACACCTATGCACCTGTTGATGAGTTAAGGGAAAAGTTTGAAAGCGTGCTTTGCTGTGAAAACGTGGTGGGCTTAAGTATTGCCACACGTGCCGACTGCATAAGCAATGATGTGCTGGAGTATTTGAGTGAGCTAAATAATCGCACATACTTAATTGTAGAGCTTGGTTTGCAAACAATATTTGATAAAACAGGTGATAGAATAAACAGATGCCACACATACGCCGAATTTTTAGAGGGTTACAGAAAGCTAAAAGAACGAAATATAAATGTGTGTGTGCATTTAATAGACGGCTTGCCAGGTGAAACAAAGGAAATGATGATAGAGAGTGCAAAAGCGGTTGCCTCTTTAGAGCCGCATTGCGTGAAGCTGCATCTTTTGCACGTGTTAAAAGATACAAAAATTGCCCAACAATTTGAAAACGGTGAATTTGAGCTCTTAACACTTGAAGAGTATGTGGATATTATTGTTTCACAGCTTGAGGTTTTACCGCCTAAAACAATAATACAACGGCTCACGGGCGATGGCGGCAGAGAAACACTTATTGGTCCGAAATGGAGCCTTAAAAAGTTTGTGGTGTTAAATGAAATAGACAAAGAAATGCAAAAAAGAGGCACATATCAGGGCAAGTTTTATAAGTGTCACTCTTGACAATAGCCTGCAAATAATGTATACTGTATGTATATGAAAAAAAACAATACAGCTCTTAAATAACCCGATAATTTTTGACATAGCCAGGGAGCGTTACTATCAGAAGAGAAAGGTGAAAAGGATGATAAAAAATCTTATATTAAAGGGAATTAATCCGTATTCCTGCGCAATACAGGTGGGTGAGGATTATTATCTGGCAAAAGCTACATATGAATGGTGGCCGGGTGTTGCGCTTTATCATTCAAAGGATTTGAAAAACTGGGAAATTCATTCATATCCGCTAAACCGTATGTCACAGCTTGATTTAAGCGGTGTGCCAAATGGCGGCGGAGTGGTGAGTGCCGCCCTTTCATATGACGGAAGCAAGTTCTTTTTAGTGTTTACCAATATGCGTAGCACAGGAGAAATAGAACAGACCGACAACTATCTTGTTACAACTGATGATATAACAGACGGTATCTGGAGTGAGCCTATATACCTTAACTCACTCGGAAAAAATCCTTTCCTGTTTCATAAAGACGATAAGAAGTACCTTTTATCTGTTGAAAAGCATACTCGCTTGGGTGAGTATAAGAGCAGTATTTCACTAAAGGAATATAGTATGGAGGAGCGAGCCCTTGTTGGAGATTATATAAAAATCTTCTCGGGCGATGTGCAGTTTGCAAGCATTTGCTGCAAAGACGATTACTATTGCCTAATAACAAAACACGATTGTGAAAACACATCGCTTGTTTTAAAATCAAATTCATTTTGGGGTGAATACACCCCAGTGTGCGACAATTGTGAAATCCCATTGCAAAATGAGGTATTATCTGCATTTGTGAAAGCTCAAACAGAAAAGTCGGTTTCAAGAGCATATTTGGAATATAATTTTAAAACAATGAGCAAGCTACACCACGATTTCCAAACCTTAAGAAGCCCGTTGTATCAGGCTTTAACACTATGCTCACAGGGTATGGTTTTAAGAGGTCAGGATAGCTTATTCAGTCGCTTTGAGCAGAGCATGGTGGCACGTTTGATAGAGAGCGAGTGCTGTAAATTTGAAACAAGGCTTGAATTTGAGCCTGATTGTGAGAAGCATATGGCAGGTGTTGTAGTATTTTGCGATACTAAAAACTGGTTTTATCAGTTTGTAACACGAAATGATGAAACAAAAAATCGTGAAATTGCAATATTAGTGTGCAAAAACGGTAAAATCTGTCACGAAAAGAGTGTGTACGAGGTAATAGACAACAACATTCCCGTAACAATGAGTGCACAGATAGAGGAAGGCAAGTTAAAATTTTCATATTCACTAAATTCAAAGGCAAAAGCGTTTGGTGAAGCATTTGATTTAAACAGTATATATGGCAACCAAACAGCAATGCTTAAAGCAGGAATATGTGTACAGGATATGCTTTCAAAGGAGAAGGAAGCAGTATTTGAATATTTCAACTATTTTAATGGGGAGGCAATGTAATAAAATGAAGAAATACATAGGAATTGATTTGGGCGGAACAAATATAGCAATGGGTGTTGTTGATGAAAACGGAAACATTTTACATAAGGATTCCGTTCCCACAAATTCACCAAGAACTGCAGAGGAAATTTTTAAAGATATGACAGACCTTTGCTATAAGGTTGTTAAAGATGCAAATCTTACAATGGACGATATAACAGCAATCGGTCTTGGAAGCCCTGGAAGTGTTAGCGACGAAGAGGGTATTGTGAGCAGTGCGTCAAACCTTGGTATAGCCAATGCAAATGCACGTGAGTTAATTCAAAAGGAGATAAACAAGCCTGTAAAACTTGAAAATGACGCAAATGTTGCAGCACTTGGCGAATACACCGCCACAGGCAACAATTGTGAGAGCTTTGTGTTTGTTACATTAGGAACAGGCGTAGGCGGCGGAATTATCTTAAATGGTCAGTTATACACAGGCTTTAATCACGCAGGCGGCGAGCTTGGACATATTGTAATAGACATAAACGGCAAGCCCTGTACCTGTGGTATGGAAGGTTGTTGGGAGGCGTATGCGTCTGTTACGGCACTTATTTCCCAAACAAAAGAGGCAATGGAGAAAAATCCTGATTCTATGATGCATCAGTGGGTTAAGGAGAATGGCAAGGTGTCGGGCAGAACCGCGTTTGAATGTGCTAAAAAGGGCGACAAGGCTGCCGAAGAGGTTGTTGATAACTACAGATATTACATAGGTGTGGGACTTGTTTCAATAATAAACATATTCCAACCAAACATCCTGTCAATTGGTGGCGGAATAAGTGCAGAAGGCGACTATTTATTAGATCCGATTGTGGAATTTCTAAATAAAAAAATGTTCTACAAGCGAAATAAAACCCCCCAAATAAAGATTGCAAAATTAAAAAATGACGCAGGAATAATAGGTGCAGCAATGTGTGCCGCAAAGGAATTTTAAAGCAAAAAAAGCGCAGAACGGACAAAGACGGACCACTCGAAGTATCTTCATACGACTTCGGGTCCGCTTATGTGGCGTTCTGCATCTTTTTTTATGTTATGGAAAGAACGAACAGTTTTGTTCGTTCTGCATTTTTTTATGATAGCTTTTTTGATGCTTGGGGTATATCTCCAACACCGTTTAATATAAGTCGCGGTCTGTATGGGTAATTATTACATTCCTCACGGGTTGTACAGCCGGAAAGAACAAGAACGGTATCAAGTCCCGTTTCAATACCTGCAACTATATCTGTGTCCATTCTGTCGCCAATCATTACCGCCTCGTCGGAGTGAACATCTAAAAGACGAAGCCCTGTTCTCATCATCAATGGGTTTGGCTTACCAACGTAATAAGCACTCTTACCTGTAATAAGCTCAATTGGGGCAAGATACGCTCTGCACGCAGGCATAAGTCCCGATTCGGAGGGGCCTGTAAGGTCAAAGTTGGCACCAATAAGCTTTGCACCCTTATCAACTAAATTCATTGCCTTTGCAATCATAGCCGGATTAAAGCCGCTCGGCTCACCCATAACAACATAATCGGGGTCAACATCGTTGTAGGTAATACCAACATCAAAAAGTGCGTTTTGTATTCCGTGTTCACCTAGAATATACGCACTGCAGCCGGGTGACTGACTGTCTAAAAACTGTGCAGTTGCAAGTGCACTTGTGTAAAAATGCGATTCGTCAACATCCATACCCATACGATATAGCTTTTGTTGAAGCTCCTTTGGTGTGTACATACTTGAGTTTGTTAAAAATAGGTAGTTTTTGTTATTTGCCTGTAGCCATTCCAAAAACTCCTTTGCACCAGGAAGAAGCTTGTTACCATGATAGATAACACCGTCCATATCGCATATAAAGCCTTTTTTGTTTAGTAATTTTTCCATATATTTGTTATTCCTTTCTTGTTGTATCATATGTAGATAATTAATTCACGCACAATACAGATGAGCGAGAATCAATTTTACCAGGAAGCGAAAATCTTTGCTTGCAAGGAGATTTTCGCGACGCCGTCAATTGACACAGCGGTCATTTGACCGCAAAAAAGCCAACAGGCTTTTAAGAATTTTGGGAAACAAAATTCTGTACGTTTCAATTATACCACCTTATATATTCATTTGCAATAGAAATATGAAAAATAATTATTTATGCTTTATTGCCATAAGCGATAGCAACATAATAAATTCCATTATAACCAACACCACAAAATAAGACGCACTTGCTGCAAAGCCCCTATCCATAGACACTGCAAATACGGCAGTGGTTATTGGATTTATTTTTAAATATATAAGCATAAACAGTGCAGACAGTATACCGTGCAAGAGCTTGCCAATAATATACGGCTTAAGCGAAAGTTCATATTTTGATACCGATGCCATCACCTGTAAATGTACGCTTAATCCTGCAAAGCCAACCACAAAGGCGGTTAATATAAGCTTCATTCCCATATCCATATTAAGTGAAGAAATTAAATTTGTTCCCGAAACAAATTCCGATAGGGACACAAAAATTGCATAAAGAGTGTTGTTAAGCGGCAAATGAGAAATCACAAGACTTGCACAAACACTAAAAAATACTACTGTACCGCATACTGTAAGCATATTTGAAACGGCATTATTTACAGAAACGCTAAAAATTGTACCAATATCTTTTTCTTCGCTTGTCATAATAGTTTTTGGTGCAATGTAGTCGTTTCGCCTGTAAAATCTAAAAAGAATACCAACGCTAACAGATGCTAAAATATGGCATACATACAAAGCAATGCCATAGTGCAGGCTTGAATACATTGCAAGTCCCACACTGCACAAAATAAATAGCGGTCCTGAATTATTGCAGAAGGCTAAAAGTCTTTGAGCCTCTGTTTTTGTTATGTAGTTGTTTTTATAAAGCTCGCCCGCCGTTATTGCACCAAGCGGATAACCGCTCACAATTCCTATAACAAAGGCGGAAGCACCTGCAGGGGACACTAAAAACAACGGCTTCATACAAAAGGCAAAGAGTTTAGACAGAGTATTGCAAAAGCCTGAATATATTAAAAGTCCCGAGCAAACAAAAAACGGAAACAGTGTGGGCACAATAATTCCAAAGCACATATCCATTGCGTTTGTGGTGTATTGCATTGCCTCGTTTGGATTGGTTATAATAAAATAGATTATACATATAACCCCAATCTGTAATAAAAATTTCTTCATTTTGGTATGTTCCTTTCTCTTTTGTAAAATGTATATGTAATTATTTCAAAAATCATTACATAGAAATAATTATATATCTGTTATTTGGGGGTGTTTAAAATAAAATCCATAAAAGAAAAGTTTTCTGATATGTGGGGCATTCCCAAGGACATAATTATGGACCTTAATCGGCTCATTGTTACGGGTAACCGTGAAATTTATATAGAAAATCACAGGGGCATTTTAAAATATACAGATACGGAAATTTTAATAAAAACACACTATGGTGTCCTGTCCGTTTGCGGAAAAGATTTAAAAATTGAGCATATTCGCACTGCAGATATGCTTATTTTAGGTTATTTTGAAAAAATCGGCTACGAAATTTAAAAAAAGAGGTAAAAAATGTTCAATAGACTATTTCATTTTTTGAAAGGATATGTTATAATAGAAATATATGGAGATCAGGTAGAACGTTTTTTGAGCATTTGTGCAAAACGGGGAATTAATATTTTTAATATACAAAGAACAAATAACAACACCTTTACTCTGCGAATGCAAAAATGTGATTTTTTTAAAATTCGTTCCGTTGCATATAAAACGCACACAAGGGTAAAAATAGTAAAAAAAACAAGTGCGTATAACCTTTTAAAGAAATATAAAAACCGCTACACCTTTTTTGCAGGGGCTTGTATTTGTATTTTGTTCTTTGCCATCACCTCCCGCTACATATGGGTTATAGAAATAAACGGCGTGTATGAGGCGGACTATTCCCAAATTAAGCAAATACTGAAAAACGACGGCGTGTATGTGGGTGCAAAAAAGAAAAATATAAAGGATAAGCAAATTATAAAGCAAAGCCTTGTTAATGAAACGGAAAATATCGCGTGGGCGTGGCTGTACATAGAGGGTGCAAAGGCACGGGTGGAGATATACGAAAAAAATCTTGCGTCACCTCCTCTTGAGAGTGATGAAATCTGCGATATTGTTGCTGCAAGGGACGGCTACGTAACAAACGTAACGGTGCTAAACGGTCATAATATGAGAAAACAGGGCAGTGCGGTTAACCAGGGCGATGTGTTAATTAGCTCAAAGGTGCCGATTTTTCGTCAATACGAAGAAGAGAGATATACATACGTGCACGCACAAGGGACAGTAAAAGCAATTACCTATCACGAAAAGGACGGAATATATAACTTAAGCCATGAGAGCAAAATACCAACAGGTAGGAAAAAGCGGTATTTTTCGCTTGAGGTGTTTGGTAAGCTATATAATTCGTTTGAGAATGTTTTGTGTCCCTATGAAAATTGTGTTCACACCTTTTCCCGTCACGAACTTAAAATCCCCTATTTTGGGTATAGCGGAATTTGCTTAAATGAAAGAGTGTGCTCGGAGGCTCAAATAACAACAGAGCCGCTTGGCGAAGCTGTGGCAGTAGAATTTGCAAAAAATGACCTTGAAGAAAAAATAGCAAAGGAGCTGTTAAAGGACGCACAGCTAATAAATTCAGAAATAGACTATGAGAAAATAAGCGATAATTCCATAAGGGTAACTCTTAAAATGACAGTTTTAGAGGATATTGGAGTTTTCGCACCAATACAAAAAGAGGAGTGAAAAATACTTGTTAATAAGAGAAGTAGAAATACAAGAGAGTGTGGATTTATCTTTGTTGTTCGGAAGCTTTGATGCAAATATGAAGCTTTTGGAAAAATCCTTGAATGTAACCGTTGGTGCAAAGGAGAATGCACTGCAAATTAAAGGAGAGGAGGAAAATGTTGAAAAGGCAGAGGAGGTGTTAAAAATACTGATGCAGATAGTTGCATCGGGCGAAAAATTAGACACCCAAAAAATTCTCTACGCAATAACTATGGTACAGGAAAACGGCGGTGTTGACCTTAAAATGATGGGCGATGACGTTGTTGCCATAAATATTAAGGGTACACCAATAAAAACAAAAACGTTGGGACAAAAAAAATACACCGACGCAATAAAAGAAAACACCATAGTTTTCGGCATAGGCCCTGCGGGAACAGGAAAAACATATTTGGCGGTTGCTATGGCGGTAACTGCACTTAAAAGAAAAGAGGTTAACCGTATCATCTTAACACGTCCTGCAGTTGAGGCAGGCGAAAAGCTTGGCTTTTTACCTGGCGATTTGCAAAACAAGGTTGACCCCTATTTACGACCTCTATATGACGGAATGTATGAAATGCTTGGCGGTGAGGGCTTTTTACGCTATCAGGAAAAGGGCGTGATTGAGGTTGCTCCGCTTGCATATATGAGAGGAAGAACGCTCGATAATTCGTTTATTATTCTAGACGAAGCTCAAAACACAACACCCGAACAGATGAAAATGTTTCTAACAAGAATTGGTTTTGGCTCACGTGCAATAATAACAGGCGATATAACGCAAATAGATTTGCCACGCGATAAAAGGTCGGGCTTAAAAGAGGCGGCAAGAGTGCTAAAGAATATAGAGGACATTGCTTTTTGTAATCTTACAGAAAAGGACGTGGTGCGTCATCCGCTTGTTCAGGAGATTATAAAGGCATATGCAAAATACGACGAGGAAAAGGAAAAAATAAGAAATGGTAGAGCTAATAATAGAAAACGAACAGAATAAAGAAGCATTTACCAATGAGCTTGAAGCAGTTGTAAGAGCAGTTTGTGAAAGAGTTATGGAGATGGAGGAATGTGACTTCGACGCACAAATAAGCCTTACACTAACAGATAACGAAAACATAAAAATTATAAATAACGAATTTCGTTCTATTAATGCACCCACAGACGTGCTTTCATTTCCCATGCTTGAATTTGATGAAGAGGGACAGATAATCGACAACGAATTTGAGTATGATGACGACCTTATAATGCTTGGTGATATTGTTATATCGCTTGAAAGAGCAAGAGAGCAGGCAATTGAATTTGGACATTCGTTTAAAAGAGAAATAGCTTTTTTGTGTGCACATTCAATGCTCCACCTTTTAGGCTACGACCATATAGAAGAGGACGAAGAACGTATAATGAATGAGAAACAGGAAAATATATTAAATTCTCTTAACATTACAAGAGGGTAGGTCTTGGAAAAATTTGTCCATCTTGACATTTTTTGCATCGGGGCGGTATAAAACCCTCAAAAAAACACCTAAACAATAACACAGAAAGGGACACTAAAATGAAGAAAAACTTTAAGTCGGGATTTGCGGCAATAATAGGTATGCCAAATGTGGGCAAATCCACGCTGTTAAACGAAATTGCAGGGCAAAAGGTTGCCATAATTTCGGAAAAACCTCAAACCACAAGAAATAAGATTTTAGCAATTCATACCACAGATGAGGAGCAAATTATATTTACCGACACACCAGGTATTCACAAGCCTGCAAACAAGCTTGGTAATTTTATGATAGGGACAGTAAACAGTGCAATGAATGATACCGATGTAATTCTTTTTGTGGTTGATGCAACAAAGGGAATACAGGAAATAGAGCGTGAAATTGCACATTCACTTGGAAAAACAGGGGTACCGAGTATATTACTTTTAAATAAGGTTGATTTAGTAAAAAAGGAAGAGCTTTTACCCAAAATTGCAGATTATTCAAGTATGTATGATTTTGAAGCAATTGTGCCTATAAGTGCAAAAACAGGCGACGGTATCGACATATTGTTTAATACAATTCGTGACTATATTCCCGAGGGTCCAATGCTTTATGATGAGGATTTGGTAACAGACCAGCCCGAAAGACAAATTGCCTCGGAAATTATAAGAGAAAAGATGCTCTATCTTCTACAACAGGAGGTACCGCACGGAATAGCAATTGAAATTTCCAAAATGCAAGAGCTTGACCACGTAACAAAAATATACGCCACAATCTATTGCGAAAAGGCAGCACATAAGGGCATAATAATAGGTAAGAACGGAGCAATGCTAAAGGAAATCGGCACGCTTGCAAGATATGATATAGAAAAAATGCTCGATAAAAAGGTGTACCTTGAGCTATGGGTAAAGATTAAAGAGGATTGGCGTAACAGTGATTTTCTGCTTAAAAATTTTGGATATAAAGCAGATGAATAACACCCGTTAAAAATACAGACACTACCGATAAAGAAATTATAACGGTGGGGTGGAATTTTTATGGAAGCTGACAATTTTTTATGGAACGCATTTTCACAAACGGGAAGCATAGAAGCATATTTGTTATATAAAAAAAGCTACGAAGAAATTAATGAAAAGAAAGAGGAGCCACAATGTCGCGTATTACCACAAGAGGAATTATAATACGACAAAATGACTATGGCGAGGGGCATAGAATGTTAAGTATTTTCACTGCCGAATACGGAATAATCAAGGCGGTAAAATACAGTGCCAAAAGCACAAAAAATCGTGACAGTGCCGCAAGCCAGTTCCTGTGCTATGGTGATTTTGACCTATACCTTTCAAACAGGGAAATATCAACCATTAACTCAATAACGGCAATAGATTCGTTTTTTCCTGTTACAGAGGATATTAAAAAGCTTTCTCTTTGCAACTATCTTGCAGATTTAACGTATGCAATTCTTGGAATGAATAATGCAGATGAACGGCTTTTAAAGGTGTTTTTAAATTGCGTGTATGCACTTGCATACAAACAGGAAGCATTAGAAAAAGTAAAGCTTGTGTATGAGCTGCGATTAATGTCGATAGGCGGATATATGCCGAATTTAAATGCGTGCAGATGCACAAGCAATGAAATTTACGGCTTTGATGTTGATGGCGGTTGTGTGGTGTGCAGTGCGTGTGGGGGGAGTGGTACATTGCCGCTTACACCCAATACATATAGAGCAATGCAGTATATTATAAGCTGTGAGGATAAAAAAATCCTTTCATTTAACGGCAACGATAAGCTATATAGTGAATTAGGAAAAATAAGCGAAAAATATGCCCTCACACAGCTCGATAAGGAGTTTAAAAGTCTAGATTATTATAAAGCCATTCTGGATATGTAGGTTAGGGGATGTTAAAAAAGCGCAGACCACAAAAAGGCAGAAAAATCCATTTGATTTTTCTGCCTTTTTGCTATACCCTAAATACAGTGTAAAAATTTTTTACAAATCCTTATTTCACCTTCTTGCATATAATATAGAGGAGGTGAAATAAATGAGATATAACAGAGAGGCTGCGGTGGAGTATGCAAATCGCTATGCACTTTCACCCAACCCGCAATTTTATAACTTTGAAAACATAGGCGGCGACTGCACAAATTTTGCATCACAGTGTATTTATGCAGGCAGCGGTGTGATGAATTATACACCCACTTTTGGTTGGTATTACATATCGGTAAACAACAGAACACCCTCGTGGACAGGAGTTAATGAGCTTTACCGCTTTTTAGTATCAAACACAGGTAAGGGACCTCAAGGCGAGCTGGTAAATCTTTCGCAAATAGAGATAGGTGATATAATTCAGCTAAATTTTTCAGATGACGATAACTTCGACCACACGCCTGTGGTTACAAGCGTGGGAGAAAGAACACCGCAGACAATACTTGTTGCAGCACACACCGTAAACTCAAAAAACAGGCCTTTGTCTACGTATAGCTACACAGACATAAGGCCCATTCATATTTTTAATGTAAATCCTTAAAGAACGCTAACCACAATTTCGCCGTTCTTTGCATCGGCACAAAGAGTTGCTCCCTCGTATATTTTGCCATTTAGCGACATCTTTGCAAGAGTGTCTTCAAGAGTGCTTTGTATTGCTCGCTTTAATGGTCTTGCACCGTATTTTACGTCGTAGCCCTTTTGAAGAATTATCTCCTTTGCTGCATCTGTTACAGTAAGTGTTGCCTTCTTTTCAAGAAGCTTATCTGTAATATTTTTAAGAAGCAGGTCGATAATTTTTCGTAGCTCGTCTTTAGTAAGCGGCTTAAAGGTTACAATTTCATCAATTCTGTTTAAAAATTCGGGCTTAAAGAATTGCTTTAAGCTCTTTTGAACGTTATCGTTTAACGTTGCCTCGCCGTCCGACATAAAGCCGGGTGCACTCGAACGGAACTCCGAGCCGGCATTTGTGGTCATAATAATAATTGTATTTTCAAAATTAACAATCTTTCCGTGGCTGTCGGCAATGCGTCCGTCATCTAAAATCTGTAAAAACAGATTAAACACCTCGGGATGTGCCTTTTCAATTTCATCTAACAACACAACCGAGTATGGATTTCTGCGTACCTTTTCGGTAAGCTGACCCGCATCGTCGTAGCCTACATATCCCGGAGGTGAGCCAATAAGCTTTGATACGGAGTGCTTTTCCATATACTCCGACATATCTATTCTTATTAAAGCCTCCTCGTTGCCGAACATCACCTCGGCAATAGTTTTAACAAGCTCTGTTTTACCCACACCTGTCGGCCCTGCAAACACAAACGAAACAGGGCGTTTTTTTGTTGTAATATCTGCTCTGCCGCGTCTTATTGCCTTTGCAACGGCATTTACTGCCACGTCCTGACCAATAACTCTTTGGTGTAGTCTATCTTCAAGCTCTAAAAGACGTTTTGTTTCGCTCTCTGTTAAGCGATGCACGGGAATTTTTGTCCAGCTTTCTATAACTGCGGCAACATCATCAAAGGTAATTTCCGATTTTGATGCCTCTTGCTTTGCTGTGTTTAGCTTTTCTTCAAGACGGAACTGCTCCGACTTTAAGTTTGCAACCATTTCAAAGTCTGATGCTTCGGTTGCCTGCTCAATTTTAAGGTTGTTTTCACCAATAAGCTCCTCTATCTTTTTAGCATCATAAAGAGCCTGATTTTTCAAATTAACACGTGAGCCTGCCTCATCTATAACGTCAATTGCCTTGTCGGGCAAAAATCTGTCTGTAATATATCGCTCAGACAAAACGGATGCGAATTTTATAACCTCATCAGAAATTTTTACTTTATGATGATTTTCATAATAATCTCTTATACCTTTTATAATCTCTATTGTCTGTTCAACAGAAGGTTCTTCAACTATTACAGGCTGGAAACGACGTTCAAGTGCAGAATCCTTTTCAATATATTTTCTGTATTCGTCAAGTGTTGTAGCACCAATAACCTGAATATCACCTTTTGCAAGTGCAGGTTTTAAGATATTTGCCGCACCCATTGCACCTTCCGAGTCACCTGTTGCAACGATGTTGTGAATTTCATCAATTACAAATATTACGTTGCCGCGTTCAACAGCTTCGTCAATAATACCTTTAATTCTTGCTTCAAACTGACCGCGGAACTGTGTTCCTGCAACAAGTGAAGTAAGGTCTAAAAGATAAATTTCTTTATTTAAAAGCTTATGTGGAACATCGTTATTTACAATTTTAACAGCCAAACCTTCCGCAATGGCAGTTTTACCTACACCGGGTTCACCGATAAGGGCGGGGTTGTTTTTCTTACGTCTGTTAAGAATTTGTACAACACGTTCAATCTCTACATCTCTTCCGATAACGCGGTCTATCTGACCTTCTCTAGCCTTATGATTTAAGTTTGTTGCATATTGTTCAATAAGACTTTTTTTCTTTTGTTTATTCACTTTTTTGGTTTTTGTTGTTTTTGAAGACTGTTCTTCCTGATTGGATTCAATGTCCATACCGCCTATGCCGGAAAACATATTTTGCATCATGGGCATCATTTCGTTAATCATTTCAGGTGTGATTTCAGGTGGATTTTCCATAATTTCCTGACTCATAGCTT
>JAZRPB010000017.1:0-14047 GCA_045649025.1 Clostridia bacterium | reverse complement strand
CATTTATCATGGCATTTCCGCCATATTTAACAACAACAGTTTTGCCTGCAAATTTTTGAATATATGGCAGGGCTTCTATTAGTATGCCCGCTTTTTTTATTAGTCCTTCCATTAAATCCCCTCCAAAATTACAGATAAAATCCTGCATGGTCTAACCCTGTTTTTTCATCAATTCCAAACAATATATTCATATTTTGTACTGCCTGACCTGCCGCACCCTTAACAATGTTATCGAGTGCCGACACAACAACTGCTCTTTGCAGTCTTTCATCTGCAACAACACCTATATCAACAAAGTTTGAGCCTGCAACGTGCTTTGTTTCTGGTAACTCTCCCACATTTTTAACACGCACAAAGAACTCATCCTTATAATATTCCTTATATAGATTAACAAGCTCCTCGGTTGTACATTTCTTGTTAAGGTTTATGTATATTGTTGAAAGTATACCTCTCTTTTGCGGAATAAGGTGTGGAGTAAATGATATCAAAACCTCCTCGCCCGCAACATTTGAAAGCTCTTGTTCTATTTCAGATGTGTGACGGTGAGTTGCCACCTTGTATGCCTTGGAATTTTCGGTACATTCGCAAAAATGTGTTTGCAATGCCAAACCTCTGCCCGCACCTGTTACACCTGATTTTGCATCAACAATTATGTTCTTAACCGAGCCTATGCCCTTTGCAAGAAGCGGCACCGCACCAAGTATTGAGCAGGTTGTGTAGCAGCCAGGGTTACCAATAAGTCTTGCACCCTTTATCTTTTCTCTGTGAAGCTCGGGCATACCATATACAGATTCAGCCAGAAGCTCGGGAGACGAGTGCTTTTCACCATACCATTTTTCGTATACTTCTATATCATCATATCTGAAATCGCCACTCAAGTCTATAACCTTAACGCCACGCTCCACAATTTGAGGTATAACATCCTTTGAAGCTCCGTGCGGAAGTGCAGTAAATGCAACATCGCATTTTGCAACTTTATCAAGGTCTACCTTTTCACACTCCATTTCAAGAACATTGCGTAGGTTCTGATATACATCACTTATTTTTTGTCCGTCAAAGCTTTGTGAGCCAAGCACACAAATTTCAACCTCGGGATGATTTGTAAGAAGTCTTACAAGCTCAATTCCCGCATAGCCTGTAGCACCCAACACTGCTACCTTAATCATTGTCATCATATCCTTTTTTATAAAATATTAGAAGTTAAAATATAACTCCATTACATCTTATTATTATATTACATTTTTTATCATTTGTAAATAGTTTTGCATAATTTTCATAAAAAATGTATAAAAATCCAAAAATTTAGCATAGAAATGGCATATTTTGTATAATTATACCATTTCTATGCATATTTATTTATGATTTTTAAGGCTTTTCTTTGCCATAACCCCAATGCACATTTTATAACTATATGTAAATATTAAAATTAAGCAAACTAATATATTAAATTGTAAAACTTGACACGAGTAAAGCACAATGGAATTTCCCCTCTGTGCACTAGTTAGCATGCAATCAAAATAAACCCAAAAAACTCAGCGAGAATATCCACAAGAACAGGGTCACAAGACAAAGCGTCGAAGATATTGCTATCACCTGAACCGCAAGGTTTTCATCCCCATCCATTTGCTTTGCCATAGAAAATGATGAAACTGCAATAGGTGATGCGAACACTACTAACAAACACGCAAGCGCCTCTCCCCTAAATCCCATCCATATTGCAATGGGTATCATAATAAGTGGAACAATAACAAGTCTTGTCATTACAACTATAACATTTTCTCTGAAATAACCCTTGATATCTGAAAAATCAAACACAGAGCCCAATACAATTATCGACAAAGGAGTCGCCATAGACGCAATATCTTTAACTGACCTTTCTATTACAGACGGGAGTTTTAAATCTAAAACAAAAACTATAAGACCAATAACGCAACCTACAATTAAGGGATTTGTAATTATACCCCTCAAAAGTTTTAATATATTGAGGTTGCTATTGCCTTCTCTAAATACTTCTAATGCTATTACCGCCAGAATATTAAACACAGGAATTACAACCGCAACCATTAAAGATACAAGTCCACTTGTTTTATTTCCGCAGATATAACTTACAAGTGGAATACCAAGAATTGCAAAATTGGCACGAAAAAAACCCTGTAACATTACTCCACGTTTTGCATTATCTTTAGTTAAAAACAAAACAGCAAAATACCCCAAAACAAAAACAAGTAAAATTCCTACAACAGCAAAAACAATCAACTTAACATTTAAAACATCTGCTGTCTGTGTATTATATATGTTATAAAACAATAAAACAGGGAGAAAAATCCTAAAAACCCACCCGTTTACTACATCAACACTTTTCTTGTCTGCAAGTTTTATCTTCTTAAGTATGTACCCCAACGACATAAGAATGAATATAGGCATAACCGCCTCAAAAGATAATTTTATACTTTCCACTATTTAATCTCCATTTAAAAGTTTTTTGATATTGTTTTTCTCTATCTTTCGACACAATTCTGGCTCGTGTCAAGTTAGGTGAACAGTGAATAATAAGAACCGTCACCCAACATGAAATCGCAGATTTCTGTTGGGTACCCGAAAACCTTGTTGTGCCAATGCACAATATGGACCTACTAATTTTTCCTTATTTTTTCAACTGATTTTCCCTAAACAAATTTCATTAGAACCCGCAGGAATATTAGATTTTCCTGCTCCGATATGTAAATATTTATTATCGGCAAACTATTATACTAAATATAAAAATTATTCTTCTCCCTCTGTAATGTCCTCAATCAAATCAACTACTACCTGATTTAGTTCGGCTGCATTTCTTGAGGTAATAACAGATTTTCCTGTTCTTCTCTCAACTTCTTTTCTTGCAACACCTGCTGCTTCTCCGCCACTTTTAGCAACCTCTAAATTTTCCTTAAAGGTTTGTGGATTTTTTTGTTTTTGATAATTCAGTGGTTGTTGCTTCCGCAAGCATATTGAGAACAAGCTCGAGAGTACTCATATTATCTCGCAAATTTTCTTTTGTGAGTCCTTTGAGATTTTTGTATTTCCTCGTTGTCATTCCAGACCAAGCTTTTGTAATTTCATCTGTGAGTATTGCATACTCAACACCTTTTTGTACACCTCTTGCATCCCATTCGTCTGTTAATTCTTTCCTCACCTGAATAGCTTGCAATCGTTGATTTATCCACTCTCTTGTGTAACCTTTTTTGAGATATGTTTCAAGTGCTCGTTCTATTGTGAGTTCAGGATCAATAGTTTCCTCAATTCTCTCCCTGCCAACTTGCGCTAACCACAATTTAAACGGTTCAGCTTTAGGCGATGGAATAGACTGAATGATTCGCAAAAGTTGTTCTGTATCAGCCACATCTGTCTTATATGACTTGCCATCAGTATGCGATTTTAATTTCAGTTGACTACAATTTGTAGCCGACTCGTTTCCCTCTTTTTTTAGTCGAGTTTTAAGAACACTCCAATACTTTCTTGGATTCGGACTATCCGTCAATACACCAATTACATCAACAACAGAAAAATACCATTCTTCTGTTTCTTCATTCCATGCAGTTCGTATTCTTTTATCTTCAAATATTTGTATTTTATCATCCATATGTATAATAACCCCAGTCAAATATTTTTATTTTTATACATCATTCGACATAATTCTTGCGACACATAAGGTTTAGATGCAAATCTTTTTGGTGTCAAGTTCGTGTCAGGTCAGGTCAAAAAATTAATAACCCTCTAACACCTCTGCCTGATTAAATTCAATATCAGTAAATAGTTGACCAAACCCTTTGCATCTTGCTTTAACTTTTATAGAATCACCAGATTTTATTGTTAATAAAGTATTTCGTTGATTTTTATTAAAATAAACTACTACCCTATATTTATCTGATTTTATAGAAATGTATGGATGTCCTGATGTGTCTTCATTTATTTCTTGAACAACAACGTCAAACGCACACACTTTATTTTTGTTGTATCATTTGCAAAAACTTCGTTCTCTTTATACATCTCATACATTTCTGATAAGTTTGTAGAAATATACTCTTCACTTCCTACACTCTTATTATCCAAAAGCATTTTAGATACTAATTTACAAAAAGGAATAATCAAAGCAATTAAAACTATTATTAAAAAAATCAGTTTTATGGATAACATTATTTTCTTCATATTCATCTTCTCCTTTTTGACGTTATTCGACATTCTTTATATTGCGAGGCATAAGGTTTAGATGCAAACCTGTTTTTGTCGATATGCAAACTTCGTTTGCTCGATATTTTTACTTCGAAAAATCGATATGTTTTTCGTTTCACTCAAAACTCGATATGATGTAAATCTCGTCGCGATAGCGACATATCGAGTTGCCTGCAACATATCGAGACTTTTAAGACATAACGAAAATCTCGCAAGAGATTTATATCGATGCATTGCTTTGCAATGCAATTGCGAGGCATAAGGTTTAGATGTAGCTTTTCAAAGGCTCCCTTGTGTAAAGGGAGCTGTCAACGAAGTTGACTGAGGGATTGTTTTTCCTTGAATTTACAACCCCTCCGAGTTGCTTTGCAACCCACCTCCCCTTACACAGGGGAGGCTTTTTTATTTCGTCATTTTTCGACACATCCATATTGCGATGCATAAGGTTTAGATGCAACCATTTTTGGGTCTTAGCTCATATTAAGTTAGGACTGAAAGTTATTCATAACAGTAGAGCATAAACCCGCACAACATCCTCACTAGTTACTTGTTCTTCTTTTTATTTATGAACACATTTATAACCATCGCTGAGAAAACACCTATAAGCGTTTGAATAACACGCATTATCGCATAAAGATAAATATCTTCTTCATTGTGAGAAACCATACAGATAATAGATATAATTGCAGCAATGCCACAAAAATTTTCACATTTTGCATTTTCAGCAATTAAAAGTGAAAAGAGTGTCGCAAGCAAAATAAACAAAAGTTCTGTTAAAAGCTGCCACATTTCCCCGTTTATTTTAGATGCTGCAAAAACCGATAATGTTATAAAAACAAGCCCTACTATAAGCCCTATAAAAGTTGCTTTTATTCGTAATCTCCCGAATTTTTTTGTTTTATCAGGTGTCTCACGAATTTCTATCACCGAATAAATATATGCAAAAATAGGATGTGCTTCCAGCATTGGAAGAAAAACACGTATCAACTGCCATATTATAAATGTAACCGCCAAGGCAATAAGGCTTTTTACCTTTCGCATACCAATATGAAGTTTCATATAAACACCCTTTCGTTTTTCGACAACATCCGACATATCCATATAGTTCGTGTCAAGACCTGACAAAAATATTATTACATCTCCCTGAATACTCCTACCACCTTACCCAATATTGATACATTATCAACAATAATAGGATCCATATAATCATTTTCGGGTTGAAGGCGGAAATGTCCGTTTTCTTTATAAAAGGTTTTTACGGTTGCTTCATCGTCATTTACAAGTGCAACAACTATATCGCCATTTGATGCAGTGGGTTGCTGCTGCACTATTATATAGTCACCATCAAGAATAGCGGCATTAATCATAGACTCACCGCTTACCTTAAGCATAAATATATCTTTATTTTTTGCAAAGCTCATTGGCAGGGGAAATGTTTGTGAATTATCCTGAATTGCAGTTATTGGTAAACCCGCAGTTACTTTACCATACATAGGAACTTCCAAATACTTATCCTCTGTATTTATAGGAATAACCTTTTCACCCTTTGGAGCATAGTTAACAAGACGCATAGAACGATTTTTAGATGCGTCCTTTTCTATGTAGCCTGCTTCCTGTAATTTACGCAGACGTGCATGAATTGTTGCAGTTGAATTGAGCCCCACCGCATTACAAATCTCTCTCACACTCGGCGGAAATCCCTTTTTTTCAAGCTGATAATATATAAAATCTAATATCTCATAGTCTTTTTCGCCCATTTTTGCCATTTTTCTTCACTTTTCCTTTCATATACCGACAAAATATGTTAAATTCCGTCATAATACATTAACATACATATATAATAACATAAACATTCGTTTTTGTCAAACATATTTTCGCTTTTTTGATAAAAATATTTTTGCATAAAAACACTTGTTTACGGGAATTATAACAAATGATGAAAGGAGGAGATTATTATGTCTTTTAATCAAAACGAAAATCAAAACAAAAATCAAAAACAAAATCAACAAAACAACCAACAAAACAATCAACAAAACAAAAACCAAAACCAAAACCAAAATAAAAACCAAAACCAAAACAAAAATCAGAAAGAAGAACAAAACAGATAAGTTCTTTACCGAGGAGTGTTTATTCTGCAAAAAAAGCAGAGTAAACACTCTTTTTTTGATTATTTTTGTGCAACAATTATTTCCAAAATTTATTGACAATATGTGATATTTTTGGTACTATATATATTAGGGTATTTTTTTCTTATTTTGTATAATATCTTAAAGAAATTAAAGTAAATAAATTTGAAAGGATTGATATATATGTCTACACCAAAGGTTGCACTCATTATGGGCTCCGACTCGGATTTTCCAAAATTAGAGAGTTGTGTGAAGAAACTTAAAAGCTTTAATGTTGAGGTTGATGTGAATGTTATATCGGCACACAGAACACCCGATGCAGCAGCCCAATTTTCAAAAAATGCACAGGAGAACGGAATTGAGGTTATTATTTGTGCTGCAGGTATGGCGGCACATCTTGGCGGTGTTATTGCCGCACACACCACACTGCCTGTTATAGGTATACCGATCAACTCAACACTAAACGGTCTTGATGCACTTTTGGCAACTGTTCAAATGCCGCCCGGAATACCTGTTGCAACAGTTGGTATAGATAACGGAACAAATGCAGCTATTTTAGCAGTGCAGATGCTTGCATTAAAATATGATTACCTTAAGGATATGCTTAACACCGAAAAACAAAATATGGTTGATGGTGTTATGGCTAAAAATGATAAAATCAAAAAAACAGTAAGTGAGATGTAAGGAGAATAAAAATGGCAGAAAATATGTACAAAAGTGCCGGCGTTGATGTAGAGGCAGGCTATGAATCAGTAAGACTTATAAAAGAAGATGTTAAAAAGACAGCTATTGAGGGTGTGCTTGGCGGTATAGGCGGTTTTGGCGGTCTGTTTGAAATTCCAAAGGGCTACGAAAACCCTGTGCTTGTATCGGGCACTGACGGTGTTGGCACAAAATTAAGAGTTGCATTCTTAATGGACAAGCACGACACAATTGGTCAGGACTGCGTTGCAATGTGTGTTAACGACGTTGCCTGCAGCGGTGCAAAGCCATTATTCTTCCTCGACTATCTTGCAGTTGGTAAAAACTATCCTGAAAAGGTTGCACAGATTGTTAAGGGCGTGGCTGACGGATGTGTAAAAGCAGGTTGTGCCCTTGTTGGCGGTGAAACTGCTGAAATGCCCGGTTTCTACCCTGTTGACGAGTATGACCTTGCAGGCTTTAGTGTTGGTGTTGTTGAAAAATCAAAAATCACAGACGGTGCAAAGGCAAAAGCTGGTGATGTGCTTATTGGTATTGCTTCAAGCGGTATACATTCAAACGGCTACTCACTCGTTAGAAAAATATTCGACTTAAATGGCGACGATGCTGCTAAAAAGCTACATACATACAGCGAAGAACTTGGCAAGGAAATTGGCGAGGAGCTTCTAACACCAACCAAAATATATGTAAAGCCACTATTAAAGCTTATTGATGAGGTTGGTATTAACACAGTTTCTCACATCACAGGCGGCGGTTTTATAGAGAACGTTCCAAGAATGTTATCTGACAACTTAAGAGCCGTAATTAAAAAAGGTACCTGGGAGGTACTGCCAATATTTAACTTAATGCAAAAGATGGCAAACGTACCCGAAAGAGATATGTACAACACATTCAATATGGGTATTGGTATGATAGTTGCAGTTGATGCCAACAAGGCTGATGCAGCAGTTAAGTGTCTTGAAGAAGCTGGCGAAAAAGTTTATGTTATAGGCGAGCTTGTTGAAGGCGAAAAAGGTGTGGATATAATTTAATCACACTTGCTTTTGGGGAGGTTATTATCTTGAAAAAGAGAATTGGTGTACTTGTATCGGGCGGAGGAACTAACCTTCAGGCTCTCATAGACGCTCAAAAAAGCGGTATTATAAAAAGCGGCGAAATTGTTACGGTTGTATCAAACAAGCACGGCGTGTATGCACTTGAACGTGCAAAAAACGCAGGTATAGCCTCAACGGTTATAACAAAAAAGGAGTGCGGAAGTGCCGAAGCCTTCGACGTTGCTTTGCGTGACTATATGGTATCACAAAAGGTGGATATAATAGTGCTTGCGGGATTTTTAGCAATTTTGGGCGACAGCTTTTTAAAGGAATACAGTAACAGGATAATAAATATACATCCATCGCTTATTCCGTCCTTTTGCGGAAACGGTATGTATGGCTTAAAGGTGCACGAGGCTGCACTTGATTATGGTGTGAAGGTTACAGGTGCAACTGTACACTTTGTGAACGAGATAGTGGACGGCGGTAAGATTATTATGCAAAAAGCCGTGTATATAAATGAGAATGATACAGCCGAAACACTGCAAAAGCGAGTTATGGAGGAGGCAGAATGGCAAATTCTTCCCAAAGCAGTTGAAATGGTATGTGCCAATGAGATTTAGAAAGGAAAAGTACAAATGAACACAATTAATATATACGAGGAGCTACAAAAAAATTCATACCCCGGCAGAGGTATTGTTATAGGTAAATCAAAGGATGGCAAATCAGCAGTAAGTGCGTATTTTATTATGGGCAGAAGTGTTAACAGCCGCAACAGAGTTTTTGTTGAGGATGGCGACGGAATACGAACTGAAGCATTTGACCCGTCAAAGCTTGAGGACCCGCATCTTATAATATACGCACCTGTTCGTGTTTTAGGCAACAAAACAATTGTTACTAACGGCGACCAGACCGACACAATTTACGAGCTTATGAACAATCAGATGACATTTGAGCAGGCTTTGCGTACAAGAGAATATGAAGACGATGCTCCAAACTACACACCAAGAATTTCGGGTATTATTAAAACAGGAGAAAATGACTTCAACTATGCAATGTCAATTTTAAAGAGTGCAAACGGCAATCCCACCTCTTGCAGAAGATATACCTTCTCATACTCAAATCCAATAAACGGTGAGGGACATTTTATTCACACATATCAAGGTGACGGCAATCCCCTGCCATCGTTTGAGGGTGAGCCAAAACAGGTTGAAATTCCAAATCATATTGAAGAATTTACAAACGGCTTATGGTCATCTTTAAATGAGGATAATAAGGTTTCATTGTTTGTTAGATACATAAGTCTTGAAGATGGCAGCTTCCAAACAAGAATTATAAATAAGAATAAATAATATACTCTCACGAAAGGAACAGTACAATATGAAAGAACTTCAATTAAAATACGGTTGTAATCCCAACCAGAAACCATCAAAGGTATTTATGGAAAACGGCGAACTGCCATTTGAAATAGTATGCGGCAATCCCGGATATATAAATTTGCTTGACGCACTAAACGGCTGGCAGCTTGTTAAAGAGCTAAAAAAAGCAACAGGCTTGCCCTCTGCAACATCATTCAAGCACGTATCACCCGCAGGTGCAGCAGTTGGTTTACCGTTAAGTGATACATTAAAGAAAATATACTTTGTTGATGATGTTGAGCTTACTCCGCTTGCTAATGCATATGCACGTGCAAGAGGTGCCGACAGAATGTCATCATTCGGTGATTTTATTGCACTTTCCGACGAGTGCGACAAAGCCACAGCTCTTCTTATTAAAAAGGAGGTATCCGACGGTGTTATTGCTCCCGGATACAGCGATGAAGCTCTTGAAATCCTAAAGGCTAAAAAAGGCGGTAAATATAACGTAATTAAAATAAACGAAGATTACGTTCCGCAAGAAATTGAACATAAACAGGTTTTTGGTATTACCTTTGAGCAAGGCAGAAACAATCTTGATATTAATGAAGAATTACTTTCAGGGCTTGTAACAGACAACAAAACACTAACCGACGCACAAAAGAGAGATTTATTAATTTCACTTATTGTTTTAAAATACACTCAATCAAACAGTGTTTGCTATGTTAAAGACGGTCAGGCAATAGGTATTGGTGCAGGTCAGCAATCTCGTATACATTGCACACGTCTTGCAGGCAACAAGGCTGATATATGGTGGTTAAGACAGGCACCGCAGGTACTAAATCTTCAGTTTGTTGACGGCATAAAGAGAGCAGACCGCGATAATGCAATTGATGTATATATAAGCGATGAGTATATGGACGTTTTAGCAGACGGTGTTTGGGAAAATATCTTTAAGGTTAAGCCAAGTGTATTCACAAAGGAAGAACAAAAGGAATGGCTTAAAAAGAACACCGACGTTGCTTTGGGTTCAGATGCATTCTTCCCATTTGGCGATAATATAGAAAGAGCACACAAATCGGGTGTTACAGTTATAGCACAGCCTGGCGGCTCTATAAGAGATGACCACGTAATTGATACTTGCAACAAGTACAATATGGCAATGGCATTTACAAAGATTAGATTGTTCCATCATTAATTGGTGTATATAAGCTTGAGTAAAATTGCCCATCTTGCACATTTACACTCATTTGTGTATAAACATACACGGCAATTGCGTAAATGCACAATCTGAACAATTTTCTTTCAAGCTTGATTTTGTGAAAGGAGTTAAATAGGTAGAAATATGAAAATATTGGTAGTAGGAAGCGGCGGACGTGAACACGCCATAATCTGGAAAATAGCCCAGTCAAAAAAGGTTACAAAAATATACTGTGCACCAGGCAATGGCGGAATTTCAGAGCTTGCGGAGTGTGTGGATATAAACGTTATGGATAAAGAAAAAATGGTTGCATTTGCAAAAGAAAATGCAATTGACCTTGTTATGGTAGCACCTGATGACCCGTTGGTTGACGGAATGGTAGATGCTATGGAAAACGCTGGCATACGTGCATTTGGTCCACGTGCAAATGCTGCAATAATTGAGGGCAGTAAGGCGTTTTCAAAGAACCTTATGAAAAAATACAATATTCCCACCGCAGGCTATGAGGTTTTTACCGACAGTGTCGAGGCAATTGAATATGTAAAAAAAGGTACATTCCCCACCGTTATTAAGGCAGACGGTCTTGCATTGGGTAAGGGAGTTATTATTGCCGAAAATCTTGAAGAAGCTGAAAATGCCATTCACGATATGATAGATGACGGCAAGTTCGGTAAAAGCGGCAGCCGTGTTGTAATAGAGGAATTTTTAACAGGTCCCGAGGTTTCTGTTTTAGCATTTACCGATGGTAAAACTGTAAAGCCAATGGTATCAGCACAGGACCACAAGCGTGCATATGACAACGATGAAGGCTTAAACACAGGCGGTATGGGCACATTCTCACCAAGCCGTCTATACGATAAAACCAAGGAAGAAGAATGTATGAAGAACATCTTTATTCCCACAATAGAAGCAATGCAAGCAGAGGGTAGACCATTTAAGGGTGTGTTGTATTTCGGACTTATGATGACCTCTAACGGTGTTAAGGTTATTGAGTACAACTGCAGATTTGGCGACCCAGAAACACAGGTTGTTCTGCCAAGACTTGAAACCGATTTGGTGGATATAATGGAGGCAGTAATCGACGAAAGACTTGATGAAATTGACATCAAGTGGGCTGATAATGCCGCAGTATGCGTTGTTATGGCTTCGGGCGGATATCCTGTTTCATACAATAAAGGCTATGAGATAAGCGGTCTTGAAGATGTTAAGAGCGATGACTTAATTGTATTCCACGCAGGAACTGCAATAAAAGACGGTAAAACAGTAACAAACGGCGGAAGAGTGCTTGGTGTTACGGCAATTGCTCCAAATCTTGATATGGCAATTGAAAAGTCATACAAGGCAGTTGAGAAAATCAGCTTTAAGGATGCACATTACAGAAAAGATATTGGAATTAAAAAATATAACTGATTAACGGAGGATAATAGATGAAAAAAGCTTTATCTGCACTGCTTTTAGCAGCAATGCTTTTGGGTACGTGCCCTGTGTACGCAACAGAAGAAACTGCGGTTACTGAAAACGAAACAACAATAACACAAGTTGAGCAAAATACCACATCACAAGAAGAAACAGAAGATGCATCATCTACACCCACCAAAGAGTTTTTTGATGAAAAAACAGAAGACACTGATGATGCTACACAAGCAACAGAAAAAAACACAGACAAAGCGACAGACGACAGGGACACAAAAACAACAGGCAAGCTTGCCATTTATATGTCCCTGATTGACCATCCCATAATGGTAGACACCGCCGCAAGAGTGGATGTATACAAAAAGGACGGCACACATATAGGCTGGGATGATGCGTGGGTTGGCGGAATAACCAAGCAAATAACGCTTGATGTGAATTTGTCTGATTTTGAGCCAGACACCGAAATTATTGCAAAGTTTACAGGCTTAAGATATGTTACATATGAGGGCAAGGAATATAAGCCTAACGAAGAGGTGATTTTAAAAACAACCTCCGATGCTCAAAAAAACGAATTTAATATGACTGGTGATAAGCCATACAAGCTTCAGCCTGTTATATACACCCCCGTTGAAGGCTTGCAAAAGTTTTCACCTGCGGCAACAATAATTGATAATACAACATATGTTCCTGCTATTGCATTTGCCGAGAAAATGGGACTTATGGCAGAGAAAAACACAAAGTACAACTCTATGGCTATTTCAGTTGGTGATAAATGTGTTGCATATAACATAGGCTCAACAATAACAAATGTATTTGGTAAAGACATTGTTATGAATGCTCCCACAAAGGAAATAAACGGAACAGTGTTTATTCCTGTACGAGCATTTGCCGAGCATTTTGATTGTTCCCTTAAGGTTTTGGATTTTGGCGACCACATTGATATAGTTCTTGGCGAATCAGCAATTGCAAAGGCAGAATATGAAAAATATCCCGTAAACAAAAACAATATATCCTCCAAAACAAATTGGATGATACACGTTGATAAATCAGATTACAGAGTTCGCGTATATAAGGGTTCTAAAAACCACTGGGTACAGGTTAAATCATACCCTTGTGCAATAGGTGCACCGTGGACACCCACCATAACAGGTGAATTTGAATACTTCAGTAAGGAGTCAATTTGGCCATATAACGGATATTTTGTTGGACCGATTATGCGTTTCTATGGCGGATATGCACTGCACTCAACCTTAAGATACTATGGCGGCGGTGAGTATGACGGCAGAGTGGGAGTTATGATTTCTCACGGCTGTGTAAGACTGCATCCCGAGGATATTACGTGGATGTGGAATAATATACCGCTAAAAACAAAAATATACATTACCGAATAAAACAATAAAGGAGTTAACGGTTACGGCTATGGAAAATATAAGGAAAATGGAAGCCTCGGAAGCATACGAAATTCTTGATTTGTGGATGCGTAGCTTCACAGCAGGACATCCGTTTATTGAAGATAATTTCTGGCAAAAATACTATAATTCTGTTAAGGAATCGTATGTTAATGAAAAAGATACATATGTTTATGTATATGATAACAAAATTGTAGGCTTTATAAGCGTGGCTGTTGACGGAACGGTTAGAGGAATTTATGTTGATCCGCAATATCATAACAAAAGAGTAGGAACAAAGCTTGCACACTTCATTCAGGATAAGTATATGAGTCTTAATATGGAAATTTACAAGAAAAACCGCAAGGCACTAAATTACGCAACATATCTTGGATTTTTGATTGTTGGTGCAAATATGAAAGAAGAAAACGGCGAAATTTGTTATAGATTAAGCTGGAGCAGATAAATACAAAAAAGTGGTGTAAATTTTACACCACTTTTTTGGGGGGATAGGAAAAAAAGATGCAGAATGAACAAACCGAACCAAAAGCAAAGCGAACGCTTTGTTTTTGGGTTACCCGAAGGCGTACGAGGGTACGTCGAGTGGTGAGGTTTGTTT
>JAZRPB010000016.1:0-2119 GCA_045649025.1 Clostridia bacterium | reverse complement strand
TAGCAACAGAGCTTCGTGCAAAGCGCATTGAAAGTCCGATAGTGTTTTTAACTTCATATTCCGATTACGCGGTACAGGCGTTTGGTGTGAACGCAACACACTATATCGTAAAACCTTACACAAAAGAAGAATTCTTCAAAGGTGTAGACAAAGCACTTGCGGCTATTAACATTAATTCACCAAAAACCATAAAGCTAAAAATTGAGGGCGGATATAAAACCATTCTTGTTTACAATATTGTATGGAGCGAATCAAACGACCATTATCAGATAATATCACTGTTAAATGGTGAAAAACTTTCTGTCAGAATTTCTGCAACCGAGCTTGCAGATAAACTCTCTCCTTTCGGATGCTTCTATCAATGCGGAAAAACATATATCATAAACCTTGATTATATTGATAAACTGTCGTCAAATTCTGCAGCGTTGACAAGTGGCGATAATTTAGTTATTCCGAGGACTGCGTTCAAGGGCTTGCAGACTGCATATTTTGATTATTTCGGGAGGAGGTAAGCGGATATGAGAGAGATAGGCGTTGTTGAAATTCTACTTTTGGTTTTATCTGTGCTTTCTCACGTTGGAATGTCGATTTTCCTTGCTAGGCCACGCTTTAACAGAGTTCTGACTGCACTTATATGGTTTGTATTCAGTATTGTGTTTTTAGGTTTGCCGGCACAGCATCCCCGTGAGAATTTCATTATCTCGCTTGTGCTTAACGGTGTTTTGTTCTTTTTCACAACGAAGGGAAAGCCGTCGGTAAAAGGCTTTCTGTTTTTAAGTTATGTATGTATATACACCTGCTTTTCCACAATGGCTACTTATGTGGGCGCAAGGCAAATACCACTTGCAGCTAAAATCATATTCGTAATTCTGACTATGGTTGTGCTTCAGCTTTTACTTTACTATGTGCTTTTGCCCAAGTTTAAGCGATTTAGTACATATATAAATGGTGGATGGGCAAAATATTATGCCATTGTAATAGCTTTCTTTATTATGATTGCGGCACAGTCCATATACTTACCGGATGAGCTTGCACTTTCAAATACACAGTTTATCTATTTTATGCTTACAGTTGCATCCTTCTTTGTGGTGTATGCTTCGCTATTTGCAAGTTTGCAGGATGCGGTCAATTATGAAAAGGAACGACGCAGACAGCTCCACTCTGAACTACTTATTTTGCAGGTGGAGGCACAAGAAAAGGAAATCGAATATGCAAGGCAGTTTAAGCATGATATGCATCATCACTACGATGCACTTATGTCTTATGCTTCTGCCGGAGAAACGGAAAGAATAATTGACTACATTAAACAATACATGGAACAAACTGCTTCTTATGCACCAAAAACATTTTGCGAAAACCATACAATCAACAGTATTTTGGGTGTTTATCAGGAAAAAGCAAAAAATAAAGGTATAGATTTCGAGGTGCAGGCATCAACACGCAAAACACTTAGCATTGCTCCTCCTGATATTGTAACGGTGTTTGCCAATGTCATCGAAAATGCTTTGAACGGTGCGGAACTGGCACCTAAAAACGGAAGACATATAAAACTTGATATATTCCACAAGGGGAAGAAAATCGTTCTTAAATGTTCAAATTCCTGTGATTTAGACCTTGACTTTGATGATATGCCCGAACAAATGCGAAGCACAGGCATCAAAAGTATATGTTCTGTGGTTGAAAAACATAATGGTAACTGTCGATTTGTGGCGGGCGCGGGACAGTTTGAGTGCATCGTTATCATGGATGCATAGGTAAAAATTTAATCAATTCATAAAACTCTCTTGCTTTGTCAAGAGAGTTTTTTTACAAATTACGACAGAAAACATACAAATTACGACAACGCTACCTATTTATTATATAAATTTGGTAAAATTATAGTGTATATTTTTAATTAAAAGTGTATTTATGAGTGGGGGCAATAGTATGAAGAACTTTAACAAAAAACTTTTAAGCTTCGCTATAGTTTTGTGTATGTTTCTCTCGTGTTTTTCGGGAGTGGTATTTGCAAAGGATACCGAAACAATCGTTATTCTTTATGAAAACGATGTTCATTGTGCAGTAGAGGGTTATTCTAAACTTGCAGCAATGAAAAATGAATTATCAGAAGATTATGAAT
>JAZRPB010000015.1:0-63296 GCA_045649025.1 Clostridia bacterium | reverse complement strand
GATGGGGGGGTGGGTGGCAGTATCGTAGCTTTTTTCGTTTCTGTATATAGCTTTTACCATTGCTTTTTATTTTTTAGTTGTGTGTATATCTCTTTATAGCTTTCATAGCGTGACATTACCATTTCACCGCTATTTAGCAGTTCCTTAACTGCACAATCAGGCTCATTAATATGAGAACAGCCCCTGAAACGACACATTGATGATTTATTCTTCATTTCAGGGAAATATAAGCTTAATTCCTCTGCAGTTGTATCTTCTGTTTCTAATGAGCCAAAGCCTGGTGTATCGAGCACGTATGTGTTTTCGTCGATTGCAAAAAGCTCGACGTGTCTTGTTGTGTGCTTACCGCGTCCAATTTTTTCACTCACACTGCCTGTTTGTAGGGCATAATCGGTAACCTTACTTAACAGGCTTGATTTACCCACACCGCTTGAACCTGCAAATGCAGTAACCTTGCCCTTTAAGTATGGCATAAGAGAATTAACACAATCATCGTTTTCTGTTGCACTCGTTTTAATAACCTTGTAGCCAATATCTGAATATATTTTTGAAATGTCCTCTCTGTCGGTGAGGTCTGTTTTATTTATGCATATTACGGGCTCAATATTATTTATGTGTGCGTTGATGAGCATTTTATCTATTAAAAACAAGTTAGGCTCGGGAGATGTAGCTGCAATCACAATGAAGATTGTATCTATATTTGCAACGCTTGGACGCACAAGACAATTTGTGCGTTCTTCTATTCTCACAATGGAGCCTTTGTTGTTTTTTACGTCTATCTCTACACGGTCGCCTATGGTTGGAGTGATTTTCTCCTTGCGAAAGACACCACGTGCCTTACATTCATACACGTTTTTGTCTTCTGCCTTTACATAGTAGAAGCCGCCTATTCCTTTAACAATTATTCCTTTAATCAAAATTTAATGTCCTCTGTGCTGCAAGTGAGCCATCTATCATAGCCTGAACACTTACCGAGCCTGTGCCCTCTATTTCTACCGAAACGTAACCCTCTGATTTATCGTGTTGTGCCGAGTGTACAACCGTACCGTTTGCAGTAATTTCTATCATAACCTTATTGCCCGAGCTATCGGGTATTTTTACTGTGAATGTTTTTGTCTGCTTTGGTGTATCGTTTTCACCACCCTCGTTGTTGGTGGGTTCGCCACCTTCTTGAGGTGTTTGCGGCTCATTTTCCTCGGGCACAGGTGTTTGTTGCTCCTGTGTGCCTTCAGGTCCGCTTGAAACAATAATACTTACGCTTGTATCCTTATTTACTGTTGACGGATATTCGGGGCTTTGAGCTATTACCAAATCAACAAGCGAGTCGGACGCACGCTTTGTTACGGAGCCAACATTAAGACCTGCCGCCTCAATTGCGTTTATTGCCTCTGCACGTCCCATTCCAACCACATTCGGTACCGACGTTTTTGTTGCAAGTGCAGGCGGCTCTGTTACTGCCTCACCCGCACCCTTACTAACGTGGAGTGTTACAATATCATCTGCATTAAGCTTTGTACCTCTTATTGGAAGCTGTCTTATTACTTTGCCCTCTGCAACTGTGTCGGAATCCTCTTCAACAACAACATAGTTAAGTCCTGCATCAAGTATTTGAGTTATTGCCTCGCTAAATTCCTTACCCTCTACATCGGGAACTGCAATATTACCGCCAGACGCACCTATTGAAACAACAAGCTTAACCTTTTCACCCTTACTAACAAATGTGTCTGCTTTAGGGTCGTGTGTTACAACCTTGCCCTCCTCGATGTCATCGGATATGGTATATTCTATTTCCTCATTCATTCTTAACTCCGACTTTTCAAGCTCTGTTTGTGCTTCTTCAATTGTCATATTGGTTAAATCGGGAACATATGCACCCTTTGTACCGCTTATTATTTTATATATACCAAACGAAACAAGAGCAATAGCCAGAATTGTTGCAAATGCAAGCACAACAGCAAGTCTGTCTTCTTTTTTCTGCTTTGCACTCTTTCTAACACGTGTCTTTTTACGTTTTTTTGCAACCTCAACCTCTTCTTCGTCTATTATATCCTCGCTGTCGAAGTAATCATCCTGTCTTGTATTGTCATCACTAACAGGATATACATCATCTTCTGCGTCTTCACCTGCACGTGACGGAAGCGGTTCTTCGGCAAGAACTGCATGTACATCATCAATAAGCTCTTCCATACTTAAATATCTGTCTGATGGGTCTTTTTTGATTGCCTTCATTGTTACATATGCAAGTGAAGCAGGTATGTCCATATTTACGCATCTAACATTAACAGGTTCTTTTTCAAGGTGCATTAATGCTATTGAAACAGGTGTTTCGCCTGTGAATGGCACTTTTCCTGTTAGCATTTCATAAAGCACAATACCAAGTGAATATATATCACTTCTTGAATCGGTAGCATTTCCGCGAGCCTGTTCGGGTGATATATAATGAACAGAGCCAAGTGCAGTTTTTCCAACTATTGTGGTATCACCTGCTGCTGCTCTTGCTATACCAAAGTCTGTAACCTTTAGTGTTCTGTCTTTTGTCATTATTATATTTTGAGGCTTAATATCGCAATGTATAATATTGCTTGCGTGTGCAACACCAATACCCTGTGCAATCTGGAGTATAAAATCGCACGCCTCCTGCCATTCTAAAATGCCTGTCTTCTTTATGTATTCCTTTAAGGTAATACCATCAACAAGCTCCATAACCATATAGCTTATGCCGTCGTCTTCGCCAACGTCATATACAGAAACAATATTATTATGCACAAGTGCTGCTGCAGCCTGTGCTTCTTTAACGAAGTTTGCTGTTACTGTTTCTTCCTTTTCAAGTGCCTCGTTTAGTATTTTTATTGCAACAAGTCTGTTTAAGAGTGTATCTTTTGCTTTAAATACACTTGCCATACCGCCGCTGCCGATTTTTTCTAAAATATTATATCTATTACTAAGTGTGCTTCCAACCACGTTATCTACATTCATATATTTTCCATAACCTTTCTGCTCACATATTATATATCAATTAATCCAACATTTTATCTGTGAGCAAGATAAAATGTGTAGTTAATTTCAAAGTTAATATAATTTTATTCCTCGCCGAACGCCACAATCGAAATATTATCTTTTCCACCGCGTTCATTTGCTATTTTTACCAGTTCATCAACTGTTTGTTGCAAATTGGTGCTGTTTTTTATGTGTTCAAAAATTTCGCTATCGTCTATATAATTCGTTAGTCCGTCCGAACAGATAAATACAATTCCACCCTTATAATCATTTATTGAGATATCTACCTTTATATAATCCTCTACGCCTATGGCTCGTGTTATATAATTCTTTTTAGGATGATGCTTTGCCTCCTCGGGAGTTATTTCACCTCTGGTGATAAGCTCCTGAACATAGGAATGGTCCTTTGTTATCTGGTCTATTGTATTATTAATTAAGTATACTCTTGAATCTCCCACATGAGCAGTTATGAGTTTGTTTTTATAAATCATTGCAAGGGATACCGTTGTACCCATTCCCATAACTTTGTAGTGGTCTTTTGAATAATTATATATTATTCCGTTAGCTGCAATTATGGCGTGTCTTGCCTCTTCGCCCGCCTCAACATAGTCGAGCTCCTTACACAGCTTATTACTTAAGTGATTTTGTATGATGTCTACAAGCATACTGCTTGCAACCTCACCTGCGGCGTGTCCGCCCATACCGTCAGCCACTATTCCGTAGGGAAAAAGCTCACTGTCGTTATAAAAACAACTGTCCTCGTTGAGCTTTCGCACCCTGCCAATATCTGACACTGTTGCATAATACATATTAGACTCTCACCCCTCTTTTAATGTTTTCTTTCTTAATTGACCGCAAGATGCACTTATATCCGAGCCAAGCTCACGTCTTATGGTTGCATTAACACCTTGCTTTGTTAATAGATTTAAAAATCTGTTTATTTCACTCTGACTACCCTTTTTAAAGCCGCTTTCTTCAACCTTGTTTACGGGTATTAAATTTATATGTGCCTTTAGCGGCGCTATTAACTTTGCAAGCTCTCTTGCATTTTCTTCACTGTCATTCACACCGCCAATAAGCGAATATTCAAAGCTGATACGACGCTTTGTTTTTATAAAATATTCCTCGCACGCATTAAGCAGCTCATTTATTTTAAATGCCTTATTTACAGGCATTATGGCATCTCTTATTTCATCGTTTGGTGCATGAAGCGATATTGCAAGATTTACAGGCAAGCCCTCATCTGCAAGCTTTAAAATACCGCTTACTATTCCGCAGGTGGATATTGTTATGTGCCGATAACCAATGTTAAGACCTTTTTCATTATTTACATTATGTAAAAATGTGATTACATTGTCATAATTATCCATAGGCTCGCCTATGCCCATCATAACAACATTTCCAATTCTTTCTCCAAGGTCTTTTTGTGCAAATATAATCTGGTTTAAAATCTCGCCTGCACTTAAGTTACGATACAAGCCGCCGATTGTTGATGCACAAAATTTACAACCCATTCGGCAACCAACCTGACTTGATACACAAATTGTTATACCGTGGTGATACCGCATAACAACGCTTTCAATACAATTGCCGTCATTTAATTCAAACAAATACTTTACCGTACCGTCTATTTTGGAAACAAGCTTTTGTTTTATTTTCATATACGATACAAAGCTTACCTCGTTTAGCTTATTTTTTGTTTCCTTGCTTATGTTGGTCATTTCATCATATGATGTTACACCCTTTAAAAGCCACGAAAATATTTGCTCTGCACGGAATTTCTTTTCACCAAGCGACGTTAAAAACTCTATAAGCTCTTCATATTCAAGATTTTTTAAATCAATTAATTCCTTCTCATTTTGCATATATAAAAACCGTCCGTACCATCTGTGTTCGGGTAGTATGTTTTTTCATACAGCCTTTCAAATTCACTATTATTATTTAGAAATTCACCTGTTACGGCTTCATTTTCTTCCTTTTCAATACTGCACGTTGAGTATACCAATACTCCGCCGTGCTTTACATATTTTGAAGCATTACTTAAAATTGTACTCTGTATTTCATAAAAGCTATCCGTTTCCTTGCGATTTAGCTTTATATCGGGCTTACGGCGTATTATTCCCGTACCCGAGCAAGGAACATCGCAAAGCACTCTGTCGGCAATTTCCTTTAAACTGTCATCATACCTTGATGCATCGCCGATTTTTGCTTCTATTATGTCTATTCCAAGTCTTTTTGCATTGTTTTTTATTAAATTAATCTTATGGTCATATATATCAAATGCAAAAATTTTACCTTTATTTTGCATAAGCTCTGCAATATGCGTTGTTTTACCCCCAGGTGCTGCACACATATCTATAACCGTTTCATTGCTTTGAGGGTTTAACTGCTTTGAGGCTTGCATTGCCGCAATATCCTGAACGGTATAAAATCCCTCTTTATACAAGCTATCGTTTACAACGTCCAAGCCCTTACACATAATTGCATCGTCTTGTATTTTAACTTCCACTCCACTGCTCTTTAGCTTATGGGCAAGTGAATTTATATCTGTTTTTAATGTGTTGGGTCTTATTGTGAGCATTGGCTCTTCATCAAAAGCCATCATAAGCTCATTTGTGAAGTCGTATCCAAACTCATCTGTCCATTTTTTACACATCCATAGCGGAAACGAATATTTAACACATAAGTGCTGCATTTTATCCTTTGGATATTCAAAACCGTTTTTACTTATATTCCTTAAAATTCCGTTTACATAGCCTGCCGAGGCAGAATGTCCGTATCTTTTTGCAAGCTTCACGCTCTCGTTTACTGCCGCATTTTGCGGAATTTTATTCATATACAAAAGCTGATAAATACCCATTCTTAATATAAGTAAAATATATTTAGAAAGTTTCTTGAGCTTAATATTCGATTTTTGTGAAATGATATAATCAAGCGTTATTTGCTTATTAATTACACCATAAACCAAGCTTGTGGCAAGTGCTCTATCAAGCTTTGACATATCCTTATGTAACATATCCTTTAAGAGAATATTAGGATATGCACCATCATTTTCTACTCTGTATAAAATTAACAGAGCACTTTCTCTTGCACTTTTCATTTAGTTTCGCCTTCTGTTATTTGCTATTAGTAATAATCTTAACACCTGCAATGCCGTTGCCGCAACTGAAGCAACATACGTCATAGCCGCCGCCTTAAGTGTTTTTCTTGCACCTTTTAGCTCTCCATCTGCAAGTATATTCATTTGTGAGAGAGTTTTAAGTGCCCTGCCTGACGCATTAAACTCAACAGGAAGTGTTATAATTTGAAACAATAACACAACTCCAAATAAAATTGCACCAAGAAATGCAAGCTTTGTTAAACCAAATATTAAGCCAACCAAAAACAGTGGCATAGAAAGTGCATTGGAAATATTAACAATACCCACAAGACTGTTTCTTAATTTTATTGGTGCATAGCCTAACTTGTATTGAACTGCATGACCGCACTCGTGTGCCGCAACACCAATTGCCGCAACAGATGTGGAATTATAGGTTGCATCCGACAGTCTTATAACGTTTTCCTTTGGGCTGTAATGGTCGGTAAGATTTCCCGATACTCTTTCAATTCTTATATGGTTAAGACCATTTGCATCAAGTATTCTTCGTGCTGCATCATATGCTGTTATACCCTGTGAGCTTTTGATTTTATCGTATTTTGAAAATGTACCCTTAACACCGAATGAAGCAAATAATGTAAGTGCGAATGCAATTAAAACAAGAACATATGTGGGGTCATATAAAAACGGATATCCGTAGAACATAATGTTATTCCTTTCTGTTTATACTAAAATTACGCCATCCTCTATTTCGTGTCCTCTTGCGTAGTCCTCTATATTCATTTTACGGCTGCCCTCAAATTGAGCAACCTCTATATACAAAGCTCCTTCTCCGCAGGCAACCTTTAATCCCTTATTTTTTTCCATACCAAGTATCATACCTGGTGTGCCTTTTCCATCACACACCTTTGCCTGTACAATTTTTAATACAGAGCCTTTATAGGTAGTGTATGATAAAGGCCACGAATTTAAACCGCATATAAGCTTGGAAATTTCTTTCGCACTTTTTGTCCAGTCAATTTTGCCTGTTTCCTTTGAAATCATAGGAGCATAGGTGTGCTCTGCGTGATTTTGAGGCGTTGGTGTTATATTTTTAATATTTTTAATTGTTTCAATTAACAGCTCGCCGCCTATTTTTGCAAGTCGATCAAATAATTCCTCGGCTGTTTCATACTCACCTATTTGGGTTTGGCGTGTTAGTAAAATATCACCCGTATCAAGACCTTCGTCCATCTTCATTGTGGTTACACCTGTGATTTCATCTCCGTTTATTATTGACCACTGAATTGGTGCGGCACCTCTTAATTTGGGTAAAAGTGATGCGTGTACATTAATGCATCCGTATTTGGGATAGTTTATAATATATTCGGGTAAAATTCTGCCGTATGCAGTAACCACAATCAATTCAGGCTTTAACTCGTCCAAAAGTGGCATAAGTGCATTATTCTTAAGCTTTGTTGGCTGATACACCTCAATCCCAGCCGCTTGTGCTGCAACCTTAACCTCTGTTGGAACTAATTTATGTCCTCTGCCCTTTGGCTTATCGGGTTGTGATATTACACCAACAACATTTAACCCTGCATTAATTAATGCATTTAGCGACTCTGCCGCAAAATCGGGTGTTCCCATAAATAAAATACGCATACTATCTCCACCAATTTTCAAATTAATTTTCTATAAATCTTATTACCTTTTCTAAAAACAGGTGTCCGTCGAGGTGTTCACATTCGTGGCACACCGCCCTTGCCATAAGGTCGTCACATTCATATTCAAACCAATTGCCGTCTCTGTCCTGTGCCTTTACCTTAACATGCTTTGGTCTTTCAACCTCACCAAAAACCTGTGGAACACTCAAGCAACCCTCCTGGTCAATTTGCGTTCCTTCTGTTTCAATAATCTGCGGATTAATAAGCTCTAATTTACCTTCGCCAATATCAATTACACAGGCTCTTTTTAATATTCCAATCTGCGGTGCGGCAAGACCTACACCGTCATATTTTTTCATTGTTTCATACATATCATCCAAAAGAATATGTAGTCTGTTATCAAAGTTTTTAACTTCCTTACACTTCTTGTAAAGAACCTCATCTTCTTTTAAACGCAGCTCTCTTGTTGCCATTTCAAAGCTCCTTTCATAGCTTAAATTTATCTTGAATTTACGTAAATCACATTTAAAACAGTATGTTTGGATTTTTATCTATCACAATTGAAACATCATTGCATATATCATCATTAATACACACTTCCCTTGCATAAAAGAGCATTTCATTTATACCCTTTTCATTGCTGCATTTAATTAACATCTGATAGCGGTATTTATTCTTTATCTTTGATATTGCAGCAGGAATTGGACCTAAAATTTGAATATTTTGTTCGAGCATTGTTATATCGCCAAGTGAATTTTTAAACAAATTGGCACAATATGATGTTTTATCCTGACCTTCTCCCGAAAAGCCTATTGCAATAATTCTTGCAAAAGGCGGATACCACATCATTTTCCTCTCCTTTATTTCGTCTGCAAAAAAGCCTTCGTAATTATGATTTTTAACAAGTGACACTGCATTGTTTTGGGGATTATAGGTCTGAATTATTGCTCTGCCCTTCTTTTTACCTCTGCCTGCTCTGCCGCAAACCTGTTCAAGCATTGCAAAGGTTCGCTCTGCACTTCTGTAATCGTTTATATGCAGCATTGTGTCGGCACTAACAACCCCAACAAGCGTTACATTTTCAAAATCAAGACCTTTTGAAACCATTTGCGTGCCCACAAGAATATCAACCTTGTCTTTTTCAAATTGCTCTAATATTTTTTCGTGTCCCTGCTTTTTACTTGTTGTATCAACATCCATTCTGATTATTGATGCGTTCGGGAACAGTGAGTGAAGCTCCGTCTCGACTTTTTGTGTCCCCCCGCCAAAATAACGTATATATTTACTGTCACAGGACGGGCAATTTACATAGTTTGGTATTGTGTATCCGCAATAATGACACTTTAAATTATTTTCGTATTTGTGATACGTTAGCGAAATATTGCAATTAGGGCAATGTGCAACATAGCCGCAGCTTCTGCACGAAACAAAGGTTGAAAAGCCGCGTCTGTTCATAAGAAGAATTGTCTGCTCGCCATTTGAAATGTTTTTTTCAATTTCTGCAATCAGCTTTTTTGAAAACATACTGCGATTTCCGTTTCTTAACTCGTCTCGCATATCGGCTATGGTTATATCAGGAAGCTCATTATCGTTGTATCTATTGTGCATTGTGAGTAGCTTATAGCTACCTCTTTTTGCATAATAAAAGCTTTCAACCGACGGTGTTGCCGATGCAAACAGCAGCAGTGCATTATTTTGCTTTGCTCTTAAATATGCAATATCACGTGCATGGTATCTTGGCGACATTTCCGATTTATATGTATCGGAATGTTCTTCGTCCATAATTATAATACCAATATCCTTAATTGGTGCAAATATTGCACTTCTTGCACCAACCACTATTTTAGCATCGCCATTTTTAATTCTCTTCCATTGGTCGTATCGTTCGCCTTGTGAAAGACGGCTATGGAAAACCGCAACCTCACTTCCAAACCTTGAAACAAATCGTGATACCATTTGCGAGGTTAAAGAAATTTCAGGAACAAGCACAATTGCCGTTTTACCTTTTTGGATTGCGTGGTCTATGCATTGCATAAAAACCTCTGTTTTTCCGCTTCCCGTAACACCATATAAAAGGTGTGGGATTTTTTCATCCGCGTCTATTGCTTTGTTTATTTCAAATATTGCCGCAGCCTGCTCTGTTGTAGGAATTTTTGCTTCGCTCTTTTGAGTTTGTTTTTTTAAAAATGCGTCCCTGACAACTTCTATTTCAAAAATTTGCGCAATATTTTTATTGCACAGTGCACTCACTGCCGAGGCACTGCCCTGTGCAAATCTTGCCAAATCTGATGCTGCAACAAAATCATTCACACACAATATTTCTATCATACGTGCTTGTACAGGTGCTTTTTTTTCTATATTTTCTGCAATACACATTGCCTCATCGGTGTTAATTTTTAATCTTACAGCTCTTATCTTTTTTTCACCAACGTCATATGAGCTGTGATATTCTCTTTTAAGAACACCTTTTTTAATCATATCACGCACCGATGCTCTTATGTCTGTTTCAAACATAGAATACAAAACACTCGACATAATTGCTCCGCCGTTATCAAATAATATTTGTATTATTCTTTCACGATTTTTACTTCTTTGCGGTGTTATGTTATCTATAACAAGCCATTCCTCGCTCTTTAGCGATGTACCCGAGGGCACAATTGAATGAATTATATCTATATACGGGGCAAGGTATTTGTTGTGCATATATTCTATGACCTCGAGCATTTTTTCATCAAATGCGTTGGTGTCGTTTGCAAGCTTAATTATTTTTTTAAGTCTTTTTGCATCGCTCATTTGCGAAAATCCAACACAAAAACCCTCGATTTCTTTATTTGCACCCGAAAAAGGCACTAAAACTCTTGAGCCTATTTTTATTTTTTTTTCAATTTCTTCAGGCACAATATAATCGAAAATTTTATCTGTATGTCTCGACCGATTATCAACAACTACCTTGGCAATCAACTTAATTCCCCTTTTATTCTTCTATTTCGTCTTCTTCAAAAACTACTTCCTCTTCTTGGCCTGCACTGTCTTCATTTAAAGACATAATTGCTGCAAGCTTTTCATTTTCAAATTCCTTTGCACGTCTGATATCGTCGGAGCGTACATATCCAACACGTCCTTTTGCAATTTCCTCTACTGCAATTGATACAGGTTTTTTTGCTTTTTCATCGTATACCTCTGCATTGTTTTGCTCATAGCCTACCATTCTTGCTCTCTTTGCTGCCATTGATACAAGTGTATAACGGCTGTCGACACATCTTGCAAGATCTGTAATTCCTGGTTTTGTCATCATAATTTTTTACTTCCTTTCGTTTAGTAATTTTCATTTAATAATTTTATAATTTTATTTTTATTATTAACCTGTTGTTCTATAAGAGCTAAAACATCGCTTACACATTTATCCAGACCATCATTTACAATGATATGATCATATTTTAAAGCACTGCACAGCTCTTGTTTTGTTATTTCCATTCGCTCTCGTATTTGCTCTTCATTTTCACGGCCACGCATAACAAGTCTGTTGTAGAGCTCCTTTAAAGACGGCGGAATAAGATATATCATAACTGCTTCCGCAAACTGCTCTTTAACCTTTAGTGCACCCTGTATTTCTATTTCTAAAAGAACATTCTTTCCTTCATTGAGCGACTTTTCAACATTTCTTTTAGGTGTTCCGTAGTAGTTACCGTGAAATGTTGCATACTCAAGCATTTCGTCTTTTTCTATAAGCTCTTCAAATTCTTCTTTGGAAAGGTATGTGTATGTAACACCATCAACCTCACCCGGACGTATATCACGGGTGGTTGCCGATACTGAAAGATATATATTATCATTCTTTAACAGCTCGCTGCACACTGTACCCTTTCCTGTGCCCGACGGACCTGATATTACAAACAAAAGTCCTTTATTTATTTCGTTACTGTGCATTTTCATCCTCCTCCTGTGAAAGTCTGCTGCCGATTGTTTCGGGCTGGATAGCAGATAAAATCACGTGGTCGGAGTCGGTAACAACAACTGCTCTTGTTCTTCTGCCGTATGTTGCATTAACAAGCTTACCCTCGTCCTCTGCTTCGTGTATAATTCTCTTTATTGGTGCAGATTCGGGACTAACAACAGCAATTATTCTTTCCGATGCAACAAAGTTTCCAAATCCTATATTTATAAGCTTCATTTGCAACCTCCAAACTAATTATTCTATATTCTGTATTTGTTCTCTTAATTTTTCTATCTCGCCCTTTAGCTCAACAACAACCTTTGCAATTTCAATATCCTGTGCCTTCGAGCCGATTGTGTTGACCTCACGATTTATTTCCTGAATTAAGAAATCAAGTCTTCTGCCTGCACTTTCGCCGTCGCCTATAATCTGGTAATATTCATCAAAGTGACTCGACAAACGTACAGTTTCCTCGTTTACCGCAACCTTATCGGCAAATATTGCCGTTTCGGTAAGTATTCTTGCATCGTCTATATCCTTGTCTTCAAGCAGTTCCTTAAGCTTTGTGTATAAACGCAGGCGATATTCCTCAACTGTTTGGGGTGAGCGTTCCTCAACTTTTTGTGCAAGAGTACGCATATATTCAACTCTTTGTGTTAAATCGCTTTCAATTCTTGCACCCTCACGCTCTCTCATTGCAATAAATTCGTCTAATGCCTCACCAACAACACCTAAAACAAGCTTTGTTATAGTATCCTTATCCTCTTCCTTGCGTTCTGTGTGGAAGATGTCTGAATATCTTGAAACAAGACCTACAGTTACCTCTCCTTCAAGATTAAACTGGTTTTTTAATTGGTTTAATACATCTATGTAATTTTTTGCCAATGGCTCATTTAATGAGATTTGTGTGTCTGCCTCTTCAAAGTTTTCTATTGATATATAGATGTCTACCTTACCTCTGAAAATTCTTTTTGATACGAATTTTCTTATGTCCTCTTCCAAATATCCTAAATGCCTTGGAACTCGTATATTATAATCGGAAAAACGCTGATTTACCGATTTGATTTCTGCAAGTATTTTTTTACCCTCAACTATGCTCTCACATCTTCCATAGCCGGTCATACTTTTTAACATTCCTACACCCTCCGTATTATTAGATTTAATTTATAGTAAAAATGCAGTTTATTTTATAATTTTTTTATATTTTACAGCTGAAAGCACCAACTCAAAACAAACATTTTTACATACTTATCCATTATTTCTTATTATACCACACTTTTTAGGAAAAGAACATACTTTTTTCAAATTTTTTTTAAAATTTTTTACAAAAAATAACTGTTGCACAAAATGCAACAGTTATTTTTTATCTTTCGCCCTTTTTCTCACGCGTCATAAGCATATTAACTGCTTCACGCGGATTTTTATTCTCAAAAAGAATTTTATATGCTTCTTCAATAATTGGCATTTCAACGTTATACTTTTTTGAAAGCTCATATGCCGCTGTTGCAGTATTAACACCCTCAACAACCATATGTACCTCATCAAGTGTTTCTTTTAGTGTTTTGCCCTTGCCTATTAATATTCCTGCACGTCTGTTACGTGAGTGCATACTTGTACAGGTAACTATTAAATCACCCATACCGCTTAAGCCCATAAATGTTTCTTCCTTTGCACCCATTGCATTGCCAAGTCTTGCAATTTCTGCAAGGCCTCGTGTCATAAGTGCAGCTTTTGTGTTATCACCGTATCCCAAGCCATCCGATATTCCCGCACAAAGAGCAATAACATTTTTTAAAGAGCCGCCAAGTTCAACACCTGCAACATCATCTGCAGTGTATACCCTAAAATTATCCTGCATAAAGATATCCTGTAATACTTTTGCGGTGGTTTCGCTTTTAGAAGCAATAACATTCGTTGTGGGTAAGCCTCTTGAAACCTCCTCGGCGTGCGACGGACCGCTCATAACAGAAATATCCGCTTGTGGAATTTCTTGCTCATACACTTGTGAAAGCCTTAAGGTGCCCTCTAACCCTTTTGAGATATTAACTATTTTTTGTCCTTCTTTTATATACGGTGCAAGCTGCTTTGCTGTTGTTCTTGTTGCGGGTGACGGTGCGGCAGTAACCACAGCCTCTGCACCCTCAACACATTCTTTAATATCGTGTGTGCAATATATATTTTGTGGGAATTTCACACCTGGTAAAAATTCCTTATTTTCTCTGTCATTATTTAATCTGTCGGTTTCTGATTGCTGCCACGACCACAGGTATACATCATTACCCTTTGATGCTAAAAGCAGTGCAATGGCAGTTCCCCAACCGCCTGATCCGATTACAGCTATTTTCACAATATAGTCCTCCTGTTATTTTTTTGCACCAAGCTTGCTTTCTGTGCCCAAAAGCAGTCTCTTTATATTTGCGTGATGTCTTGCAATAAGCAGTCCGCCCATAACAATCACACAAACAAGGCGTATTACATTAAAGTCCTCAAACACAAGCATTGATATAACCTGTGCTATTATAAATACAGCACCGCCAATTATTGAGCCAAGTGAAACGTATCTTGTGATTGCCATTATAGAAATCGCTATAACTGCCACAATTAAGCCTATTTTCCAATTAAGCATCAGCACTGCACCAAGGCTTGTTGCAACACCCTTACCGCCCTTAAAGCCAAAATACAACGGAAAGTTATGACCTAATATAACAAAAACAGCACTTACATATTCCCATTCCTTTTCCACCTTTAAAAGACGGCATATAAGTATTATAGCAATGCCCTTAAACACATCTAAAAGAAGCGTTATTACGCCCATTTTCTTACCATATGTACGGAGCATATTTGTTGCCCCCGCATTGCCCGAGCCGCTTTTTCTTATATCCTGTCCGCTAATAAGACGTGATAACAGTATAGAGAAATTAATTGAACCTATAAGATATGCTGCTATAATTAATATAACCTTATTCATCGCCTTTTTTGCCTCCCTTTTCTCTTACCATAAACTTTAAGGGTGTGCCCTCAAAGCCGAAGTTTTCTCTTATTTGATTTTCTATAAAACGCAAATATGAGTAGTGGAACAAATCCTTTGAATTTGCAAATATAACAAATGACGGAGGTGCTGTTGCAACCTGTGTACCATAGTATATTTTAAGACGTCTACCCTTGTCTGACGGCGGCTGTTGCTTATGAATTGCCTCGTTTAATACGTCATTTAGCATACCTGTTGTAATTCTGCGTTTATGCTGCTCATTAACAAGCTTAATTTCTTCAAAGAGCTTATCTACTCTTTGTCCTGTTTTTGCACTTATAAACACAAGCTTTGCATAAGACATAAACGCAAATTCTTCTCTCATTCTTATTGTGAAGTTCTTTACTGTGTTATTATCCTTTTCAATTGCGTCCCATTTATTTACCGCAAATATACAAGCCTTACCCTGCTCGTGAGCATAGCCTGCTATTTTCGTATCCTGTTCTGTAACGCCCTCTGTTGCATCTATCATAATAACACAAACATCGCTTCTGTCTATTGCTGCAAGTGAACGCACAACACTGTAATGCTCAACATTTTCGTCTATTTTACCGCGTTTTCTCATTCCTGCAGTATCAATAATAAGATATTTGTCGCCATTCTTTTCAAAATGTGTATCTATTGCATCACGTGTTGTTCCCGCAATATTTGATACAATAACTCTATCCTCGCCAAGTATTTTATTTATAAGTGATGATTTACCTGCGTTAGGTTTGCCTATTACCGCAACCTTTATCTCGTCCTCATCCTCGCTTGTGTCGGCATTTTCATCGAACATTCCCGTAACCTCATCGAGCAAATCACCAACACCAAGTCCGTGAGTTGATGAAATTGCAATCGGGTCACCCAAGCCGAGATTGTAAAATTCATAAAATTCAAACGGCGGATCTCCAACATTATCCACCTTATTAACTGCAAGCACAATACGTTTTTTTGCCTTTAAAAGCATAGATGCAACGTCCTGGTCATTTGCAGTTACACCGTCGTGGACATTAGTCATAAGAATAACCACGTCTGCCATTTCAATTGCAAGCTGTGCCTGACGACGCATTTGCACAAGAATTTCATCCTTTGACGTCGGCTCTATACCGCCTGTGTCAACTAATGTAAAGTGTTTATCAAGCCACGATGCATCTGCATAAATTCTGTCACGTGTTACACCAGGTGTATCCTCAACAATGCTTATTCTCTGTCCTGTTATTTTATTAAAAAGTGTTGATTTACCAACATTTGGTCTACCAACTATTGCAACCAATGGTTTCATATTCTTTTGTTTTTCCCCTCTCGTATTTTAAAACTCCAATTCCTCACCTATGATTTTCTCAATAAAATCATAGCCGTCATTTATAACCGACTGTATATCTATATTAAGCTCTTTTTTTACTTCATCGAGCGTGACATCATCAAGAAAAATCTCGTCATTATCTCTTAACATAGCGTCTGGAATTAGCATAACATCTGCATCTGTTTTACCCCTCATTTGCTCTATAATATCTTGACCGCAAACAAGTCCCGAAACATTTACTCCGCCGCCAAAGAAATTATTTTTAATGGGGTATACCCTTACCTCAACACCCGATTTTTCTTCAACCTCTTTTGCCATATCTGCTATAAATGGTGCAACTAATTCTCCCGTTGCCACAACAACACGTCTTTTTTTGCTGCTCTTTTTTACATACCCTATTGCCATATCAAATTCTTCACGCAGACTTGCAACAAGTCCCACACCGTTTTCTATTTGCGGAAAGCCCTCGTAGTTTTGTACTTCGGGAATAGGCTCTGCTGCATTTATGTAAAATTCGTCCGACAAATATACAAGTCTGGTATCTAACTGTTTTAAAAATCTATTCTGAATTTCTGTGACCTGTTCTATTACTTGCTTTGACATTTCACCGTCAAATTGCTTTAACGGATACAAGCCGTCACGGTAGCGTGTTAATCCCACAGGCACAACCGACACACTGTTTACATACGGATACAGCGATGATAAATCATTTAGTGTTCTGTTTAATTCATCACCGTCGTTTATATCGGGGCACAACACTACCTGGCAATTCATAATAATTTTATTCTTTGCAAACTTCTTCATTATATCGAAGCATTTGCCTGCAAAGCGGTTATTTAACATTTTACATCTTAACTCGGGGTTTGTTGCGTGAACACTTATGTTTATTGGTGAAACACGCATAGCAATAAGACGGTCGATTTCATCATCACTCATATTGGTGAGTGTAACATAGTTTCCCTGCAAAAATGAAAGTCTTGTATCGTCATCTTTAAAGTATACAGTTTCACGCATACCCTTGGGAAGCTGGTCTATAAAGCAGAAAATGCATTTATTTGTACAGCTTTGTGCGGTATCTATAAGCTCCTCACAAAAGACAATTCCTATATCCTCATAGTCATTTTCTACTGTTACAATCTCAATTGTACCATCCGTTTTTTCTATTTCAAGCTCAACCTCATATTCAGATATTAAATATCTGTATTCAAGAATATCGTTAAAAATATGACCATTTATCTTTACAAGCTTATCGCCCGCTTTTATACCAGCCGCCTCGGCAATTGAGCCTTCTTCAACATATTCAATTGTTGTATTAACACAGTGCATACGTAGGGCCTCCTTGCCAAAAATTATATTATATATTATTATCGCATATTTTTATAAAATAATCAAGTGGTAATATAGCCAAAAATACAATATTTTAATTTATATCCTTGTGTCCACTTATGCTGTAATTTGCTATTATTACACCCACCACAACCAAAGCACCGCCAATATATTGCATTGGCTGCATTGCTTCGCCAAGAAAGGCTGCCCCTAATATTATTGTGGTTATAGGCTCTATTGTTGATATAATACCTGCCGATGCCGCACCCTCGTATCTTACACCCACCTGAAAAAGAGGTGTTGCAAATATTGTTATAAGAATTGATATTAAAACTGCATATGCCCACGATTTTCCCGAAATAGAAAATGAAACACTGTTTGTTATAATTCCAAACAAAAACACACTAACGCTTATTATGAGCATTAAATAAAATGTAAATTTTGAATACTGCATTCTGTCGAGCCCCGATTTATCTATAAACACAACATAAAAGCTGTAAAACACTCCTGAAAGAATGGCAAGTATTATGCCCACCTTATCTGATGCACTGTTTATATCGGCAAATAAAAATATACCAATGGTAACAACTATTGACGCTATAATTGTAATTTTAGAAATTCTTTCGTGGTATATTACAGACGAAGCAAAAATAATCAAAATCGGGTACACAAAATGCAGAGTTGTGGCAAGACCTGCGGAGATATGGTTATATGAAATATATAAAAGTAATACAGGCAACGCACCGCCAACCGTACCAAGTAAAATTATCTCTTTTAGCTCCTTTTTATTGAGTTTTAGCGATATATGGTCGGATTTTAATATGAGTATAAGAATCGGCACGGCAAGTGATGCTCTTAAAAAGGTGAGTGTTATTCCGTTTACGCCGCCCTCATATGCCGATTTTGCAAGTATGGGTGCAAGTCCGTATATAAATGCCGAAATGCACAGATATATCTTTCCTCTGTTAATCAAAAAAATACCCCCAAACGGTTTAACTATAATTTGATATAGTTATCTTTACCTTTTGAGGATATTACTATTCTTATTTTTTCTTTATTTTTTCCCAATACTGCTTTGCGGCATTTTCTGATTTATTGTCGCCATATTCATAATATACCGTATCCTTTATATTATTGGGAAGATATTGCTGCTCCACATAATGCTCGGGAAAACTGTGCGGATACTTATACTCCACACCTCTGCCCATTTTTGAGGCACCGCCGTAATGTGCGTCCTTTAAATGCAGCGGTATATCGCCTGTATCTTTATTTTCAATATCCCACAGTGCCGCATCTATTGCACAGATTGCACTGTTTGATTTTGGTGCGGTTGCAAGTAAAATAACAGCTTGTGCAAGCGGTATTCTTGCCTCGGGAAAGCCAAGTTGCAAAGCACTGTCAACACACGATTTAACAATTGAAATTGCCTGTGGGTACGCCAGACCTATATCCTCCGCTGCAATCACCAAAAGCCTTCGGCATATACTTGGTAAATCCTGTGCACTTATAAGTCTTGCAAGATAATGTATGGCAGCATCGGGGTCAGAGCCACGTATAGATTTCTGGAATGCACTTAAAATATCATAGTGACTGTCACCGTCACGGTCATATCGCATAGCCTTCTTTTGAGTTGCCTCCGTTGCAATTTCAAGTGTGATGTTAATTTCCTTATTATCATTTGGCATAACAGACATACAGGCAACCTCAAGAGAATTAATTGCCTTTCTTACATCTCCGTTTGCACATTGAGCAATATGAGTTATTGCCTCTTTGGGTACATTTAATTTGAAGCCGCTATAATCATTTTCCTCAAGATAGCCTATTGCTCTTATGAGTGCATTTTCAATATCTTGGGCAAATACTGGCTCAAATTCAAATACAACACTACGTGAAAGCACTGCGTTATACACATAAAAATACGGGTTTTCCGTTGTGCTCGCAATAAGTGTTATTTTTCCGTTTTCCATATATTCAAGCAGGGATTGCTGCTGCTTTTTATTAAAATGCTGAATTTCATCAAGGTATAGCAACACACCGTCCATTGCAAGAAATGAATCGAGTGTGGAAACAATATCCTTAATGTCGGAAACACTTGCATTTGTTGCGTTAAGCCTGTGCAGTGTTTTTCCTGTTTTAGACGCAATTATATTTGCAACAGTTGTTTTTCCCACACCGCTGGGCCCATAGAAAATCATATTGGGGATTTCATTATTTTCAATTATTCTTCTTAAAAGCTTACCCTCTCCCAAAAGCTTTTTCTGACCCACAACGTCATTTAAAGCTGTTGGGCGAAGTCTGTCGGCAAGAGGTGTTCTGCTCATATTCCTACCTCGCTCTTTAGCTTATCCACTTCTTCAACCGAGACTGATGTCATAAATGAACGGTTACAACTATCTATTTTCGTTGCAAGCTCCTTTGCTCTTTCCAAATCACCGCATTTTAGAGCAATTTGTGCTCCGTGATAATATGCCTCCACAAATTTTGGATTGCTTTTTAGGATTTTATCGGACATCTTTCTTGCTTCTTCATATTTTCCTTGCTTATAGTAGCAAATTGACAAGTTGTCGATTATATCTCTGTTGTCGCTATTGTATTCGTATGCCTCTTCACAGAAACGCGTAACCTCGTTTATAGGCTCATTATTTAGCAGCTTAAAATAGCCAATCATTGCATACAGATTACTGTTTTTATAGCCCTCATTAAACATCTTATATGCATCGGCAAGTGCCTTTGCTACTGCACCCTGTTTATAGTAAATCATACAACGGTTTTGAATTGCCGCATTCTTTATTTCATTATTTTTCGAATTGTCTTCACTTATAACTCCTTCTATAACCGAAAGTGCCCTGTCGAGCTCGCCAATTCGCATTAGTGTATATGCATAGTCTATTTTTGCCCTACCGTTTACACGTTTTGTTTTAATTGCTTTTTTATAGAATTTGATTGCTTTTTTATAATCACCGTCGGAAAATGCTTTTTGAGCATTCATAATATACACATTGGGTATTGCAAGATATATTAAATACAAAACTAAAGCAGCTATTGCAACATAAAACAGTGGTCTGCTTATAAAATACAGCACAAACAAGCCTATCAGTGCAATAAGTATAATCATATATCCTGGCATAAACAACCCCTCCGTTTATAATATAAAATTAGAATTCAACTGTTCCAACTGTTCTTGGGAACGGAAGAACGTCTCTTATATTAGACATACCCGTTATATACATAACGGCTCTTTCAAAGCCCAAGCCAAAGCCTGCGTGCTTGTTGGTTCCGTATTTTCTTAAGTCAAGATAGAAGCCGTAATCTTCTGCGTTAAGACCGCATTCCTTCATTCGTAAGACAAGTGTGTCGTAATTTTCTTCTCTCTGGCTGCCGCCTATAATTTCACCCACACCTGGAACAAGAAGGTCCATAGCAGCAACTGTTTTATTATCGTCGTTAAGCTTCATATAGAATGCTTTAATTTCTTTCGGATAGTCTGTTACAAACACAGGCTTATTAAATACTTCTTCTGTTAAAAATCTTTCGTGCTCTGTTTGTAAATCACAACCCCAGCTTACTTTATATGCGAACCTATCGTTGTGTTTTTCCAATATTTCAATCGCTTCAGTGTAGGTAACGTGTCCGAAATCGTTTGAAACAACATTATTTAGTCGGTCTAGCAATGTTTTATCCACAAATTTGTTAAAGAACTCCATTTCCTCGGGAGCATTTTCCAAACAGTAGTTAATGATATATTTTAGCATATCCTCTGCTAATTCCATATCATCCTTAAGCTCTGCGAACGCAATTTCAGGCTCTATCATCCAGAATTCTGCAGCGTGACGTGATGTGTTTGAGTTTTCTGCCCTGAATGTTGGACCAAAGGTGTAAACATTTCTAAATGCCATACAATATGTTTCAACATTAAGCTGACCGCTTACTGTAAGGTTTACACTCTTACCAAAGAAATCCTGACTGTAATCCACATTGCCGTTCTCATCCTTTGGCATATTCTCAAAATCAAGAGTTGACACCTTAAACATCTCGCCTGCACCCTCGCAGTCACTTGCTGTTATAATTGGTGTGTGAACATACACAAAGCCTCTTTCCTGGAAGAATTGGTGAATTGCATATGCAATAACAGACCTTATTCTAAACACTGCCGCAAAGGTGTTTGTTCTTGGTCTTAAGTGCGACATAGTTCTTAAATATTCAAATGTGTGACGTTTTTTCTGCAAAGGATAGTCGGGAGTTGATTCACCCTCAATTATAACATCGTCTGCTTTTAACTCAAATGGTTGTTGAGCATCGGGTGTCATAACAAGTACACCTGTTGCAGTAATAGACGCACCAACGTTAAGCTTTGAAACCTCAACGAAGTTTGAAAGCTTTTCGGCTTCAATTATAATTTGAAGGTTTTTAAAGAACGAGCCGTCATTTAATTCAACAAAGCCAAAGTTTTTTGATACTCTTATTGTTCTTATCCAGCCTGATATTGTTATTGTTTTATTTGCAAACTCCTCGGGAGTCCTGAATAGCTTTTTAACTACTGTGTTCATTATTTTCATTTCCTCCTGTTTGTTATATAAGCGTAATTCCTGCTTCTTTGCATTTAGCTATCTGGTCTTTTGGCCAAACTGATGCATGCACCTCGCCTATGTGAGCCTTATTTAACATAAGCATACATAATCTTGACTGACCAATTCCGCCACCAACTGTGTATGGCAGCTTTTTATCTAAAATCATCTTATGAAATTCCATAGATAATCTGTTTTCACAGCCCGACAACTTGCATTGCTTTTCAAGGGTTTCTTCATCAACTCTTATACCCATACTTGAAAGCTCAAAAGATATGTCAAGAAGTGGATAGTATACTAAAATATCGCCATTAAGTTCCCAATCATCATAGTCGGGTGCTCTGCCATCGTGCTTTTCGCCGGAATTTAAGGTTTTGCCTATCTGCATTAAAAATACTGCCTTTTTTTCTCTTAAAAGTGCATTTTCTCTTTCCTTTGGTGTAAGGTTGGGGTACATATCCTCCAACTCCTGTGTTGTAACAAATGTGATTTCGTTGGGGAATATTTCTTCTATACCATCAAACTTCTCACACAGAATTTTATCTGTTGAAAGAATGGCACCGTAAATTTTATTAACAATATCCTTTAAGGTTTCCATTGTTCTTTGGCTCTTGTCTATAACAAGCTCCCAGTCCCATTGGTCAACGTAGATAGAGTGCAGGTTATCTACCTCTTCATCACGTCTTATAGCATTCATATCGGTATATAGTCCTTCGCCTACTCCGAAATCATACTTACCCAAAGAATATCTCTTCCATTTCGCAAGCGAGTGTACTATTTCAAGATTTTCGCTGCATACGTGCGGAGCATCAAATGACACTGCCCTTTCAACACCGCTTAAGTTATCGTTTAGTCCTGTGCTTGGATTAACAAACATCGGTGCTGATATACGTTGCAAATTAAGGGCTGTTTTTAATTCATTCTGGAACGTATCCTTAATGAATTTTATTGCAAGCTCGGTTGTTCTGCTATCGAGTGCGGTTTTATAATCCTTTGGTAGAATAAGTGCCATATTATTTATCTCCTTTTTCATCTACTATTTCTATATTTTCCAAAGTTGCTCTAAAATTACTCTTTATTGCTTCTATATATTCTTTTCTTAATTGTGCTTGCTCTTCTTTTTCTTCTTTTGTGAGCTCCTGTTCTCTTGATTTTCTTGCAAGCTCATTTATGCGGTCAATTCTTTCCTGTATCAAAACTGTACCTCCCAATATAATTTTAAAACATCATTAATATCCACTATATATAATACATCATTTTTTGAAAAAATGCAATAGGTACAGGCTCTTTTTTTTTATTTTTTCATAATATACATTAAAATCAAGGAAAGGGGGTTCCACAAAATGGGTGATTGTTGCGAAAACAGAATGACTTGCTCTAACAGGGGTGGTTGTAACTTCGATCTTGATATGGTTCTTTGGGTTCTTATCATAATCGTTATTGTTACATGCGTATGTGATTAATATGTAAAAGCGGGATTTGAAATAATCATTTCCCAATTAAAGAGCTGATTTGATTTTAGATGCAGAATGCACAAAGCGAAGTAAAATGCGGATACTTCCGCATTTTATCTTACCCGAAGTCGTACAGAGGTACGTCGAGAGGTGAGCTTTGTGTATAGTTTAAAGACAAAAAAAGAAAATCTACATAAATGCAGATTTTCTTAAAATGTCTTTGAACGCTCTGCGCTAAAAGCAACAGCTCTTTTTATCCACCTATTTGCACATGCAAATTCGGTGCAGCCTCTTGTGCCGCCTTTAATAGCCTATCTACATATTCATTAGGCATTGGCTCAATATCTTTCATAAGATACTCTCTGTTTAATCCCTCATACTTACCCTGTCCTAAACGGTGATATGGTAACAAATGAAGTTTCTTAACTCCATTTAAGCTTTGTGCAAAGCGTGCAATATCACTTATTTCTTCGGGAGTATGGTTAAATGTGGGAATAACAGGCACTCTTATTGTTAAATCTACCATATTTGAATTAGCAATTCTTTTTGCATTTTCCAAAATACGTTCGTTTGGTTGGGTTGTAAATTCCTTGTGCTTTGCACTGTCCATATGCTTAATATCCATAAGCACATAATCAAGATACGGCAAATATTGCTCTATTACTTCCCATTTTGCAATAGCAGTGGTTTCTATTGCAGTATTTATTCCAAAATCCTTACACGCCTTTAAAAGACCAATTGCAAACTCGGGTTGCAAAAGCGATTCGCCGCCCGAAAGCGTCATACCGCCACCGCTTCTCTGATAATAAAAGCTATCCTGACGTACAATATCCATAACCTCGGCAACAGTAACGTCATGTCCCATAACCTTTTCCTTACCGTTAAACATCATTGTTTCGATTTCATAGCTTTGAGATTCAGGATTGCAACACCATCTGCACCTTAATGCACAGCCCTTTAAAAACACAATAGTTCTTATACCTGGGCCATCGTGTATAGAGTATTTTTGAATATCAAAAATTCTGCCCTTTGTATCATAATATTCCAACAATTTAATTTCTCCCATCAACAGCCAAAGGTTTGCTCTGTTCTGTTTATAATATCATCCTGAAGTGAACGTGAAAGAGTTGTAAACAATGCACTGTATCCCGCAACTCTTACAACAAGAGATTTATAGTTTTCGGGGTGCTTTTGTGCATCAAGCAATGTATCACGGCTTACTACGTTAAATTGCATATGCATACCCTTTTGGTCGAAGAATGCTCTTATATATGATGCAAAGTTCTGCAGGCCTTCAACACCGCTTAATGCTGACGGGTGGAACTTCTGGTTATACAACGTACCATTTGAAGCAATACCATGGTCAAGCTTTGCAACAGAGTTTGCAGCAGCAGTTGGACCTAATTTATCATAACCGCTTCTTGGGCCTACACCATCTGCAAGAGGTGTGTTTGCAAATCTGCCATCGGGTGTTGCACCTGTTTGCTCACCCAAAGGCACGTTTGCTGAAACAGGATATAGACCTGCATGGAATACTCCGCCTCTTGGATTTTTATATTTTTCAACCTCTTTTGTATATATGTATGCAACTTCTCTTGCAAGCATATCAACTTCTTCTACGTCGTTTCCGTACTTATCAACGCTTTCTATCATCTTACGCAAATTATCGTAGCTGTTCTTTTTAGCCATATCAGTTTCACCTGCAAGGAACATTTTGCAGATTTCTTCTACTGTATTGGCATCAACCTTTTTGCCCATCTTAACAAGATTATCCACAACCTCTTTTGTTGCAGCAGTTGCAGCTTTTGGTGTTAAGCCCTGACCATAGTTATTAAGCATTGCATCCTTAAAGTCTGCAAGTGTTGCTATCTTTTCGTCAAATACAAGCTTCTTTATTGCATAAAGACCATCTGCCATATTAGCTATACCAAAGCCCTGAGGACCTGTAAAGTTATATACAGCTCCGCCTTCTTGTGAAGTTTTACCACGTTTTATACAATCATCAAGCATACTTGAAAGATATGGTAATGGTGCTCTTTCGGCATGAGCAATATCTATGGCATTGTTTGAGTTTACCATAAGACGAATCATATAGTGCATTTGAATTGTATATGCTCTTAAAACATCATCAAATGTTTTAAATTCAGTAACTTCACCTGTTCTTGGGCCTACCTGAACGCCCTTATCTACACCGTTTGTAAATACAAGCTCGATAGGACGGCACATATTAAAGAATGCCGCATCGTGCCAACCTTCAGTCTTTCCACGAACCTGAGGCTCAACACATCCTATTATATTATAATCCCTTGCATCCTCAAGTGTAAGACCTCTGCTCATCAAAGCAGGGATAATTACTTCATCGTTATAGTAAGCAGGCAGGCCAATTCCTGTTCTTGTAAGCTCTGCACACTTAATCAAAAATTCATTTGGTGTTCCATTCCATACTCTTACAGAGAATGATGGTGATGGCAATAAGGTGTGCATTGAGGCTTGTATACACATAAACGACAAATCGTTTGTGGCATCTCTACCCTCTCTGTCTTGTCCGCCTGCACACAGGTTCTGGAACATACTATATCCTGCAAAGCCCTCTGCTGATGCAGAGTCTCTTACCTTACTCATATCATTTAGCTTAACCCAAACACAGTCTAGAAGCTCTTGTGCAAACTCTCTTGTTATTGCACCTTTTTCTATATCTGCTTTATAGTATGGGTACATATATTGGTCAAAACGTCCTGGAGAGATTGAGTGTCCGCTTGATTCTGTTTGTATAAGCATTTGCACAAACCAGAATGACTGACAAGCCTCGTGGAATGATTTTGCACCATTTTCGGGTACGTTTTCGCAGTTTTTGGCAATCACTAAAAGCTCTTGCTTTCTTACAGCATCTGTTTCTTTTTGTGCCATTTCTTTAGCAAGGGACGCATATCTTTTTGCATAGTCGATTGCTGCCTGGCTTGTGATTATAACAGATTCTAAAAATTCGTGTTTTTTAGAATAATCAGGAGCATATATATCCATGCTCGCAAGCTCTGCTGCTGCTTCTCTTATTATTCCCTTATATCCTATTTTGAGCACTTTATCATAATTAACTGTAACGTGACCCACACCATTATAAAAATAGTTGCCGGGTGTAAAAATATTATGGTCGATAGCTAAAATTGCTTCCGGTGCCATATAAGATGTAGCAAGCTCGCTTGTGGTTTTGCCTTTCCAATACTCGCCAACTTCTTTTAGGATTTTTTTATTTTCTTCACTTATGTAGAATGGGTCCGCATCACGTTTTTCGATAGTATCAAACTCTGTTTCGAGCCATTCATACGAAAATTCAGGGAATGTTTGACAGCTTCTTGGGCGCTGTGTTGCACTTCCTACAACAAGCTCATAATCTCTTATTGTAATCGGAATGTTTTCCAATATGTGCTTAAATGCCAAAGCACGTCTTTTTACCATTGGTTCAGACTCTGTTTTTTTATAGCTTTCGGTAAGCAAAACTGCTCTGTCGGTTTCAATTTGCGGAGTTGCAGAAAATGTGTTTTCAATTAACTTTTTTATTCTGTCCGTCATTGGAATGTCGGTTGTATTAAAAGCTTTCATATTCTTTTCCCCTTTTTTATATATAACTTAAATTTGCTTTGTTTTTGTTTGTTTTTATGTTCCATTAATTGTAGAAACACTTTCTCACCAAACATTATAACATAGATTTTTTTAAAAATCAATAGAGAAAACAAAATTTTCACAAAAAATCACAAGAAAAAAAAGGATGTATTTTTATCCTTTTTCGTGACGGGACGATGTAGGCATCGTCCCCTACATTATTGAATAAACATAGCATCGCCAAACGAGAAAAATCTGTATTTTTCATCTACCGCACATTTATATGCGTTTAAGACATTTTCACGCCCTGCAATTGCCGACACAAGCATTATAAGTGTTGATTCGGGCAAATGGAAATTGGTTATTAGTGCATCTACAACATTTAATTTTTTTCCCGGATATATAAATATATCTGTCCACCCTGTTTGTGCTTTTATGTCACCGCCATTAAGACCAACAGTTTCAAGAACTCTTGTTGCGGTTGTACCAACCGATATAACTCTTTTATTATTCTTCCTTGTATCATTAACAAGCTTTGCGACCTCGTCACTTATAGTATAAAATTCAGAATGCATTTTATGTTCATTAACGTCATCAACCTTTACAGGTCTAAATGTACCCAAACCAACGTGGAGTGTTACAAAGCCTATGTTAATACCCTTATTTTTTATTTTTTCCATCAGCTCGGGGGTAAAATGCAAGCCTGCAGTTGGTGCTGCGGCAGAGCCGGGATTTTTAGCATAAACTGTTTGATATCTGTTTTTATCCTCTAATTTTTTTGTTATATAAGGAGGTATGGGCATTTCACCAAGCCTGTCTAAAACCTCTTCAAACACACCCTCGTATTCAAACCTTACAAGTCTGTTGCCTTCGTTAACAATATCTAAAATCTCTGCTTTAAGCTCACCATTACCGAAAACAAATCTTGCACCAACCTTTGCCTTTTTTCCCGGTCTTAAAATAACCTCCCAGATATCAAGGCTATGCTTGTGCAAAAGTAAAAACTCAATTGCACCGCCTGTACCCTCTTTTTCACCATACAGACGTGCAGGGAGTACCTTTGTATCATTTAAAATAAGTGTGTCGCCTTCATTTAAGTACTCAACAATATCATAAAAATGCTTATGCTCAATTTCACCTGTGTTTTTATTAAGCACCATAAGTCTTGATGAGCTTCTTTCCTTAAGCGGTGTTTGAGCAATAAGCTCCTGTGGTAAATCATAATAGAAATCTGATGTTTTCAATTTTATCCCCCTGTGTGATTACTGTATTTTTTCTATAACTGTTTTTAAAAGTGTGATACAATTTTTTATGTCCCCAATACTTGCCATTTCCGACGGCGAATGAATATATCTTGTAGGAACAGATATTCCGCCTGTTTTTACTCCGCTGCGTGAAAGGTGCATTGCACCCGCATCTGTTCCGCCATCGGTCATAATTTCAAGTTGGTAAGGAATATTGTTTTCCTTTGCTATATCAATCATAAAACCACGCACGTATGAATCACACAAAACGGAGCGGTCCATAATTTTTATTGCTGCACCGCCGCCAAGCTTAACACAGTTTGAAGGTGCCGACGGACAATCTCCCGTATCTGTAACATCTACCGCTATTGCATAGTCGGGATTAATGCTGTATGCAGAGGCTTTTGCACCTCTTAAGCCAACCTCCTCCTGTGACGAGAATACAAAGTACAGGTCATTATCTGTTTTTGTGTCCCTCATAGCTTCTAAAAGTATATAACAACCCACTCTGTTATCTAATGCCTTTGATATAACAATATTTGAATTTTCGTAATAATCTCCCTCAAATGAAGCCATATCGCCTATGTTAACATATTTTTTTGTGTTGTCCTCACTTTTTTCACCTATATCTATAAACAGTTTTGAAAGCTCCGCCTTTTTTTCAAAATCCTCTTCCTCACTGCCTATAACACCAATTGTGCCATTTTCAAATCTTACCCTGCGTCCCACAAGCTGCTTTGTGTATAAGCCGCCTATATTTGAAAAGCGTATAAATCCATTTTTATCTATAAATGTTACAATAATTCCAATTTCATCCATATGTGCACTTATCATAACTTTTTTACCGCTGCCTTTTTTGTGTGCAATAAGGTTTCCAAGTGCATCTACACTTATTTCATCGCAATAGTTTTTTGCATTTGCCTTTAAAATCTCACAAATATTATTTTCATTTCCCGATGTTCCAAAGGCTTGTGTTAAAGTTTTTAATAATTCCATTGTGGCTCATTCCTTTCTCATTTACAGATTTTGTAAAAGCAACATTATTAGCCTGTATGTGCTTTGGGCATCACTTAAGTCTGCTATTTGTATTGGCGTGTGTGTGTATCTTACAGGCACTGCAACTGTTGCCGTTTTAATACCGCCATACGATGTTATAATTTCACCACTGTTACCAATGCTCTTTATAGCAGCTCTTTTTTGGATTGGAATTTTGTTTTCTTCCGCTATTTTAACAATACACTGTGTTAATTCTCTGTTTTGTATCGACTTTTTATCGCTGTATTGTATAACTGTACCGTTGCCGAGTTTTGCCTGAATTTGCATATCGTTGCAGCCAAACATATCGGCACTTTCTATACTGTCTATTACTATTGCAAAATCGGGATTAATTTTTGAAGCACAAATTGATGCACCCCGCATTTCAACCTCTTTTTGAACGGTAAATACAAAATATGTGTCATACTGCGGCTCAACATCAAGTAATTTGAGCATTATTGCTGCACCAATTCTGCCCAAAGCCTTACCCTTTACTCTTTTCCCTATATTTGAAAACTCTGTTGCAAACGATATATAATCGCCTTTTTTTACATATTTTTGTGCGTCCTTTTTATTCTTTGCACCAATGTCTATGAAAAGCTCCTTCGCTTTTTTAACAGTTTCACGCTCTTCTTTTTTCTGAAGGTGAATTGCCTTCATACCAATTATGCCCTTTACATTATCTGCAACAACAACCTTCTTTGAAATAAGCGAGCGAAGCTCAACATCGCCAACACACTCAAACTTTATAAAGCCCTTTTCGGTAATGTTGGTAACTATTAATCCACATTCATCAATATGCGTTGCAATCATCAGCTTTTTTTGTGAGCTTTTGCCCTTTTTAAATACACTGATATTGCCCATAGTATCAACCTCGGCATTACTACAATGCTCTATTATATATTTACGTATAGAGGCTTCATTACCGCTTATGGCGTTAATTTCACTTATATTTTTTATAAGCTCAACCATTTTACATCCTCCTCTATACCCTTTATAAGTGTTTGCAAAAGCTTTGATATTGCCTTAACATCTGCAACTGATATTGTTTCAACCGAGGTATGCATATACTTTAGCGGTATCGATAAAAGTGCGGTTGGAATACCATCTCTTGCAGTTTGTATTTCCCATGCATCTGTGCCTGTATCGCCTGCTTCCACCTCAATATCGTATTTTATTTTATTATCTTCACAGATTGATACAAGTCTTTTGTATAATTGGGGGTGAATGTTTGGTCCTGTTGATATAACAACACCGCTGCCCGTTTCAAACTCACAATCGCTGTTGTCGGGTGTTTTTGCGTGTGTGACATCTATTGCAACTGCCAAGTCGGGATTAATTGAAAACGCCGAGGTTTTTGCACCGCGGCAGCCAACCTCCTCCTGTACTGTTGCAACTGCATACACATCAGCACATATTCTGTCGTTCTTTATATTCTTTAAAACATCAATAAGTGCTGCAACACCTGCTCTGTCATCAAGCGATTTTCCGCTCCATTGCTTTTTACCTAATTCGCCTACCGATTGAGCAATTGTGATACAATCACCAATACTTACAAGCTTTTTTACACTTTCTACGTCAAGTCCTGTATCAACAGCCATATCCTTTATTTTTACAGTCTTGTCCTTTTCCAATAAAAAATCAGGCTTTATACCTATAACACCCTGTATATCCTCTTTGCCGTGCACAACAACCTCAAGCGACGGTAAAATTCTGTTATCAATACCGCCTACATTTGAAAAGGTTATATAGCCATCATCTGTTATATTATTAACAATCAAACCAATTTCATCGCAATGTGCTTCTATCATTACCTTTGGTGCATTTTCTATGTTGCTCTTTTTGTGTGCAATAACACTGCCTAAAGCGTCAATTTTTACTTCATCACAATAGGGCTTAAACATATTTGCGATTTTCTCTGTTATTCTATACTCAAAGCCCGACACACCACGCATATTGCTTAATTTTTCTATTATGTTCTTCATAGGGATAAAGCCTTTCTAGTTAATTTAAAAAGATAAAAATGTCACTATTGTGACTGTCGTTTATGCAGCTCACTTCCATAGGTAGACTTTTTTGTAATTTAGAAAATTGCGACTTAAAAGCAGTAATTTCCTAAAAGATAACAAAAGGACGAAAAAATCCGTCCTCTTGTATTAGCGATTAGTTACCTATTTTGATTATTTTAACTTCTATGCTTCCTGCCGGTGCATTTGCATAAACAGTTTCACCTGCCGAATGGTTTAATACTGCAGCTCCAACCGGTGATTCGTAAGAAATCATATTCTTATTCGGGTCTGCTTCTGATGTTCCAACAAGAGTGTATGTTGTTTGTTCACCAAACATTTCAAGCACAATTTTAGCTCCTGGTGTAACAATATCTGTCTTAATATCTGTAGCTTCTATAATCTTTGCGTATTTAAGCATTTCTTCAATTTGGCTTATACGTGCTTCCACTTCTGCTTGCTTATCCTTTGCTGCGTCATATTCAGCATTTTCCGAAAGGTCACCATAAGAACGTGCCTCTTTTATTTGTTCGGATACTTCTTTTCTTGTAACATTTTTTAATTGTTCAAGCTCCGCTTCAAGCTTTTCTTTTCCTTCTGCGGTCAAGACATATTCCTTAACGTTCATTTCCGTGTTCCTCCTACATTATTATGATTATATCTTCAAAATACATACGAGGTATATTATACAACATATTTAAAAGATTGTCAACCATTTTATTTTACATTATTTTCCGGGTATTAAAATTCTTGCTCCTTCCTTTAATTTATCATCGCTCATATTATTAAAATTAATTATATCCTGCGACGGAACGCAATATTTTTTTGCCACGTCCCAAAGAGTATCCCCACTTTGTACAAAATATATTATAATACCGTTAGATACATTTTCTTTGTTTTCTGCATCATTTATACCGCATATAATTTGCGATGTGCGTTGATTTACAATATTTACATTAAGTGCAATAACTATTCTTATTTCTATTTCTCCTGCCGCATTAAGACTATATCCCGTGTGCTTAATCTGTGCCTTAACCTTTGGTGTTAAACTTTCATGGTCCGATACACCGTCTAACATATAACTAAAGGGAATTTCCTTTTTTATACTGTAAATTGGATTTTCCTCGCTGTCTGAAATATACAACACAAAAGCCTCAATTTTACCCTCACACGCCACTCTGTCACCTGAAATTGTTGCATTAACGGCACATGGTCTTGTGATTATATCATAAACCCCTGTTATTGGCGGCATAGACGAGTTTATTTCTATAATGTCTCTTATGGTATTTTGCGATTGCGGTCTTGCAACGATTTCTTCAATTGTTACTGTTTTTCTTTCTATATTTGTGAGCTTATACGGCTCATAGCAATCATCTATTACATCCACTTCTATATCATCTGCGGCTTTTACGCATACACCAACATCGCCATCAATATCAATTATACGCATATCACCATCGTCATCTTCTTCTACATTTACTGAAAAATCGCCTCGTATCAGCTCTAAATCACAACAGCTATCCTCACTTAAATTTTCCATTTCAAAGATTTCAGTAAACGGAATTTCCCCCTCACAAAACTCTATTTTTCCCGATTTACCAACATAGAGGGCACATACACACAATACACCCTTTACAACAATTTTTTCATTCATAGCCCTGTGCTCGAAATCACTTAATTTTATATCGTATTTTAACAGCTCTTCTATACTCTCTTGACCCGATGATACCTCTATTTTCTCATGTATGTTAAATTTACTCTCTAAAATATTAAGGCAATTTTGAACAGATATAGTTTCTCTTTTTATTTGTGCATTTTCGCAATCCTCTACATCAACCGCAAGGGATAACGGCACATTTTTAATAACCTCATATTGAATACAAATAACTGCCTTTATTTTTAGCTTTCTGCTGTTTACAAGGCTTACATCTATTCTTTCAATGTATGTATCTGCCACAACGCTATCCGTTTCGCATAGTTGTTTATTTAAAATACTTTCATTAAAATCAAATGACGTGCTGATGCTTTTTATCTGCTCATTTTCAGCATCGGGAATGTATAGCATTGTAAGGTCAATTTTGCCTTCTATATCAAAGCAACCGTCTGATATATGTTTGTCCTTAACAACTGAAATTGCGTCTGTTTGCAAAAGTTTTAAAATATCAGGCTTAATATCGGGCACTATTACATCACCCTCAACAAGTTTTTGAACCTTTGCATTGCAAATAACTTGATTTTGCTGTAAATCCTCGTAGGTTATATTCATATCATTTTCCTCCATAATTATAAAATAAAAATCTCATAGTATATACTATGAGATTTAAATTTAATATATGAATGATTAATATTATATTTATATTTCAAATTAAATACAACAATAATTACCTGTTTAATTTATCAGTTAATCTTTGTTATTATCTTTTTCCATTCTTCGTATGCCTTATCCCACTCGTTGCTATCCTGTGGCTCATAAACCTTTATATCGAATGAGTTTTTAACAACTCTTCTTCCTTCGCTGATGTCTTTTATTGCACCCATTGCTATAGCCTGAACAACAACATTACCAATACTTGTTGCCTCAACAGGACCTGTACTTACTGTTCTCTTTGTTGCATTTGCAGTAAACTGACAAATCATCTTATCTTTAATACCGCCGCCAACAATGTTAATAACATTATACTTATTGCCTGTTACATCCTCCATACCCTCAACTGTCTGACGATACTTAAATGCAAGAGATTGAGCAATACAACGAACAACCTCACCCTTTGTTTGCGGTACTTTTTGTCCTGTTTTTTCGCAATATTCACGTATTCTTCTGGGCATATTACCAGGTGTTTGGAATGTGTGATAATCGGGGTCGATAAGACTTGCAAACGGTTCTGCCTCATTTGCCTGTCTTTCAAGCTCATCAAAGCTCAAAAGCTCACCCTCTCTGTCCCACTGACGTCTTGATTCCTGTATCAGCCATAAGCCCATTATGTTCTTTAAAAAACGAATGCTCTTATTTACTCCGCCCTCATTTGTGAAGTTATATTCCAAAGCCTCTTTTGATACATTTGGTTTATCTAACTCAACGCCCATTAGCGACCATGTTCCCGATGAAATATAAATAAAGTCCTTACTATCAACAACGGGCACTGATGCAACTGCACTGCCTGTGTCGTGTGATGCAACTGCGATTACGGGAATTTCATCTATACCCAATTCCTCTGCCAATTCAGGCTTAATTGTTCCAATAATTTCACCAGGATATACAACATCTGTAAGTATATCTGTGGGTATATCCATTTTTTCCAACAAATCGTATGCCCACTCGTGCTTAACACTGTTAAACATCTGTGTTGTTGAAGCAATAGTATACTCCGTCTTTTTCTTGCCTGTTAAGAAGAAATTAAATAAATCAGGCATTAAAAGCATAGTTTTTGCACTCTTTAAGCGAGAATCATTTGAAAGCTTTGAAGATAAAAGTTGGAATAGAGTATTAAACCAGTTAAATGCAATACCGCCGCTCTTTTCAAAGATTTCCTCTTTTGGAACTATCTTAAATGCCTCTTCATACATTCCCTCTGTTCTTGTATCACGATAGTGGTATGGGTTGCCTAAAAGCTTATCATTTTCATCTAATAATCCGTAGTCAACACCCCATGTATCAATACCGATACAATCTATATCTCTGTCACCTGAATTTGCACATTTTAATATGCCCTGCTTTATTTCAAAGAATAATCTTAACACGTCCCAATGCAAGTCGCCGTTTATATCAACAGGGTCATTTGAAAAACGGTGTTTTTCCTCCAATGTTATCTTTTCGCCGTCAAACTTTGCAAGCATAGCTCTGCCTGATGATGCACCAAAGTCAAATGCAAGAAATTTATATGTTTTTCCCATTATTTTTTCCTCCTTAATGGTTCTCTTAACTTATTGCTATTATTATATATTATTTTTCTATGTTTGTCAATTTATTATTTTGCTTCTGCGAGGAAAAAATTTTTAAATAATTAACATTTCAATACTTGAAAATACATCAAAAATATGATAAAATATTTTACGTATGCATATTTGTAAAAATTAATTATACATAGTGTTACTATATATAACACAGAATGGAGTTCATTATGGGATTATTTACACCAAAATACTTAAAACCAGGCAAGGGCATTAGTGCGGATGAGCCTGAAAAAAGAAGCTTTTTCAGATATTGGGAAATTTTAAAGGACAAGTTTTCAAAAATTTTAGGATTAAACATACTATATGTGCTGTTAAGCCTCCCATATATTGCAATCATTTTTATAATTATACCAATAAATTACGAATGGTTGAAAAGTACATTTTCACAATTTGATGAAGCTTCAATTTCGGTAATATATGTTATGATTAAGTTGATTTTATCGCTGGTGATATTTTCTGTTTTCGGCAGCGGTCCTGTTTCGGCATCATATGCTTACATATCACGTTGCTTCACAAACAGAGTTCCTGCGTGGGTGATTGCAGACGGCAAGGATGCACTTAAATCAAATTTCAAGCAAAGTATGCTGCTTGTTATACTTGATATTGTTATTATCTTTCTTTCACTTACTGCAATAACATTTTATAATTCAATATATACACAAACCCAGAACATTTTAGCATATATTACAGGTATTGCTTTATCAATTTCATTTGTGATTTATGCGTGGATGCACTATTATATATATCAGCTTATGGTTACCTTTCAATTAAAATTACGCCATATTTTTAGGAACGCATTTATTCTTACAATATGCTCCTTACCAAAGAATATAATATTTACATTAATAACCTTTGCCGTTACATATATTTTATTTGTGTTCTTAGATACTTTTATTGCTCTTGTGGTATATATTGCACTTGCACCGATATTTACACGCTTTATTGCAGAATTTTCTGCCACAAACCGTATAACGCCCATTGTAAAAAAAGCAAAAGAGGAAGAAGCAAAAAAAGAGGAAGTAACCATACAATAATTAAAAGGAGACAGCAGATGTATTTAGGAGATTATGATGTTGTTGTTATAGGCGGCGGACACGCAGGCTGCGAGGCAGCACTTGCCTCGGCAAGATTAGGTGTTAAAACTGCAATGTTTTCTATAAGCCTCGATGCAATAGGAAATTTACCCTGTAATCCTTCGATAGGCGGAACTGCAAAGGGACACCTTGTGCGTGAAATAGATGCTCTTGGCGGAGAAATGGGTAAGGCAGCAGACGAGTGCTTTATTCAATCTAAAATGCTAAACCGCGGAAAAGGCCCTGCAGTACATTCCTTAAGAGCACAAATTGACCGTTCATCATATCACATATATATGAAGAAAGTAGTTGAGGAGCAGCAAAACCTTGATGTTATTCAGCAAGAGGTTACTAAAATTAATATTGAAGATGGTAAAATAACAAGCGTATCGGTTGCAACGGGTGCAATGTATAAGGCAAAGGCTGTTATTGTTGCAACGGGCACATATCTTAAAGGTAAAATTCTTATAGGCTCATACTCAAAGGAAAGCGGTCCCGACGGAATGTTCCCCGCAAATGAATTATCAGCCTCATTAAAAGAAATCGGTGTTGAGCTTTTACGCTTTAAAACAGGAACTCCTGCAAGAATACACGCAGATACACTTGACTATTCTAAAATGGAGATTGAATACGGCGATGAAACAATTGTTCCGTTTTCTTTTGAAACTGAAACTGCAAAGGAAAATCAGGTGCCGTGCTATCTTGTTTATACCAACGAGGAAACCCATAAAATTATACACGAAAATCTGCACCGAAGTGCAATGTATGGCGGTCTTGTTGAGGGTATTGGTCCAAGATACTGCCCGTCCATTGAAGATAAGGTTGTACGCTTTCACGACAAACCCCGTCATCAGCTTTTTATTGAGCCAATGGGACTTAATACAAAGGAAATGTATGCTCAAGGCTTTTCAACAAGCTTACCCGAGGACGTTCAGCTTAAAATGTATCGCAGTATAAAGGGTTTGGAAAATTGCCAGATTATGAGAAGTGCATATGCAATTGAATATGATTGCTGCGACCCCACGCAGTTATATGCAACACTTGAATTTAAAAACATTCCCAATCTGTATGGAGCAGGACAGTTCAACGGCACATCTGGCTACGAGGAAGCTGCCGCACAGGGACTTATTGCAGGAGTTAATGCTGCATTAAAGTTGCAAGGCAAAGACCCTTTAATTCTTGACAGAAGCGACGGATATGTGGGCACACTTATAGATGATTTAATAACAAAGGGCACAAATGAGCCATACAGAATGATGACGTCACGTTCCGAATACCGTCTTTTATTAAGGCAAGATAACGCAGATGAGCGTTTACTCCCCTTTGGTTACAGAGTAGGTCTTATAAGCGAGGAACGATACAATCGCTTTTTGCAGAAAATGGCAATGATTGACGAAGAGATAAAAAGAGTTTGTTCAATAACAGTACCGCCAAGAGTTGCTAATCCTATTCTGGAAAAGTATTCATCAACTCCTGTTAAAACAGGTATAAGACTTTCAGATATGATAAAACGTCCCGAGCTTAATTACGAGCTGCTTAAGGAGGCAGATGAATTGCGTCCCGAATTGCCGCAATCAGTATGCGAACAGGTTGAAATTAAGCTAAAATATGACGGCTACATTGCAAGACAGCTTGCACAGGTTGAGCAATTTAAGAAAATGGAGCAACGTCTTTTACCTCCAAATCAAGACTATTCCAATATTCACGGTCTACGTCTTGAGGCAAGGCAAAAGCTTAATAAAATTCAACCTAAATCATTGGGACAGGCATCAAGAATAAGCGGTGTTTCACCATCGGATGTATCGGTATTGGTTATATGGCTTGAAGCACAAAATAAGAAAGAGGACACACAACAATGAAATATTATGCAGTGCGTCAGGGACACAAGGTAGGAATATTTAAAAGCTGGGAAGAGTGTAAGAGGTCAGTTGAGGGATACAGCGGTGCTGAATATAAAAGCTTTACATCACTTGTGAGTGCACAGGAGTATCTTGATAATGCAATGTTCTCCCCTATAAAAACAACATATCCGCCCGACGTTGCCGTTGCGTACGTTGACGGAAGCTATAACATATCCACGCAAGCTTTTGGATGCGGTGTTGTTATTTTATATAATAACGAGGAAACCACATTTAATCAATCATATGATGATGCCGAGTTATCAAAAATGCGTAATGTTGCAGGCGAGATTTGCGGTGCAATTCTTGCAATGCGGTATTGTATAAAATACAATATTAAAACACTACACCTCTACTACGATTATCAGGGCATAGAGAACTGGTGCACAGGTGTGTGGAAAACAACCAAACCTGGCACAGCAAGATACAAAGCTTTTTATGACAGTATTAAAGATGATGTGAATGTATGCTTTCATAAGGTAAAAGGACATAGCGGAGATAAATATAACGATTTGGCCGATAAATTAGCAAAAAAAGCAGCAGGAGTTGAGTAAATCAACTTCTGCTGCTTTTTATATTATCTTTTTCGTCACCACAGCTGCATTTTCCGCCGCATTGCTTTGAATACGGGCAACCAATACATAATCGTCCCCTCTTTTTTGCTCTGTGGAGATAAAACACAACACCTCCCACAATACATAACAAAATTAAAATTATAATTACATTTTCCATAGCTTATACCTTTATATTGCTTTGTATCTTTAACTGCTTGTTTGTGTTATTTATCATACCAATTACAACAGCCACACACACAATTAATACAAGTAATCCGCCAAATGCTGCACCAATATTAAGAGTGTTGGGTGCACTTATGAGTGTGCCTATTGTATATGTAAGGTATGAAACACAATAGCCTACACCAAATTGAAGTCCTATACCACCCCATAGCCATTTAGCACTCTTCATTTCAGCATTCATAGCACCAATTGCCGCAAAACAAGGAGGGGTGAATAAATTAAACATTAAATACGCCAATGCTGCGATTTTGGTTATTGCTATTACTCCTGCAACCTCACCGCCTGCACCCTCCATAAGAGCAAGCTCCTCTGTATCAATAAGATTTTCCAAACCAACAAAACATACTGCCAACGTACCAACAACGTTTTCTTTAGCAATAAAGCCTGTTACAGCAGCAGCAGCCAATTGCCAGCTCAACACACCAACAACCGGAACCAGTATATATGCAAACGGACGTGCAATTGTTGCAAGAATTGACGAATCTGCTGTTTGTGCTACTGCAAACGTCCAATCAAATGTCTGCATAATCTGAACCGCTGTGTTACATAAAAGAATAATTGTTGCCGCCTTTACAATATATGACCAACCGCGGCTGCACATCGACTTAAACGCTCCCCATAGTGATGGTGCCTTGTATTGCGGTAATTCTATTATAAAGAATGATTTTTTTGCACTGTTGCCTGTTATTTTATTTATAAGCAGTGCACCAACAAATATTATTGCAATACCCATAAAATACATAAGTGCACTAACCCAGCCTGCACCATCAAAGAATGCACCCGCCAAAAGTGCTATAACGGGAATTTTGGCACCGCACGGCATAAACGGTGCAAGCATAGCAGCGGCTCTTCTCTCACGTTCATTTCTTATTGTTCTGCTTGCCATAACACCTGGCACTGCACAACCTATTGTGATAACAAACGGAATAACTGATTTACCCGATAAACCAACCTTTTTAAATATTGGGTCTAAAACAACTGCCACACGTGACATATATCCGCAATCCTCAAGAATTGCAATAAGAAAGTACATTACCATAACAAGCGGTAAAAAGCCAATAACTGCTATTACTCCGCCTATAACACCATCAACAAGAAGGGCCGATAATATTGGTGAGGCATTTTCTAATAAGCCCCTAACCCATACCTGAAACATCTCAAGCCATGCAACCAATGCATCTGCAACATATGGTCCAACCCATACCTGTGATATTTCAAACACAAGCCACATTATAACTGCAAAAACCGCAATACCAAGCCATCTGTTTGTTAATATCTTGTCTATTCTATCTCCTGCAGTCTTGTCCTTTGTTAAAACCTTACGTTTTTCTACCTCTTTAACAATACTGTTCACAAACGCAAATCGCTTTCTGTCTGCCTCAATAACTGCAGTTTTGTCTGTTAAATCAACATTGCCCTGTATGTATGGAGCTTTTTGTTCCTTTCCTATTTGAGCTGCTGCAGTTTGTATTACAGACTTTAAACCCTCTGATGAAGTAGATACAGTATTAACAACAGGACATCCAAGCATTTTTGATAACATATTACTGTTAATTTGTGTTTTCTTTTTCTTATTAATATCGCTTTTATTTAAGGCAACCACCATTGGTATGCCCAATTCAAGAAGCTGCGTTGTGAAAAACAAACCTCTGCTTAAATTTGTTGCGTCGATTATATTTACTATAACATCGGGATTTTCCTTTTTAACATAATCACTTGTTATACTCTCCTCACTCGTGAATGGCGACATTGAGTATGCACCTGGCAAATCTACCACAACAAGCTCTTGTGAGCCTGTAAAATACATTTTTCTAACAGAATGTTCTTTCCGGTCAACTGTAACACCCGCCCAGTTTCCAACCTTTTCATTCTGACCGGTAAGTGCATTATACATTGTTGTCTTACCTGAATTCGGATTGCCTGCTAAAGCAATTCTCATAATACATTCCCCCTAATATATTTATCATTAAATGTTATAATTTGCAAATCGTAGTTAGCCTAGGCTAACTCTTTTTCAAAAAATAAATATACAATGTGTATAAGTACATTTTTATTCCACCACAGTAATAAACTGTGCTAATTCACTGTCTATATCATATCTTCCATCTTTAATTGATACAACACATCCGCCCTTTATATGAGATACAACAGTAATTCTTTCACCACTGTAACAACCAAGAGAAAACAGAAATGATATTAATTCCTCATCATCAACAGATATAGCTTCTATTATGTATTCTTTACCTTCAACTGCATCCTTTAAAGTCATAAACATCCTCATTCCCTTACAAGTTATACATATATAAAATTAATTAGCCTAAACTAACTTTCTAAATTAAGTTTAGCACAATTAGGATTTATTGTCAATAATTTTAACAAAAAATAATTAATAATATTTTATTATTAATTTCTTGAGTTTATAACAAAATATACAAAACACATAATGTATCTGTAAATGAAATGTACACACTTGTGTTAATATTTTGCAATTACATCCAGATTATATATTACACCTCATTTAACATCTATATGACACATCTGCATTGTTTTTAATGCGGCGTTATGGCTTTCAACACTCACACCCGCACAGCAGCAGCTGTCTACACTAATATTTATTTCGGGAAAATAAGCCTTTAAAATAAGTGCGTTTGAAACTACGCAAATATCGGTACACAAACCAACAAGCTCAATTTCTTCAAATGACATTTCATTCCAGAATGTGTATCCAAACGATGGCTTGTCTATTATTTTTGCACCGTCAACATACAGTCCATCAGCAATTTGCCAACCATATGTATCCTTTATGCAATGCTCAACAGGTAGTTTTTTGCCCTCCGAAGTTTGAAGATAGTTTTCTGTGTGTGTATCTCTTGTATAGATTATTTCATCACCATTTTTATTATATTCGTTAATTTTGTTTTTAACGTTATTTACTATTCCAACCGCCTCTTTTGTTCCAAGAGCACCGTCTATAAAATCATTTTGCATATCTATTACTATAAGTGTTTTCATTATTATACCTCAATCCTTTATAAACTCCAGATTTAAAAAAAGGGAATGTTTATCACATTCCCCTCACTCATATTAAACACCAAAAGTATCAGGCTTTTGTGATCTCTTTTCAAAATAGTATAAAATAGCCTCAACAATTCTTCTTGATGCATCACCGTCACCATATGGATTAGCCGATTGAGCCATTTTATTATATGCTTCCTTGCTATCTAAAAGTTCTTTTGCAAGGTTAAAAATAACATCTTCATCAACGCCTGCAATTTTAACTGTGCCAGCCGCTACTGCTTCAGGACGTTCTGTTTCACGTCTTAAAACTAAAACAGGCTTTGCAAGTGCAGGAGCCTCCTCCTGAATACCACCCGAATCTGTCATAACCATAAAGCTCTTTGCCATTGCATTGTGCAGATCCTCAACATCAAGCGGATCTATAAGATGTGCACCCTTAACATCACCAAGTATTCCAAATGCAGTTTCACGCACTGCAGGATTAAGATGAACAGGATATACTATTTCAACATCATCATAGCTTTCAACCACTCTCTTTAGTGCATTACATATATTTTCAAGCGGCTTGCCAAGATTTTCACGTCTGTGAGCAGTTACAATTATAACACGCTTGTTTTCAAAATCAATTGAATTTAAAGCCTCATCCTTAAATTTATAGTTATTCTTAACTGTTGTTTTTAAAGCGTCTATAACAGTATTACCTGTGATATATATTGTGTTATCGTCTATATTTTCTTTTATAAGATTTAGTCTGTTTTGTTGTGTTGGCGAGAAATGCAAATCGGCAATTCTGCCTGTAAGCTGTCTGTTCATTTCCTCGGGGAACGGCGAATATTTATCATACGTTCTTAAACCCGCCTCAACGTGTCCCACTCTTACCTGATTATAGAATGCGGCAAGTCCTGCAACAAAGCTTGTTGACGTATCACCATGAACAAGCACAATATCAGGCTGTTCTTTTTTTATTACTTCATCAAGACCCTCTAATATTCTTGTTGTTATACCAATAAGGGTCTGTCTTGTTTTCATAATATCCAAATCGTAATCAGGAGTTAATTCAAACAATTCAAGCACCTGATCGAGCATTTCTCTGTGTTGTGCAGTTACACACACTATCGACTCTATCTCATCATATTTCTTTAATTCAATAGCAAGAGGTGCCATTTTTATGGCCTCCGGTCTTGTACCAAATACAGTCATAACCTTTATTTTACTCATTACCGTTTTCCTCCTCACCTTCTGTTGCCTTTTCTGTGTTGTTGTTTATATGGTGCACATAGCTGTTTGAACCCAAAAGCGAGCCAATTAACAGCAAAACAAGCACACATATTAACAACAGCATTGCTCTTAAGAAGCCGCTTTCTGCCAAAAGCACTGCACTTATTCCCAAAACACCGCTTATAGCATAAAGAATAAACACCGTCTGCTTTTGGGAAAAGCCCATATCTATAAGTCTATGATGCAAATGTCCTCTGTCTGCCTTCATTGGACTTTGTCCTGTTGCAACACGTCTTATCATTGCAAAGCTTGCATCGAACAGCGGTAAACCAAGTATCAATAGCGGCACTGCAAACGAAATAACCGCATAACTCTTAAATACGCCCTGTATTGAAAGCGATGCCAGCATAAAGCCTAAAAATGTTGAGCCTGTATCGCCCATAAATATCTTTGCAGGGTTAAAATTAAACGGTAAAAAGCCAAAGCACGCACCCATCAATGCTGTTCCCACAATAGCAATGGGATATTCGCCCACTCTTGCGGCTATAAACACAAGCGAAACCGACATTATGGCACTTACGCCTGCTGCAAGACCGTCAAGTCCGTCTATAAAATTAACTGCGTTGGTTATAAACACAATCCAGATAACAGTTATTGCAACCGATGCCCATTGCGGCAAAACAAGGTACGGATTTGAACTCCAGAATGCAGGGTTGGTAAATACCTCTATTCGTATATCTCCAACATAAATCACTACCAATGCAGCAACTATCTGAACTAAAAACTTAATCTTTGCGTCAAGATTTTTACAATCATCAAGAACGCCCATAACCGCAATTATGAATGCTCCGCAAAGCGTTCCCACCAATGCCTTGTTAAGAGATGCAAAGCATAGCACTGCTACTGCAAAGCCGAATATTATAGCAAGACCGCCAATTCTTGGGATTGGCTTTTTGTGCATACGTCTTTTATCCTTTGGAATGTCTATTGCACCAATTTTAAATGCAAACCGCCTTACCAAAGGAGTGGTTGCAAATGTAAACACAAATGCAACTATAAACGCAAAAAGCATAAATAAAATTTGTTGTACACTCATTACTTTAATTTACCCCTCTCAATAAAGTATTTTACAGGTATTTAAAAAACTAATTATTGAACAAAACCAATCTTTTTATATACCTTTCGCATTGTTTTTCTTGAGATTGCTCTTGCCTTTTGTGCACCCTCTTCACAAATTTGTGAAAGGTATTGCTTATCGTTTACAATTTTATCATACTCTGTGCGTATTGGACGTATTGTTTCAACAACTGCCTCTGCTACATCGTTTTTAAATACTCCATAGCCTGAATTTGAATATTGGGCGGCAATTTCCTCAACCGTTTTACCCGTTACCGCAGCCATAATTGTTATAAGATTATTTATACCTGCCTTTGTATTGTCGCCTTCACGGTATTCAACAATTCCCTCGCTGTCTGTTACAGCACTCTTTATCTTTTTAGCAATCACAGTAAAGTCATCGAGCATTGATATATATGATTTTGGATTTTCGTCTGATTTAGACATCTTCTTTGTTGGCTCCTGCAAGCTCATAACCTTTGCTCCCGCCTTTGGCAAAAAGCCCTCGGGAATTTTAAATACATCACCATATAATCCATTAAATCTTTGTGCTATATCTCTGCAAATTTCAATATGCTGCATCTGGTCTTTACCAACAGGAACAAGGTCTGTCTGGTACAGTAAAATATCTGCAGCCATAAGAACAGGATATGTAAACAGGCCTGCATTTATATTATCTGCGTGTTTTGCACTCTTATCCTTAAATTGTGTCATTCTCTGCAGCTCACCCATATATGTATAGCAATTTAACACCCAACCAAGCTCTGCGTGTGCACTGTTGTGAGATTGCACAAAAAGAGTATTTTCATTCGGGTCTATACCGCAGGCAATATAGAACGCAAGAAGCTCTAATGTTCTTTTTCTTAACTCTGCAGGTGTTTGTCTTACTGTTATTGAGTGAAGGTCCATCATTGCGTAAATGCAATTATAATCCTTTTGTAAATCAACCCAGTTTCTTACAGCACCCAAATAGTTTCCTAATGTGATTATTCCCGATGGCTGAACACCCGAGAATATTACCTTTTTTTCTTCCATTTATTGAGTTATCCTTTCACAATATATCCTTTGGAATTATTATAAGCATTCGCTTAATACCTCACCCAAACGTCTTACACCCTCTTCAATCTTTTCAGGTGTTGCAGATGAGTAGTTTAATCTAAACATATTTGACGGCAAGGTTATGTCTGTTGCAAAATTTGTTCCGGGAACAATTGCAACCATCTTTTCAAGACATTTATCAACTATCGGATTAATATCATCTATTGTGGGACATTCGCACCACAAGAACAAACCGCCCTCGGGCACTGTCCACTTAACCTTACCCTTAGGGAAATACTTTTCCATAGCATCAAGCATTACCTTACACTTTTTACCATAAAGTGCTCTATTTTTTTCTATATATTTATCTATATCATATTTCTTCATAAATTCAACGCACATAAGCTGTGTTAAAACAGGTGTGTGAACGTCGTTTACCTGCTTAACAACCTCTATTCTGTCGCAGATTTCTTCCGGAGCAACAACATAGCCTAATCTTAAGCCAGGTGATAAAATCTTCGAGAATGAGCCAACATAAATAACTCTGCCCTCTGTGTCCATAGATTTTATTGTTGGAACATCCCCACCCGAAAATCTTAAATCTCCGTAGGGGTTGTCCTCAATAATTAAAGCATCATATTTTGCTGCAAGCTCTAAAACCTTTTTTCTCTTTTCAAGCGACATTGTTGTACCCGACGGATTTTGGAATGTTGGGATTGTATAGATAAGCTTTACATCATTATTTTTTAGCACTTCCTCAAGCTCGTTTACGTCCATACCATCGCTTTCAACCTTAACACCAATAAGATTTGCCTCGTAGGAACGAAGGCTGTTAAGAGTACCAATAAAGCTTGGATTTTCAACAACAACCTTGTCGCCTCTATTGAGCAGACATTTTGCTGCAAGGTCGATACCCTGTTGAGCACCTGTGGTTACAATAACAGCGTCGCCATCATTAAAGCTGTTTGCCTTTTTTGCTCTTGAAATTGCACATTCCTTCATTGCCTTAACACCATCGGTTGTTCCGTATTGAAGTGCACCTGTGGGATTTGTCATTAATATTTTACCTGCAATCTTTGAAAGCTCTTCACTTGGGAAAAGCTCGGAGGCAGGGTTACCGCCTGCAAGTGATATTATTTCAGGGTTAGCCATTCTTTTAAACATTTCACGAATAGCACTCGCCTTCATAGGCTTAACTCTGTCTGAAAGATAATTTGTATATTCCATCGTTTTTGTTCCTCTTTTCTTGTTGTTGTATTAGGTTTGGCAATTTTTCCCCAAACAAGTTTGATACAAAATTGTTCAAATTGCTGCTTTGAAGCTTGGGTGCTGTACAAATAGTACCGCCCCAAACGAAAAGTAGTGAGTTGGGCAATTTTCCCCAAACTGATTAGTTCTTTTTCGTGAAGCTGTCTTTTAGTGCCACCGTTCTGTTAAATATAATATTATCCTCGCTCGAATCGGTATCAACACAGAAATAGCCCATTCTCATAAATTGGAACGAATCTCCTGCCTTAACGTCCTTCATATTGCTTTCAAGCTTTGCATTCTTTAACACAACCATAGATTCAGGGTTAAGATTTTCTACAAACTCACCGTTTGTTTCATCGGATGGATTTTCTACCGTAAACAATCTATCGTATAATCTTACCTGTGCATCTACTGCGTGGGATGCACTTACCCAATGAATTGTACCCTTAACCTTACGTCCGTCGGGTGATTCACCACCCTTTGACTCGGGGTCATAGGTACAGTGTACTTCAACAACCTTGCCGTTTTCGTCTTTTATGCAGCTATTTGCAGTTACAAAGTAAGCACTCTTTAACCTTACCTCGCCGCCAAGCTTTAGTCGAAAATACTTCTTTGGAGCCTCCTCCATAAAGTCGTCCTCTTCAATATACAATACCTTTGAAAATTCTACTTTTCTTGTGCCCATTGATGGGTCCTCGGGGTTAATTTCTACCTCTATTTCTTCAACCTTATCCTCTGGATAGTTATCTATAACAAGCTTTATTGGTCTTAATACTGCCATTGTTCTTGGTGCTTTTTTATTCAAATCCTCTCTTATGCACGCTTCGAGCATGGCAAAATCTATAACGCTGTTTGCCTTTGAAACACCAATTCTTTCACAGAAATCTCTGATTGCTGCAGGAGTATAACCACGTCTTCTCATTCCGCAAAGGGTAGACATTCTTGGGTCGTTCCAGCCTGAAACTATATTATCCTTAACAAGCTTTAAGCACTTTCTCTTACTTGTTAGTGTATAGTTTAGGTTCATTCTTGCAAACTCAATCTGTCTTGATGGGTTTTCATAGCCAACCTCTTTTAACACCCAATCATAAAGAGGTCTATGGTCTTCAAACTCAAGCGAGCAAAGTGAGTGTGTAACTCCCTCAACAGTATCTGAAATCGGGTGTGCAAAATCATACATTGGATATACAATCCACTTATCACCTGTTCTGTGGTGATGTGCACGCATAATTCTGTAGATAACAGGGTCACGCATATTAAGGTTTGGTGACGACATATCTATTTTTGCTCTTAAAACCTTTGTGCCGTCTTCAAATTCACCCTTGGTCATTCTTTCAAACAAATCAAGGTTTTCTTCAACACTTCTGTTGCGATATGGGCTGTTTTTACCTGGTGTTGTTAGTGTTCCTCTGTATTCTCTTATTTCATCGGCACTAAGGTCACACACGAATGCACTGCCCTTTTTTATAAGCTTTATTGCTGCTTCATAAATATCATCAAAATAATCGGAGGCATACAAAACCTTATCCCATTCAAAGCCAAGCCACTTAATATCCTCCATAATTGCGTCTACATATTCTGTGTCTTCCTTTGTGGGATTTGTATCGTCAAGACGAAGATTACATACCCCGTTATATTTTTGAGCCATACCAAAGTCGATGCATATAGCCTTTGCGTGACCAATATGCAAATATCCGTTAGGCTCGGGTGGAAATCTTGTTTGTATAGATTTACAATGTCCTAATTCAAGGTCTTTATCAATGGCCTCTTCTATAAAATTTCTGCTGTAATTCTCTTCCATGTGTAATATGTGTCCTTTCAATTACCTTAATCTTTCTATCGCATTGCTAAAACGCTTCATAACCTCGTCTGCACCAAGTGTTTGCAGTATTTCATACAAATCGGGGGTGTTTCTTCTGCCTGTTGCGGCAACTCTTATAACTGATGCAACATCACCCACGTGTCCTTTATATTCCTCTGGATTTTTCTTATATTCCTTTGGTGCTTTTGCATATCCAAGTGATATTGCAAGTTCTCTCACCTTCGGGAACCAATCCTCGTTCTTTTCATCTTCATCGTAAATTTCGGAGTATTTTTCAAGAATTTCTATCATATCTTCATTTGAAAGATTGTCGCCAAAATCAAGTGTTCTATCCCATAAATCATCATAAAAATATGATACGTAGTTTCTTACATCCTCCCATTTGCCTATGTCCTTACGCGGCTTTTCATTACCTCTTTCTATTGCAAAAATAGTCTTTGCATATTCTTCATCTTCGCTAAACAGACTATATAGCTTCTCATCATTTTGTTCTGCCCATTCACACGTGCGGTCATAAACCTCTTCTGCACTCATTTTTGAGATGAAGTTCTTTGAAATATCGTTGAGCTTTGCAAGGTCAAAAAGTGCACCCGCTTTACTCATTTTTGCAAGTGAAAATTCAAATTCATTTCTGTCAGCATCAGGGTTTTCCATTCTCCATTCCTCGTAGTTGGAGTTTGCAATTGTTAAAAGATATTCCAACACAACCTCATAAGGATAACCCGAGCTTTGATAAAACTCAACCGCTGCCTCGGGGTCTTTTCTTTTTGACAGCTTTCTTTTACCGCCCGTTTCTTCATCCTCCTTCATAATTGGAGAAATATGAGCATATCTTGGAGCTTCAAATCCTAAAATTTCAAAAAGCTGTAAATGTATTGGTGCCGATGAAATCCACTCATCTCCTCTTGTAACATCTGTTGTACGCATTAAATGGTCATCAATAACGTGTGCAAAATGGTATGTTGGTGTACCATCCTTCTTTAAAAGCACAACATCCAATATATTGGCGTCCATTTCAATCTCGCCCTTAATTCCATCAACAAATTTTACTCTGTCGCCTATTTTACCTGGTGAGTGAAGTCTTATAACATATTCCTCGCCGTTTTCTATTTTTTCTTTTGCTTCATCAACTGTGATGCTGCGATACTTTGCGTATTCGCCATATATACCAGGAAGCTCCTTCTTTTGAGCTTGTTCTTCTCTTATGGCACTAATCTCATCCTCACTCATAAAGCACGGATAAGCAAGTCCCTTTTCTATAAGACTTTTTACATACGACTGATATATTGGTGTTCTTTCGCTCTGTATGTATGGTCCGTATGAGCCATAGCTTTCTGTTTCATTAAGCATACCCTCGTCGCTTTCTATACCATACTCCTTTAAGCCGTTTACAATACAACTTACACCGTTTTCAACTTCTCGCTTTTTATCGGTATCCTCTATTCTTAAATAAAATACACCGCCTGTACTCTTTGCCGTTTCCATTGCAACAAAAGCCGCAAAAAGACTTCCCATATGCAAAAAGCCTGTGGGACTTGGGGCAAATCTTGTTACTTTAGCGTTTTTTTCTATATTACGTGCTGGATATAATTTTTCATAGTCCTGCGGTGTTTTATCAATATTGCCAAGAAGCAAATCAGCCATTTTTAAATTACTGTCCATTAAAACTCTTTTCCTTTCAATAATTGTATGGTCTTATATTTTTTCACTTTTTACAAACTGCATTTTTGGGTTTTCCACACTTACCTTTGTTCCAGCTGCAACCGATTTAACAATAAACGCATTACCGCCGATTGTTGCACCCTCACCTATTACGGTATCGCCGCCAAGTATGGTTGTTTCTGAATAAATTGTAACGTTATCACAAATAGTTGGATGACGCTTCACACCCTTTAGCTGCTGTCCCTTTCTTGTTGAGAGGGCTCCAAGTGTAACACCCTGATATATTTTAACATTATTTCCTATTATTGTGGTTTCACCAATAACTATACCTGTACCATGGTCAATAAAGAAATATTTGCCGATTGTTGCACCTGGGTTTATATCTATTCCCGTTATACTGTGAGCATACTCGGTCATTATTCTTGGTATCATTGGTATATCCATTTCCCACAGCTCATGTGCAATTCTGTATATTGTTATTGCATACAAGCCAGGGTATGAAAATATAATTTCCTCTATACTATATGCGGCAGGGTCACCATCATACGCAGCAAGCACATCTGTGTACAAATATTCACGTATTTTAGGAAGCCTTGACAAAAACTCATACGAGGCTTTTTGTGATTTTTCTTCTACCACGCTCTTTTCCTCTTGCTCGCAGCGCTTTGAGTTACAAAGTGCCTTTGCAATCTGTCTTTTAAGATTATATTGAATAAACTCTAATCTTTCACCCACGTGAAATTTTAAGTATTCGCCACGTAAGCGATTTTGGTCAAAAAAACCAGGGAAAAGTATTTTTCTTATTTCCTCAACAACCTCTATTATAATATCCTTATTTAGTATGTTATCCGTATCAATTCTAACAGTTAAATCATATTTGTTATAGCTGTCGAGAATAACATCTATAAGCTCTTCTGTGTTATTTGCCATATAAACACTCCTTAAGTCAGATTTTTACCTCGTAGCCGCCAACAGGTTTTACAGACAGTATGTGACACACACCCACACCGAGCATTCCTGCTTCCTCTTGTGCGATGAGGTTATCGTTTATAAAGTGCATTGCTCTTAAAACCGCTCTGTCATTTTCAACGCTCTCACGCACTGCCTTTAAATCGCTTAATGTGTCAATAGCTGTTTTTATATACATACTGTCATTTCAATAACTAATTATCAATCAACCATAAGAAAATCACTTACTACTCTTGGCATTTCATCCTTATCACATACAAGGTCAAATGCAACTGATTTATTCTTTAACTCTGCAAGAGATTTTGGAATTTCCATATTACTTGAGTGTGAAAGCTCATCAAGAAGTGTAAATTCATCTTTATTAACAACAAATTCATAGTCTTTAAGTGCTATTAATACACTTTGATTAAACTTAAACGGACTTGCGGTTGATGCAATAACTGTTTTTGTTGTGTCGCCTGTTTTTGCAACATATTTATCGTATACACACTTTGCAACTGCTGTGTGTGTGTCTATAACATAATCGAACTTATCGCTGCATTTTTTGATTGTTTCCATTGTTTCGTTATCATCGCAACAATCTGCCCAGAACAATGATTGAAGTTTCTCTTTAACCTCTGGTGTTATTTCATAGCTGCCTTCAGTATTTAAAGCCTTCATCCAATCGCTTACAACCTTATCATCATTTCCTGTAAGGTCATATAAAAATCTTTCAAGATTTGAAGATATTAAAATATCCATAGATGGCGATATTGTTGTATGGAAGCTTCTGTCTTTGTTATAAACGCCTGTGTTTATAAAATCTGTGAGTACATTGTTTTTGTTTGATGCACATATGAATTTAGCAATAGGAAGTCCCATTTTCTTTGCATAGTATGCTGCAAGTATATTACCGAAGTTACCTGTTGGTACAACAACATTTATGCTGTCGCCTATTTTTATTTCGTTATTTTTGAGCATATCTGCATATGCAGAGAAGTAATACACAATCTGCGGAACAAGTCTGCCCCAGTTGATTGAGTTTGCAGATGACAGCTTGAATTGATTTTGTGCAAGCAATGCCTTATATTCATTATCGGTAAATATCTTCTTAACACCATTTTGAGCATCGTCGAAGTTGCCGTTAACAGCCGCAACTGCAACATTATCGCCCTCTTGAGTAACCATTTGAAGTTTTTGTATTTCACTTACACCGTTGTTGGGATAGAATACTATAATTCTTGTTCCCTTAACATCTTTAAAGCCTTCAAGTGCAGCCTTACCTGTATCACCTGATGTTGCAACAAGAATTACTACTTCATCATTCTCGTTTGTTTTTTTCATTGATGTTGTTAGTAAATGCGGAAGAATTTGCAAAGCCATATCCTTAAACGCACAGGTTGGACCATGCCACAATTCCAAAACATATTCATTATCGTTAAGCTTATATACGGGAGCTATTGCATTTGTGCCGAATTTTTCCTTGGTGTAGGCATTATTTATACAGTTTAAAAGCTCTTCTTCACTAAAGTCTGTTAAAAACTTACTCAATACAAAATAAGCTCTTTCCTGGTAACTCTTTGATGAGAGTGCTTCAACTTCCGACAAGCTCACGCTTGGGAAGCATTCAGGAACAAACAAACCGCCCTCTGCACTTAAACCCGTTTTTATTGCCATTGCGGCACTTACCTTTATTGTGTTATCCCTTGTACTTTGATATTGCATATATGTTTCATAGCCTTTCTGCCCACAAAAATAAAATCAATAATTCTGCCTGCTCGTATCTGTGGGCAAGATAAGGCATATGGCAAAACTTATACACATTGCTCTTAAACAATGTATTACTCCAAAAAATATATAAATAAGCAAAAACACGTATATTCCGCCTCGGAAACCGAGACGGAATATACGAAAATGTCATAATTTTACGCTAATTTCTTTATGTAGTCAGGTGCAGCATCTGCATCTATACTAACTGAAATTTCAAAAGCAACATTAAGCTCCTTGCCTACTGATTCAAGCTTTGACAGGAACTTCTCAAAACCATCAAGATTATCTGAACCAACAATCTTGAAAATACCGTCTATAAATACGTTTGTTATATCGTAGTCACGGCTTATAATACCACATATAAATCCAAAGAACTCATCATATGAAGAAATTGCAAAATCCTTTGTGTCTGCCATTCTTACCTTCGACTTAATATCGTGCATACTTCTTCTTGTATCATCACTGATGAATACAACATTACCACTTGCATTAACGCTTGCGTTGTTTGTTTCGGCAATAAGTGTCTTTGTTTTACCTGAACCCTTTTTACCAATTAATAATTTAACCATAATATTTATCCTCCTTGGAAGTTTTTTTTATTTTAATCTTTTTTCTAATTCTGCTCTTGCATCCTCATAACCTGGCTTATTAAGAAGTGCAAACATATTCTTTTTATAGCTTTCCACTCCTGGTTGGTCAAACGGATTTACTCCCAACATATATCCTGAAATTGCACACGCCTTTTCAAAGAAATAAACCATCTCACCAAAGTTATATGCATCAAGCTTTGAAACAGTCAGCTTAAGGTTTGGCACGCCGCCGTCGATATGTGCAAGTGCAACACCCTTCGATGCCATTTCATTAACAAAGTCAACTGTTTTTCCTGCAAGGAAGTTAAGACCGTCAAGATCATCCTGCACGCTTTCTATAACAACATTCTTTCTTGGCTCTTTAACTAAAATTGCAGTTTCAAATAAAATTCGCTGACCTTGCTGTATATATTGTCCCATTGAGTGCAAATCTGTTGAGAAATCTGCTGCTGCAGGGAAAATACCCTTGTTATCTTTACCCTCACTCTCGCCGTAGAGCTGCTTCCACCATTCTGCAAAGTAGTGAAGTGACGGTTCAAAATTAACCATCATTTCAACATTCTTGCCTTTTCTTAAAAGTGCATTTCTTACAGCTGCATACTGATAACACTCGTTTGTTTTTAAATCATCGTTATCGTATTCATTTTGTGCAGAGAGTGCACCCTGCATAATTGCATCTATATCTATGCCTGCTGCTGCAATAGGAAGAAGTCCCACTGCAGTAAGAACTGAAAATCTGCCGCCAACGTCATCAGGAATAACAAAGGTTTCGTAGCCTTCCGAATCTGCAAGGGATTTTAGTGCTCCTCTTGCTTTATCGGTTGTGGCATATATTCTGCCCTTTGCACCGTCTTTACCATACTTTTTCTCTAATAGCTCCTTAAATATTCTGAATGCTATTGCAGGCTCTGTTGTTGTGCCTGATTTTGATATTACATTTACTGATATATCCTTACCCTCGCAAGCCTCTAAAAGCTCTGCAAGATATGTTGACGAAATACTGTTACCTGCGTAGAATATAACAGGTGATTTTCTGCGTTCTTTATCAAGAGTATTGACAAATGAATGTGAAAGCATTTCAATTGCTGCTCTTGCACCAAGATACGAGCCACCTATACCTATAACAACAAGTATATCAGAATCTTCTCTGATTTTCTTTGCTGCTGCTTTTATTCTTTCAAATTCAGCCTTATCGTAGTTTGCAGGTAGTTCAAGCCAACCCAAAAAATCATTTCCAGCACCTGTTTTTGAATGAAGTGCGTTGTGTGCTGCCTTAACCGCATCGCCAAGATATTCTATCTCGTGTTCACCCACAAATGAAAGTGCGCCAGAATAATCAAACTTGATATTTGCCATATTATTAACCTTTCTTTTTGCATAAATTTATAATGTTTGAGAGTATACTCATACAAAAAACTTTTATATAGTATAATCTTAAAAATATTATAGAATTGGTGCACAATTTAGATGCCACAAAATCATTTTAACAGGAGCAAAAATACTTGCTTGCAATGGAATTTTTGCGACGCCGTCAATTGACACAGTGCTCGAAAGAGCACAAAAGAGCGTAAGCTCTTAAGAATTTTATGAAATAAAATTCTGTATGTGTTAATTATATCACAGTTTTTTAAAAATTACAAGATATTTTTTACTTAATTTGTTAAAAAAGTTAAAATACTATTCAAGCATTTTATTAATTATCTCCTTTTCTGTTAATACATTACAAATTTTCCCCGTATCATCGGTTAAATAAACCACATTATAGCTGTTTTTTGAAAATTTTTTAACAATGTTTTGCATTTCTTCTCTCTTATCTGCTATTGTGTGCCTTATTCTTCTCATATTTTTATCCTTATACGAGAAAACAAGCTCTTTAACAAAGTCAACATCATACTTTTCGCTCGCACAGAATATTGAGCCTACAAGAAACACGCACATAATCACCATCGAAAAATTAAATTTAGCAACGTACACGCAATATCCGCACGTACAACACATAAGAAAACACAAAATTGCAGATACCCCACGCATTATTTTATCGGCCCTTGCCGTATTGCAGTAATATGCAATAATTTTCTTTAGCAGTACACCGCCGTCGAGCGGCATAACAGGCAGCATATTCATAGCAAATAACATAACATTCATATAATACAAATACTTAAACTCATAAATTCTAAAATGTGTATACAGCATGAGCATAACAAACGCAAACACAATATTAAAAAGAGGTCCGCAAATATATAAAATCAACTCATCGCTAAAGCTATGTACAAATTTGTTTTTTAACTTTAAATTCACCCCAAAGGGATACAATGAAATATTATCAACCTTTAAGCCTATGCACAGTGCCGCAATTGTGTGTGAAAGCTCGTGTAAAAGCATAATGGAATATGTAAATAGAAAAACCCTTCCCTTGCCCACACAAAAGCATATAAAAAACAGCAAAACAGTTAGAAAATGTATATGAACATATTTAAAAGGCTTAATCAACTCTTCATCACCACTATTTTTAATAAATATTTTTATTATTATATTGATTTTATTTCAAATAAATGATATACTCCGTTTTAGAAAGTATCTTTTAAAGAAAGGAATATTACACGAATGATAATACCATTTTCATTTATTGGTTTGATTTTTGGAATTTTATTATACGGCGAATTTGGTTTTGATTTTATATTTATTACATTAATCGGAATATGTATTGCCCTTATTTGTGTTTCAATTTACAAGAAGAGATTTAGTGTCCCTCTCTTTTGTGCAATTATATTTTTTATACTTGGTGCAGTCATAAATCATAATGCACTAAACCGTGAAAGTGTTTTTAACTCTTATGCCAAAAGTGACGTTACAATATCGGGAACAGTTTGTGAAATACCCAATAAAACTGCGAATAATTACCGTTATCACATAGATGTTCTTTTAATAACCCAAAACGAAAAATCAAAAACCGTAAATGAAACAATTATACTTTCTTCGCCTTTAAAATTAGAATACGGCGATGTAATTTCTGCAACAGGGACACTAAAAAGAATAAACGAGAATTTAACTCAAACAAGCTTTAACAGCAATCTTTATTACAAGGCATATGACATTCAGTATACTATGTTTTGTGAAGCACCGTTAAAGAGCGATATAAAGCTGACTGCAAACAATTTTCGTTCATACATAAACAAAATAAGAAGTAGTACTATAAATTTAATAAACGAACAGTTTAGCGGTGATGGTGCAGCAACTCTGTGTGCAATTCTTACAGGGCACAAAGGCTTGTTTTCCGAAGAATTTGACGAAATAATTACCAATACTGGTATTAAAAGATGTTTATACCCTGCATTTGTGCATATAATGCTTATAACATTTCTTATTTCACTTTTTAAATCGTATGTTCACAAGAAATACCGAATAGCATTAATCGCATTTTTACTTATGCTCTACGCAGCCTTTAACAGTTCAAACCCCATATTTGTAAAAAGTGCAATGTACGTTGCAATAACCTATATGTTTAGATACAAATTCGGTTTTATATACCGTCTTGATATTTTGTATATTGTAATAGGTGCAATACTTGTTGCAAACCCGCTTTTAATATACAACGGTGGTTTTATTGTTAGCTGTGCAGCAAGCATACTTATATTTTCGTTTGGTGAATTTGGCTACGACAGTTTAAAATTCATTCACCCTAAAGCGTTAAGACGGAGTATTAGCATAAGCTTAATTTTACTTGTTGGTCTTATGCCTTTGGGTGCATATTATTTTAACTCACTTTCACCATATCAGCCGTTAACCGTTATTTTATTTATTCCGCTTACTATAATTATTCTGGTGTGTTCGCCGCTTATGCTTATTATGCTAAAGCTTACAGGCTTTGCACCAATACTGTATTCACTTGTTAATACAGCTTTAAATATATATACAAAACTGCCGTACTACATTAATGAAACACCGTTTTCAAACGTAATGCTTCCAATGCCGAGCATAAGCTTTATAATAGCAGTGTATCTTTTTATATACGCATTTTATTTATATTTAAACAACCGCCGTTATAAAATACCAATTTCTTTGGGTTGTATACTTTCCTGCATATTAATTGTTTTAGAAATTATAAGCTCATATTCAATGCAAATGACCTTTATTAACGTTGGTCAGGGAGATGCAGCATTAATAAGTATTCCGTATCGTACAAATATACTGATAGACGGCGGAGGCAGTGCCGAATATCAGGAGGATTATAATGTTGGAGAAGAGATTTTTGTTCCGTATCTGCAAAGAAAAGCAAAGACACATATAGATGCAGCATTCGTATCGCATTTTCATAAGGACCACGCAGAAGGTATTATTGCTGCAATTGAAAATTTAGATGTGGACAAGGTGTACCTTCCCCATTCCCTTCCCGAAAACGATTACAGAAAAGCCATTGAAAGCAGTGCAAGAACACACAATACCGAAATTTATTATATAAGCGAGGATACCACCATAAAGCTTGAAAACGGTATAGTTATAAATGCAATTGTTCCAACAGAATTGGCATTGTTTAGCGAAGATGAAAACAACACAACAGTGGTGTATAAATTAAATTACGGCAAAACAAGCTGTCTTTTTACAGGTGATATAACATCAGTTGCAGAGTTTGGACTAATTAATGAAAATAAGAATATAAAAGCCGACATTTTAAAGGTACCGCATCACGGTTCGGAGTATTCCACAAGCAAGGAATTTGTAAAGGCGGTTAATCCCGAATATGCCGTCATAAGCACAGGCCTTGATAATCCATACGGCTTCCCGCGTCAAAAAGTGCTCGATAATTTAAGCAACACAAAGGTGTACCGTACAGACCTTAATGGTGATATTACATTTATCATCAACAAAGAAGGTGTTAAAAAAGTTAAAACCATAAGATAAGCCACACTTGTACCTTTTATGTATATTTTGTAACACAAGTGCCCTTTGTTGCATATTATAGTGATACATAAAAGGACGGTGTTATAATGTTTGATTTATTATCAAGTATTCTTGAAGCCTTTATATTGCTTACAGGGTACGTTTCAGGCAACAGTTCGTTTCCAAAGCCTCTTTCTTTGGAAGAGGAGAAGAAGTACATAGCATGTCTTGAGAATGGCGATGAGGACGCAAAGCATATTCTTATAGAACACAATCTGCGTCTTGTGGCACATATTGCAAAAAAATACAGTGATGAAAAAAATCTTGAGGACTTAATATCAATAGGCACAATTGGTCTTATTAAAGGGATAAATACATTTAATTCCAAAAAAAGCATACGTCTTTCGTCGTATATATCACGTTGCATTGAAAACGAAATTTTGATGCATTTGAGGAGTACAAAGCGTCTTGCAAATGAAATTTCAATAGAGGAAAGCATCGGTACCGACAAAGAAGGCAATAATATGACATTATCTGACATCCTAACAACAGATGATGTTGATATAAGCAACGTGATAGGCTTAAAAATTGAAACAAAACAACTCTACAAGGCAATGAAAAATGTATTAAGCGACAACGAAATACGCATTATGACATCACGATATGGACTTGGCAACTCCAAAAGGAAAACACAAAAGGAGATTGCACGTGAGTTGGGCATAAGCAGAAGCTATGTTTCAAGAATTGAAAAACGATGCCTGAAGCGTCTTTATGATGAAATGAAGAAAATGGATGTCCCGTGCTAAAGGCAACAGCCCATTTTTGTTACTTTTTAAATACAAATCATTAAGAATTATTGACAAAAGAAAAAATATATTATATATTATAAACATAAATATAGGAGGGGGTTTCATATGAACTGTATAACTGCAAAAACAAAGCTTCTTGGTGTTATTGGCAACCCGATAGAGCATAGCTTTTCACCAAAGCTTCACAACTACATAATAGAGCAAATGAATGCCGATTATGTGTACACTGCATTTAACGTTGAAGCCTCCGATTTAAAATACGTTGCAGACAGTATGCGTGCTTTGGGAATAAAGGGCATTAACGTAACTGCTCCTTATAAGGCTCAAATAATGCAATATCTTGATGTAATTTCCGACGATGCCAGGCTGTTTAATTCGGTAAATACCGTTGTTAACCGCAACGGCAAGCTATATGGATACACAACCGATTCCGAGGGCTTTTATGCCTCATTAGTAAATGAGGGTATTGAAATTTGCAATAAAAACGTACTTGTAATCGGTGCAGGCGGTGTGGTTACACCAACTCTTATAAGATTGATACGTGAAAACCCAAAATCTATAACCGTTGTTAATCGCACACAAAGTAAAGTAAATATGCTTGCGGAGGATATTTTTAATAAAACAGGCTATAAAATAAGCACTAATATGGATATCACATCTTACGATGTGGTTATAAACACAACATCTGCAGGTATGAGTCCAAAAGAGGATATACTTCCTACCGACTCAATTGAGTGCATAAAAAATCTTGATTTTATTAACGAAAAAACATCTGTTGTTGATATGATATATAACCCCGCAAAAACACTGTTTTTGCGTGAGTGTGAAAAAAGAGGTGCAAAGATTGCAAACGGTTTGGGGATGTTGATATATCAAGGCATTTTTGCGTACGAGCTTTTTACCGATACCACTTTACCAAAAAATATAGCAGATATGATAAAAAAAGAGGTGTTTAACCGATGAACATTGTTCTTACAGGTTTTATGGCAACAGGCAAATCTAAAATAGCATTATGTCTTTCACAAAGGACAGGCTACAAGCTGATTGACACCGATAAGCTTATAGAGGAACGAGAGGGTATGTCTGTTAATGAAATATTTGCAAATCACGGAGAGAGTTATTTTAGAAAAACAGAATCAGATATTATAAAAGAGGTTTCCAACCTCGAAAATACTGTTATTTCAACAGGCGGCGGCGTGGTTTTAAACAAAGAAAACATTGCAAGCTTAAGAAAAAATGGTGTGGTTGTTAATCTTTCCTGTGATTTTGAGGTGATTAAAGACAGGCTTTGCAATGCTGCAAGCACACGCCCTCTTATGCAGAACAAGTCGGTTGATGAAATACGGGCGTTGTTTAATGCAAGAAAGCCATTTTATGATGATTGTGATTATAAAATAACAATTTCAAACGACTTATCGCCCGACGAACACGCACAAATCATACTGAATAAATTAAATACTGCGAAAGGAGTATAAGAATGAAAATAGGATTTATTGGTAACGGCAATATGGCAAATGCCATCTTAAACGGGATTATACAAAATAATATTGCAGCTCCACAAGACATAATTATAAGCGACATAAACACAGACGGCTTATATAAAACACAAGAAAAATACAGAGTAACAACCACCACCGATAACAAGGAGGTTGCCTCAAATGCAGATTTGTTATTTCTTGCAATAAAACCGAATGTTTTATATGATGTTATAGATGAAATCAAAGACTGTACAGACGAAAATACAATTATAGTTTCAATTGTGGCAGGACAGTGCATCAAAAAAATCGAAGAAGCATTTGAAAAACCAATTAAGCTTATACGAGTTATGCCAAACACTCCTGCATTTGTTGGTGAGGCAATGTCGGGTATTTCTTTAAACGCTAATGTGACCGATATCGAAAAAGACGCCGTTTTAGGTGTATTCAACAGCATAGGAAGGGCACAGTGTATACCCGAAAAGCTTATGGATACCGTTACGGGCATAAGCGGCTCGTCACCTGCATACGTGTTTATGTTTATTGAGGCTATGGCAGATGCCGCAGTAAAGGACGGTATGCCACGTGACATTGCATACACATTCTGTGCACAGGCGGTACTTGGCAGTGCTAAAATGGTGCTCGAAACAGGCATACATCCCGCTAAATTAAAGGATATGGTATGCTCACCAGGTGGCACAACCATAAGTGCCGTTGAAGCACTTGAAAGCACAGGTTTCCGTGCTTCAATTATGAGTGCAGTCAAAGCCTGCATAGAGAAATCGAAAAATATGTAAATAATATGTGAATCTTATATATTTCCATTTGACAAAGAATGATAAATATGATATAATTTTAAGTTATAAGTATGATATTTCAAAGGAACAGGAGCGATATTATTATGAAGAAACTGGTTTCAGGAATTTTAGCAGTTGCACTTGTGGCTTGTGCAAGTATAAACGTGTTTGCAGCAGGCATAAATGTATCAACAAAGTCTACCGATGAAAACATTACAGCTACATATTCTGAAGATAAATTCAGCGAGGATATAACAAGCTTAATGAACGAATCAAGAAATTTAACAGACTCAAAAGACGTTATTGAACAAATCACCATTGAAAGTGAAAGCGAAAAGCCTGTTATTGCACTGTTAAAACTAGAAATTCCCGAAGATGTTGCAAAGGATAGTGGCTACAGTGCCATTGACTATATAGATTTTCGTATATCATCAAGCGACGGAACAATTCTTTTTGAAGAAACCCAAGCAAGAGCAGCCAGTATGAATAACAGAACTTTAATATTGGGAACTCTTAATAATGAGTTTGAAAATGATACACAGATATTCAACATTAGAATGTCATCAAACGACAAAATAAAGTATAGCGATTTGGAAAACAGCGTGTCGGACATTAAATGGTCATTAGAAGTAAATGCTGATATTGACGGTGCTATGAACTCTGTTACAGATAACGAGGTGGCACCATCCCCCGAACCCACTCAAAAGGTATTAACAATTACTGTTGGCGACAAAACCGATAAAGAGGCTAATATGCTCGAAAAGGGTGTGTATGTTCTTTTCGGAAACGGCTCTTGTAATATAAAGTCAAAGGACGGTTCTAAAAACATCACATTCACACTTAACCCCGAGGAGGCAAAGGGAAAGACAGTTGCATTAGAGGTTGGCGACACAGTTGTTGTAACGGGTGATTCCAATGCAAAAATTCAGTTTGGTACACCTGCTTCAGCATCGTCAACGGCTACACCAAAGCCTGCTAAAGCAAATCCAAAAACAGGTGATTCAACACCAATAGTTGCTATCACTGTTCTTGCTTTGATTGCACTTTCAGGCATATTATACGGCACATTCTCTAAAAGAAAAGAGGACTGATTATTATTCCGATATCATATAGAGCACGAAAGCTTTTAATTTCTGTATCAACTCTTGTATTTCTTGTATGTATTGTGTATTTAGGTGTGTATATGTATAATTCACACAAGGCATTAGAGCATTTCGATAATTTGGAAAGTATTGTACTAAATACATCAGCTAAAGATAACAACACGCAAAAGAAAAATGCATTTAACTACACCAAAGACCCCGACGGACGTTTAAAATGCTACACAGAGCTACACAACAAAAACACCGATATGGTTGGTTGGATAAACATTCCCGATACAGATTTAAGCTATCCTGTTATGCAACAGAATAATAACTCGTATTATCTTAATCATAATTTTGACAAAGCAAAGCAATCGGGCGGGCTACCCATTTTAGACTATCAGTGTGATATGCTAACTCCAAGCACGAATTTAATTGTGTATGGTCACAATATGCGAAATGGAAGTGTTTTTGCAACACTTCTAAAATACAAAAAAGAAGAATTTTTTAAAGAACATAAAACCATCGTTTTAGATTCTGTTTATGAGCACAGAACATATACGGTAATTTCAGTATTTAACACAAAGGTGGGCAGTGCAAAGGAATTTAAGTATCACGAATTTACAGATGCTGCCACACCCGATGATTTTAACGAATATGTATCAAAAGTAAAAGAGCTTTCACTATATGACACAGGCGAGGATGCCCTGTATGGCGACAGCTTAATAACGCTTTCAACCTGTTCTTACGGAACAAGTAACGAAAGAATGGTTGTAGTTGCAAAGAGAGTATCATAGGGAAACAAGCTTGTTTCCCTATCTGTATGCCCGTAGTAAAGTGGATATAATATAATTTCATACGCCCCCGTAGTAAAGTGGATATAAGAACC
>JAZRPB010000014.1:0-17791 GCA_045649025.1 Clostridia bacterium | reverse complement strand
AAAGGACAGCAACAGAACTGTTCTGAAAAAGGGAGAATCCCAAAGACCGAACGGAACTTATTCGTACCGTTGGACATCGGATGACGGCGAAAGGCATGTCTTCTACGCCCCTACTCTTGACGAGTTGCGTATAAAAGAAGCCGAGCTGGCTTACGACATCCATGACGGCATCAGGACCGAGTGCAGAAACACAACGGTCAATCAGTTGTTTGATTTATGGTGTGATTTAAAGCGTGGCATCAAAGATAATACGCTTCAAAATTACAAGTATATGTATAACACTTTTATAAGACCAAAGTTCGGTTTGCAAAAGGTAGTGTGTGTTAAGAAATCGGATGTCAAAAGATTTTATAATCTTCTGGCAGATGACAGAGTGATGAAAATTGCCACCATCGATACCATACATAATATTTTACATCAAGTATTTGATATGGCAGTGGATGACAATTACATTAGAACCAATCCTACTGAAAAAATGCTGAAAGAGCTAAAACAATCCCACAACTTTGAAGTCGAGAAAAGAAAAGCTCTCACAGTAGCAGAACAGAATTTGTTTATGGACTTTCTAAAGAGAACGCCTAAATACAATCATTGGTATCCTGTGTTTGCAGTGATGCTCGGTACCGGAATGAGAGTCGGCGAAACTGTAGGACTCAGGTGGTGTGACATCAACCTGGAAAAGGGTTATATCGATATCAACCACACTCTGGTTTATTACAGCAAAGGTGAAGGATTAGGTTGCAAGTTTGCAATCAATACACCTAAGACCAAAGCAGGCGTAAGACAAATTCCTATGATGGATTTTGTGAAAGAATCCTTCCTTCTTGAGAAAAAGTATCAGGAAGAGAATGGATTATCTTGCAAAGCATCTGTCGAGTGCTACACCGACTTTATATTCATAAATCGGTTTGGCGATGTTCAGCATCAGGGAACTCTTAACAAAGCAATACGCAGAATCATCAGAGATTGTAATGATGAGGTGCTTCTTAAGGGAGAGAAAAATCCGGTTTTACTCCCACCGTTTAGCTGCCATTCGCTCAGGCATACATTCGCTACGAGAATGTGTGAGCAAGGCGTAAACATTAAGATCATTCAGGATGTGTTAGGACACAAGGACATAGAAACCACGTTAGATATCTATACCGATGCAACCATGGACCTTAAAGCAAAAGAAATCGGGCACTTGCAGGATTGTTTCGTACTTGCAATGTGATACAGGTTAAGCCAATTTAAGCCAAAACTTAAGCCATTTAAAACAAGAGTTATGAAGAATTGTGAAGACCTGTGTAAAATCGAAACAGCAGAAACCCACACAGTGTAAGGCTTTTGAGGATTTACGAAGAAATATGTAATTCTTCGAATTGAAATCCCAACAATGAAGCCGCTGGATAAATAAACCGCATAAAATCAAGGTTTTTAAGGTGTTGACTACACCATTTGACACCTTTTTGACACCATTTTATGCAGGATTATATGTTGAAAAAAGCACCTAACATTTTAACGGACTATGGAATTTCCATAGTCCGTTTTATGCGTTTAGTTATTGATTATTATTATATCCTTTTTCTTTTTCTGTGCGTATTCATATGCTATTTTTGTTCCGCTTTTTGGCTGATAATCTGTTAAATCCCGACGGCTTTTTTTTCTTCTCGGCGGTGCGTAGTCTTTTTTATAATACACAACGCAGATGTCGGAACAGTCAATCATAATTTGGTTGCGTTCCACATAAGCCGCACGCCCTGAACCTGAAATCCGCTCTGGATAGTATGTATCGTCATAGCTTTGCAAAAGGAATGCCTTGTAGTCGTCATCAATATACTGAAATTCTGCACGAACATATACACGCCGTATATATGTGTATTTATATTTTAGTTTTGTAACAACGGCAAGGCACAGCTTGTCAAAGTCGCTCTTACTCCCGAAAAGAAACGTATCTACATATTTATATATAATCAAATCTTCTATAATTTTATATAGCCTTTCTCTCAATCCGTCTGCTTCTGCTATTTCCCGATGCCCGAAAAAACAGCAGGTCTTTTTTTCTTCCATATCATACCCCTGTAATAAAAAAGTGCGTGACCCCGAATAGAGCCACGCACCAAAAAACGCAGAGGCTCTCTCGAAAAGTCACCACAACTTATTACCATATGCACAAGAGTACAAGGATAAAGAGAAGAGCATACGCTTTTTACATAGCGTACACCTTGTACTCATTGTTATACATAATAAGAATAGGTATAATTTGGCATATTTAATTAATGTAATAAATTGTGGTAAATATATTATACCACTTATTTTTTAATAATTCAAGTCTTATAGCAAAAAGGGTTTTTAAAAATATAATAAATCTTGACAATACAACAAAAAAGTTGTATAATGTAAATACAACAAAAAAGTTGTATAGATTTTGTGTAATGGAGCATAATATGAAAGTACACACATATGAAAATTCAAGCGGTAAGGATTTAATCAAAAAATATATTGATAAATTATCTAAAGAAGAACAAGTTGACGGATATTCAGTTTTGCAGGCATTTGAAGAGGATAGAATTGACGAATTGAATATCAAGCCATGGCAAGGTAAAGTATGGGAAGTATATTTCTATAAACATAATCGAATTTTTTATATTACTATTGAAAATGAAGATGTTTATTTGCTACACGCCTGTAGAAAACAAAAAAACAAAACCGAAACAACAGACAAAAATATTTTTATATCAAGAGCCAAAGAACTTGGCAAACTATTAAATAAGTCTTTTATATAAGGAGGAATTTATTATGCCATTCAAACAAATAAATGTAAATGAGCAAATTATTGAAAAAAGAAAAAATGATGCAGAATTTGATGCATTATGGCAAGAAAGCAGAAATGAATATAAACTACTTGCCGAGCTTGTAAAGATAAGAAAAGAATCAAATCTTACCCAAAAAGAATTAGCACAAAAAAGCGGAAACAAACAACAATTTATATCAAGAATTGAGAATAAAGAAAATAGTCCTACCCTAAAAACATTATGCAGTATTTTAGATGTTTTGGGATATGAAATCAGATTTGAGCCAAAACAAAGGGTATAAAAGTTAATGTTTTAAGTGAATGACACTTGCTTTTAATTAAGCAGGTGTTATTTTTTTGCAAAAATTCAAAAAATCACATCAAAAGAGCAGTAGCGTGTATATCCCTTTTACTGCCTTTTTCTAAACTCTCTGGGGGAAAAACCTGTTATCTTTTTAAACGTTCTTGAAAAATAATTAGGATCGCTAAAGCCAACTGTTAGGGCAATATCGGTAATACTGTTGTCGGTAGATTTTAAAAGACTTTGCGACATTTTAATACGGTATTGATTAATATATTCCATAGGCGATAAATTTGTTTTACTTTTGAAAAATGAACAAAAATACGACTCACTCATATGAAACTGCTCCGCCAAAAACGCAGTAGTAACACTATTTTGAAAGTTTGTTGTAATAAAGTTCAATATTTCAGCTACCCTAGCGGCCTTACTTTGTATATTATCAGTTTCGTTTTCAGCAAGAATATCAGTTTGATAATTTTGCAGTAAATAACAGCAAAGGCGATATACAATGCTCTTTACCGACATATCCCAACCTGTATTTTTGTGTTTTATATCTTTGCGAATGGCTTTAAAACAATCTATAATTACAGAATCCTTTTTTATGTAAGGAGTAAATAACACGTCTTTAAATTGAACGTCTGCAAAAAAAGAAGGGTTAATCTGCAGGCAGTAAAAAAGACCTTCGTTGGTTGTGTGATATTCATTAGGATTCACAACAATAAGATCCCCTCTTTTTAAATAATATGTTTTAGTACCGCAAAAAACCGAGCCTGAATACAGGCAAAATAATAACTCTATGTGCTCATGCCAATTTATATAAAAGCTTTGTTGTGTATTCTGGATTTGTCCAACAACCATGAATTGGATAGGGAAGTGTGTTTGTGAAGAAATATGTCTTTCATAACGCAGTTTTAAATTATTCATAATATCCCTCGTTTATATAAAAATTGTGCTAAAAGTAAGCAATATTGTTATAGTATTTCTTTTTTTTCTATTATATAATAAAATCGTGACAAAGTCAAGTCATATTAAAAAGTATTTAGGAGGTACAAACAATGAAATCAGCAATGATTGGTAATGGTATGATTGGTGAAGCCCACAGAAGGGGATACAGAATGTTAAAGGAAGAGGGTTCAGATATTGTATTACACGCAATCTGCGACATTCGTCCTGAAAGATTAGAAGAAAATGACGGAGCAAATGTATACTCAAATCTAGACGAAATGCTCGAAAAGGAAAAAGGAAATATAGATTTTATTGATATTTGTTTGCCTACATTTTTACATAAAGAATATGCAATCAAATGTATGAAAGCAGGATACGATGTTTTGTGCGAAAAGCCTATGGCACTAAACTACGAGGATGCACAGGAAATGATAAAATGCTCCAAAGAAACAGGCAAGAAGCTTATGATTGCACAAGTTTGCCGTTTCGGTGATTTGGACGCTATACATAAGTTTGTATTGGAAGGAAAATTCGGAAAACCTGTATCAGCTTCATTTGTTGCCATTAACGGCGACCCGTTCTGGGGATGGGAAAACTGGTTTAAAGATGGCGACCGTTCAGGTGGTGCAATACTTGATTTACAGGCACACAATATCGACCTTATTAACTGGTTCTTTGGAATGCCGAAAATGACAAGCACAGTAGCAACTGTTGCTCCAGGCTTTAATGGCGGCTACAGCTCTATTTCATCTAACCTTATTTATGAAGACGGCTTTTATGTACACTCATTCTGCGACTGGACAATTGAGCACAATAAATTCTCGGGCCGTATAAGACGTGTCAACTTCGAACACGGATACGTATTCTGGGACGGAGACAACTTTGTTGCAGTAGCAGAAGACGGAACAGAAACAGACCTAAAGGGCACCGGTAATTTTGAAGGCTATGGCTTTAAGAATGAAATTAAGTATTTTGCAGACTGTGTAAAGAACAATCGTCCTTTACGTCAGTGTGAGCCAGAAGAATCAGCAAAGGTAATCACAATTGTAAATGCACAAAGAAAATCAGCGCAAAACAACGGTATGCCGGTAGAAATTTAAGACACGTAATAATATAAACGTTGATTTTAAAGATTTCTATATAAAGCGGGCAATATAACCAACCCAAACGGAGAAGTTCTCCTATCAAAAAAAGTTAAAACCCTTAATTAAAGAGGTGGAAATATGAAAAAACCATTAATAGGCGTGCAAATGTATGCAGTAAGAGATGAATTTCAGAAAATGCCTTCCGAAAATTTATACAGAACACTAAAGTCTATTAAAGAAATGGGCTATGATGCTGTAGAAATGAACTACTGGACCCTCAACGAAGATCACGATGTAGAGAGCCCAGAGGTATTAAAAGAATGGCTCACAGAAATAGGTTTAATATGTAACAGTATGTTAATCTCTTGGAAAACTCTCGAACCTGAAAATCTTGAGGAGTGCTTTAGAGACAACGAAAAAATTGGAAACAAGCGAATTGTTATTGGCGGTGCTAGCAAGGAAGAGCTACGGAGCTATCAGGGAATGAAGCGAGTTATAAAAACCCTCAACGATGCCAACGAGGCAGCAAAGAAAGCTGGTTTTTATATGGGATACCATGCCCATGCGGGAGATTTTTATATGGTAGACGGTGTTTCATCGTGGGACAGAATTATGCAGGAAACGCCTCAGGATTTCGGTATGATTGTTGATACTGGTAATATGATGGACGGTCTTGCCGACCCAATTCATTATTTTAACAAGTACCCTGGTCGTTCACCGGTTGTTCATTTAAAACCGTACGACAAAAAATTCTATGGCGCTGCCACAATGATTGGTGAAGACAGCTTTGATTGGAATGAGCTTGTAAGAACCTCTGTTGAGGTAGGAAAAGCCGACACACTTATGATTGAATATACCAACTACACAAGGTATCAGCCTATGGAGGCAATAAAGCTTTGCTACGAAAAATTGCTTCCTATTATAGAAAATCTGTAATTAAATATGCTTAACCCGCAAAATCACCGTATTTTATAATACAACCACACGGGTTAATAATTTAGCAGAAAATATTGGTATATAATAGAGAAAGGAAAGAGCTATAAAATGAGAGTAGGTTTATTAGTAGATATAACAGAAAATTATAAAGAACAAATCCGTCACGCAAAAGAGCTTGGATTTAACTGCGGTCAGCTTGCACAGTGGGATATGTCGTTTTACACCGAGGAAAATTTAGCAGAGCTTAAAAAATTATTAGAAGAAGAACAATTTGAAGTATCTGCATTCTGGTGCGGATGGACAGGTCCTGTTATGTGGGGTTATCCCGATATGTATCATTCTCTTGGCTTGGTTCCCGACTATCTTCGTCAGCAACGAATTGAGGATTTACGCCGTGGTGCAAAATTTGCCTATGATTTAGGAATTAAAAATGTGGTTACTCACATTGGCTATTTCCCCGACGATCCCTTCAATTCCACACATATTGCAATTGTGCAGGCATTAAAAATGCTGTGTGGTGAGCTAAAGGAAAGAGGACAAAACTTCACCTTTGAAACAGGCGAGGAATTGCCTTTAACCTTAAGCATCCTTATCAACGAAATTGGTATGGATAATGTTGGCGTAAACTTCGACCCTGCTAACCTATTAAACAATGGCAGAGCAAACCCAAATGATGCAATGGATCTTTTAGGCAGCAGAGTGTTTGGTATGCACGCAAAAGACGCTGTTCCTCCAAAATTTGGCGATGTAAAAGGACGACAGGTGCCAGTAGGCGAGGGTAAAGTAGATTTCAAGAGATTGATTTGTCAGTTAAAGGATTTTGGTTTTAAGGGAGATATTGTTATCGAACACGAAATTTACGACAGAGAGGACAGAGACGGCGACATTCGTAAGTCGAAGGAATATTTGGAAGCAATAATTAAAGAAGTAGGAATATAACAACGAAAAAACATCGGCAATTATTAAATGCCGATGTTTTTTTCTAAAAATTTTAATAAAATGGAACAAAATAAGGAACTATATCGTCTAAATAAGCATAAGGCAAGAAATCTAATTTTACAACTATTTGCATTTACATAATAGTAATATTATAAAAATGTTACAAAATTATTAAAAAACAAAAAAAACAGTTGACATTCTTGACCTTAAATAGTACAATGTACGATGACAGATTAATGTATTTGGGTAGAAGCAATATAATAATCTGTTTGTCAGCCGAAGAAGATATTGGAGAGGTAAGCAGGTAATCTTCCCAATAATAAAACTTTTCGGCAACGTTTTTACGAATTTGTGAAGAGGATTTGTAAAAACAAAATAAACAAATCACTCTTCAAAAAATTTAAAGGGAGGAATTGAAATTATGAATAAGAATTTCAAGAAAATCATTGCGACAGTAGCTGCTCTTGCTATGGCATCAAGCTCATTCGTTGCTATGGCTGCTACATATCCTGACGTTACTCCTGATGCTGCTTGCTATTCAGCAGTTGAACAATTATCAGCATTAGGTATAATGGAAGGTTTTGATGATGGTACATTCAAACCTGAAGAAAAGGTTACAAGAGCACAAATGGCTAAGCTTGTTGTAGGAGCAAAGAATCTTCTTGCATCAGCAGAGTCAAACACAACAGTTAAATTCAACGACGTTCCAGCAACTCACTGGGCAGTTGGATACGTTGCAGAAGGTGTTGCACAACAAATAATCAATGGTACAAGTGATACAACATTTGATCCAGATGCAACAGTTACATTTGCACAAGCTACAAAGATGCTTGTTAACGCTGCAGGTTATGAGGAATATGCTCAAATCGCAGGCGGCTGGCCAAACGGTTACTTAACATGGGGTTCAAAACTTGGTGTTAACGTTGGTATCACAGGCGTTGGTAACGACACAGAGCTTACAAGAGCTCAAGTTGCTCAAATGCTTATCAATGCTATGAAGGCTCCAGTTCTTGTAGTAGACAAATACACAACAGATAACGGTGTAAGAGTTCCTGAATACAAGCAAATGGACGGCGAAGAGGGTAGAAAGTTTGAGTCTCTTCTAACAAGCGAATGGGATACATACGAAGTATATGGTAAAGTTGACGGCACAAACAGATCAGGTGCAGTTGAAGCTGGCAAGGTTGACTATTTAGTTGACAAGTCAAAGAACTTCGACGGTGCTGCTTACACAGGTAAGTATCTTGGTGATGACACATATGGTAACCCTGTTTATAGCACAGCTGACGTAAACAATGCTTTCTCAGGCAAGTCAGGCGCTGAAGACTTCTATCTTGAATACACATATGCTCTAATCAACGTAAATGATGATGACGAAGCTACAATCGTTTACATCGAATCAGCTGGTAAGAGCGTATATCAAGAATTCGACGCTAAACTATATGTTGACAACTCACTAACACACGTTGGTGGCACAACAAAGGGTGATCTTGAACTTTACAAGAGCGAATCATCAACATCAAAGAAGACATATGAGCTTTCACCAACATTAAAGTTCATTGTTAACGGTGTTGAAGTTACAGAATCTACTGCTGCTCTATTAGAAGCAAAGATCGAATCATATCTTGATGGTTCATATGAAAATGCTTATTTAGTAGACACAGTATCTGCTCTTACTCCATCAACAGATAAGGTATATGATTACCTAATCCTTGATGCATACAAGACAGATGTTGTTTCAGAAATCATTACAAAGAATGACGGAACAGTTAAGGTTGTTACAGAAGGTGCTTACGGCTTCGAAATCGATCCTGATGACGAAGACACAGTATACAGCTTTGTTCTAACAGATGGTACAGAAATCGAAGCTACAGATTTAGTTGCTAACGATGTACTTTCAATCCAAGCTGATAACGAAAACTACAGCGGTTCAAAGTTCTATAACGTAATCGTTTCAAGAGATACAGCTGAAGGTAAGGTTACAGCTCAAGGCACAAACGCTGCTGGTGATACAGTTTACACAATTGGTGATGCTGAATATGAGCTATTATCAGGTGTATCTGTAGGTATGTTAGAAACATACACACTATTCCTTGACAAAGACGGTAATGTTGCAAAGGCTGAGCTTCTTGCTACATCTGTTAACTACGCTATCGTAGACAGATTCTACACAGCTGCAACAGGCGAAGACAAGGTTAGACTTGTTCTTAAGGACGGTTCAAAGGTTGACTATGTTCTAACAACAAGCTCACTTAATAACTCTGACTTTGGTATGACAGCAGACGGTTCAACATATGCAATGGTTGCTGGTTCAGGCGCATCAACATATATTGTTGACACAGGTGTTCCAGCTGCAGCAAGATTTGTTGAATATACAGTTAACAAGTCAAACGAAGTTACATTAAAGGCAATCACACATATTGCTACAACAGACGCTGCTGGTGTAGATACAACAGAAGATAAGGACGAATACAACGAAAGAGCAGGAAGAATCGGTAGCTTCGGCGTTGCTGATACATCAGTTATCCTAAACGCTTCAGAATTTGCTTTAGATTCTAACGAGGCTGTAACAGTTGTTGACAAGTCAACTCTTGTAGACGAAATGGAATACGTTGCAGTAGCTCTTGGTAAGAGAGCAGCAGACGGCACATATCCAATGATCGTTCTTCTAACAGGTAACACAGGCTTCACAGTTAACTCAGAGCTTCAAATTGCTTTAGGTGTAACAAAGCAAATCACAGACGACGGTTCAACAGTTGATGCTATCCCTGTATTCGCAGAAGACGGCACAAAGAAGGATCTTGTTCTTGCAGACGGTGTTTACCTAACAGGTACATCAGAAACAACTCCTGCTGCTAAACTTGCAGAAGTTAAGGCTGCAATCGCTGAGGGTGTTGCTTTCGTAGCAGCTATCAACTCAAAGGGCGAAGCAGAAACACTTGAGATCGTTCTTGGCGCAAGTGCTCTTGCATCATCAGATGCTATGTTCGCTGCAGCTGCTTACAATACAGCTGCTTCATATGACAGCAACGTAACATTCACAATTGCTCCAGTAATCAAGAAGTACGCTTCAGGTGTTGCTCTTGTTGATGCTACATCAACAACAGCTGCAACAGGTACTGGTGCAACATTTGCAAAGGGTGTTGTTGACTCAAATGACGTTGGTACACTTTACACATATGCTGCAGATGCTAAGGCATACTGCTTCGACGGTTCAGTAAGAGCTGGTGCTAAGGTTAGCGCTACAGACAGCGTAAATGAGATTGCTCAATCAGTAATCACAAACGCTGGTAAGAACGCTGCTGGCACAAGAATCGAGTGGAAGGTTGACAAAACAGACGATTCAACAGATAACCAAGTAATGAACTCAGACAATACTCCTGCATATGCAGTAGTAAGAGTATACGAGCAAGACGTTCAAGAAATCTACTCAGTAGTATTTGAATAATTCTTGATTGTAGAGTAATTAGTTAATTCTAATAAAATTAGAGGTACGGTTTAACCGTACCTCTTTTTTGTTGCAAAAAACGGGAGGGTATGGAAACCCTCCCCTACAATTTGTAAACATAATCACCGTAGGGGAGGGTCTCTGTGCCCTCCCGAAAAAATGCCGAGAAATCTCATCAATTTACATTTATATTTCATTTTAATGATTTTGTTGAAATATATAAAAAACTATGTTATAATACCCCTTGGGTAAGACCTCAAAATCGGTAAATCCGGGCGGTTATGCCATTCTCCGAAAGGAGGTGGTGATTATGATGAAATACATATTTAGAATTTTAATTTTAATTGTTTTATTTCTTATAATTTTTACTATAAAAGTAAAATAGCCCCCACTGCTCAAGGTTAGGGCTATTTTATATTAGACTTAATTCTTTGGCATAACCGTTTGAGGTCTTGCCTTTTTGTATTATTATTTTATACCATTTTTCCCAATTTGTCAAGGGTTTATGGAAATTTTATTTTACAATCAAACTTTCACCTGTCATTTCCACAGGCTTTTCAAGTCCCATCAAATCGAGCATTGTTGGACACAAATCACATAATCTGCCGTCCTTAACCGACACATCGCCTGCTCCCAAAACAATCATTGGCACAGGATTAGTTGTATGTGCAGTAAATGTAGCCTTTGTTTGAGGATCCACAAGGCAATCCGCATTTCCGTGGTCAGCAGTTATAATCACCTTGCCGCCCCTTGCCAACACTGCCTCGCTAAACTTGCCCACACACTCGTCAACTGCTTCAACTGCCTTTATTGATGCGTCCATAAATCCTGTGTGACCAACCATATCGCAGTTTGCGTAGTTTAGTATAATAACATCAAACTTATCGTCATTAACGGCTTCAACTGCCGCATCACACACTTCATATGCACTCATTTCGGGCTTTAAATCAAACGTTTCAACGTCGGGCGACTTTATAAGAATTCTATCCTCGCCCTCGAACTGTGTTTCTTCACCGCCATTAAAGAAGAACGTAACGTGTGCATATTTTTGTGTTTCTGCAATTCGCAGCTGTGTAAGTCCCTGCTTTGAAATGTACTCGCCAAAGGTCATAGTAAGCTCCTCGGGAGGAAACGCAACGCTCACATTCGGCATTGTGGCATCATATTGTGCCATACACACAAAATGCAGCTTCTGATAATCTCTCTTAAAGCCGTCAAAGCTCTCGTCAACATATGCTCTTGTTATCTGTCTTGCTCTGTCGGGACGGAAGTTAAAGCATATAACCGAGTCGTTTTCCGCAATCATTCCGCTCTTGTCGGTAACAGTTGGAACAACAAATTCGTCTGTTACATCATTGTTATATGAGTCCTTAATAGCACAAACAGGGCACTCTGCCTGATTACCCTCGCCAAATACCATTGCTTTGTAAGCTTTCTCAACTCTGTCCCACGCATTATCTCTGTCCATTGCATAGAAACGTCCCATAACAGTTGCAACCGAGCCAACGCCGATTTCTTCTATCTTCTTACAAAGCTCGTCCATAAAGTCCGCACCCGATGTTGGCGGCACATCACGTCCGTCAAGGAATGCGTGAATGTAAACCTTTGTAAGAGAGTTTCTCTTTGCCATTTCCAAAAGACCATATAAGTGCTCGTTGTGAGAGTGAACACCGCCGTCGGAAAGAAGTCCCATCAAATGAAGGGCACTGTTGTTCTTTTTGCAGTTCTCAACGGCATCTAAAAGAGCCTTGTTCTCGAAAAAGTCGCCGTCTGTTATCGACTTTGAGATTTTAACAAGCTGTTGATACACAACTCTGCCTGCACCTATATTTGTGTGTCCCACCTCGCTGTTTCCCATCTGTCCTTGGGGAAGACCAACATCAAGACCCGAGGCACTCAAGCTTGAGTGTGGACAATTTGCAAAATATCTGTCAAGATTAGGGGTATTTGCCGCACAAATTGCATTACCCTCTGCTATATCCGATAAGCCGTAGCCATCCATAATGACCAGGGCAATTGGTTTTTTTGCCATAATTTTTCCTTTCTGTACCAACCATATAATTTTAAGGGGCCATTAAAAATAGATTTTTTAATAGCCCTTATTTATATTATAGGGGATTGGAAAAATTGTTTCAGAATGAACAAACCGAGCCAAAGCGTAAGCTTTGGGTTATCCGAAGGCGTACGAGTGTACGTCGAGTGACGAGGTTTGTTTATAGCAAAAAGGCTAAAAGGTTACCTTTTTGCGTTCTGGACAATTTTAACATCCCCAAGTATTTATTTTGCAGCGTTTGTAATTACAGCAAAATCTGCTGCCACCAACGACGCACCGCCAATTAAGCCGCCGTCAATGTTCTCTTTTGCCAAGAGACCTGCACAGTTTTTAGCGTTCATACTTCCGCCGTATTGGATTGTGATTTCCTTTGCAGTAGCCTCGTCATAAAGGTCAGCCAAAATCTTTCTTATTCCGCCGCAAACCTCTTCTGCCTGTTCGTCTGTGGCAGTTTTGCCTGTGCCTATTGCCCAGATTGGCTCATATGCAACCACAACCTTCTTTGCATTGCATGCACAGATGTTTGCAAATGCCTTCTTAATCTGAATAGCAATCAAATCCATTGTTATGCCTGCTTCTCTTTGCTCTAAAGACTCACCGCAGCAAACAATCGGAACAAGACCTTTTTCAAGAGCCTTTATAGTCTTTAAGTTTACAGTTTCGTCTGTTTCGTTGTTGTATTCACGTCTTTCGCTGTGACCAATAATAACATACTTAACACCCAAGTCAGCAAGCATATCGGCACTAACTTCACCTGTGAAAGCACCCTTGTCCTCAAAGTGCAGGTTTTCGGCACCTATTGAAACGTGTGTGCCCTTTGCCGCCTCAACAGCCTGTGCAAGACACACATAAGGTGTGCAGCACACAACCTCACACTGTGCACCCTTTGTTGCCTCCACAACCTCTTTAACATAATCATATGTTTGAGAAGGAAGCTTGTTCATTTTCCAGTTACCTGCAATTATATATTTTCCCATTGTATTTTCTCCTTTTTTTATTTTTAAAATGTGTCATTCCCGCAATTTTCGGGAGGGCGTGGAAACCCTCTCCTACAAAGTGTAACCAAAACAAGTCTGAAAAAAATTTGTTCAGATTGCCGTTTTGAAGTGTGGGTGCTGTACGAGATGTACCGCCCCACACAAAAAATGGTAAGATGGGCAAATTTCTTCAGACTATATAAAGCATCTTATTTATCATTAAGTGCTGCAATGCCTGGTAGTACCTTACCCTCTAAAAATTCCATAGAAGCACCGCCGCCTGTTGAAACGTGGCTCATCTTATCGCCAAGACCTGCCTGATTAACAGCCGCAACACTGTCGCCGCCGCCAATAATTGTTGTTGCATCAATATCAGCAAGAACTGCTGCAATTGCGTTTGTTCCCTTTGCAAAGTTAGGCATTTCAAATACGCCCATAGGACCATTCCACACAACTGTCTTTGCACCCTTTAGCACTTCGCTGAATTTCGCAATTGACTTTGGACCAATATCAAGACCCATCCAGCCGTCAGGAATGTTACCCTCAACCACCTGTGCTTCTGCGTTGTTGTCAAATTCCTTTGCAACCACAGTATCAACAGGAAGAAGAAGCTTGCCTTGTGCCTTATCAAGCATTTTCTTTGCATAGTCTATAAAATCAGGCTCTAAAAGAGAAGTACCTGTTGTTAAGCCTTGTGCAGCCTCGAAGGTATATGCCATACCGCCGCCTATAATAAGTGTGTCAACCTTGTCTAAAAGATTTTCAATAACAGAAATCTTTGAAGAAACCTTTGAGCCGCCCAATACTGCAACAAGAGGTCTAACTGGGTCGTTAACTGCATTACCCAAAAACTCAATTTCCTTTTGAATTAAATAGCCTGCTGCTGCAACAGGAAGAATAGAAGATACACCAACGTTTGAGCAGTGAGCTCTGTGTGCTGTACCAAATGCATCGTTAACAAACACATCTGCTAAAGAAGCAAGCTCTTTTGAGAAGCTCTCCTCGTTCTTTGTTTCTTCTTTTCTGTAACGTGTGTTTTGTAAAAGAACAACGTCGCCGTCGTTCATTGCTGCAACTGCTGCCTTTGCGTTTTCGCCAACAACGTTATCATCAGCTGCAAACATAACCTCCTTACCAAGCTTTTCAGACAAGCTCTTTGCAACAGGAGCAAGAGAAAGCTCGGGCTTTGGCTCGCCCTTTGGCTTACCCATATGTGAACAAAGAATTACCTTTGCACCATTTTCTATAAGATATTTTATTGTGGGAAGTGCACCCACAATTCTGTTCTCGTCTGTGATGTTGCCTTCGCTGTCAAGCGGAACATTAAAGTCACATCTAACAAGAACTCTCTTGCCTTTAACTTCAATGTCTTCAACTGATACCTTGTTATAAGTCATAGTATTTTTCTCCTTTTTTTGTTTTTTGCCCAAGGGCATATTTTCATACCTTATATTATATATAATATTTTCTTATTTTTCAAGAGTTATATGTAATTTTATTTAATATTTACCAAAAAAATTTTATCAAAAAGCTGTTACTTGTCGCTTTTTTAGCGGTTTTAGGGATTTTTTGTTACAAGATAATGTCAAATGAAAAAAGTACTTGCAAAAACACCAATATTAGTATATAATTAAGTAGAGTATAGCCGTAATTAAAATGCATCAGACTTTATTCAACGTAAGAAAGAAAAGAAATACTATGAAAAACAAGATAAAAAATCTACCTGTATTTAAATACATATTTTATGCCTTTGGAATATTTTTGTTTCTCACAGGCACTGTGGTTTTAATGCTTTCCGAAAGAAACATAGAAACGGTTATTACAATAATTTTAGGTGCAATGTTTATTATATGCGCCGTTTTCTATAACAGGCTTATGAGGTCGAGAAAGCTCTCTCAAAGAATTTTCAGGTATGTGCTTGTTATAGGAGCAGCACTTTATATTGCAGCAAGTGCGTTTCTTATTATATATGGTCACATCAACACTCCCGAATACACCGAGGACGTGTTGGTGGTTATGGGCTGCGGCACCACAACCATAGAGAATGAAAACACTGTGGAGAAAAGACTCGAAAAGGCAGTGGAATATTTAAAAACCAATCCGTATGCACAGGTTGTGGTATCGGGCGGAAGCACAAGCGGCTTTTTAACCGAAGCAGACACAATGGCAATCTATCTCCAGAAAAATGGCATACCGTTATCACGCATAATTAAGGAAACAAAGTCAAAAACTACATACGACAGAATAAAAGAATCAAAAAGAATGATAGAATCCCGAATAGGCAACAACCACACAAGCGTAACCATAACAAGTGCCGCACAGGCATTTCGTGCACAGCTTATGGCTCGCAGAAGCGGTATGCGTACGCAGGTTGTGGGAGTAAGGTCGGGCTTATGGCACTTGCCGTCGGAGTGTATGCGTGAGGTGCTAGCACTTGCCAGATTTGTTATATTTAAATATTAAACACCAACCCGTAGGGAACGGCATTGCCGAACGACACCTTATAAAAGCCTCCCTTGTGTAAAGTCAAGCAATTTGCAACGCAAATTGATAGCGACAAAACCAACGGTTTTGAGAGCGTCGCAAGAGGAGGGGGACCATCGAAGATGGTGGAGGGATTGTAAAACCACACAAAATATATAATAAAGGACGTGAAAAAATGTTAGAGTACGATCAGTACAAATTAGAGCTTACAGGGCTCGAAAAAAACATTATAGAATTGAGGGATTCACTTTAACATTGCAGGTGCAATGAGCGAAATTGAAGCCCTTGAAAATGAAGCTATGCAGGAAGGCTTCTGGGACGATATGCAAGAATCCCAAAAGGTTTTGCAAAAAACAAAGCAGTTAAAGGATAAGGTTGCAAAATACAATTCTCTTTATGAGCAATGGGAAGATACAATAATGATGATAGACCTTGCAAATGAAGAAAATGATGAAACAATGCTCGATGAAATTACCGCCTCGGTAAAGGAAATCAAGAATACAATAGAAACAATGACTCTTGAAACTCTTTTAAGCGGTAAGTACGACAGCTCAAATGCCATCATAGAATTTCACGCAGGTGCAGGCGGCACAGAAGCACAGGACTGGTGCTCTATGCTTATAAGAATGTATCAGATGTGGGCACAAAAAAGAGGCTTCACAACCGAGATTATAGACAGTCTTGACGGCGATGAAGCAGGTATCAAGAGCTGTACAATGGAGGTTACAGGCTTAAATGCCTACGGATATCTAAAGTCCGAAAAGGGCGTTCACCGTTTGGTAAGAATTTCGCCGTTTAACAGTGCAGGCAAGAGAATGACGTCTTTTGCATCAATAGGTGTTATGCCCGAGCTTGACGATAATGTTGAAATCGACATTCGTGCCGAGGATATCAAAATGGATACATTCCGTGCATCAGGTGCAGGCGGTCAGCACATCAACAAGACCGACTCCGCAGTAAGACTTACTCACCTGCCAACAGGTGTTGTTGTATCGTGTCAGACACAGCGTTCACAGCATCAAAATAAAGACTATGCAATGAAAATGCTAAAGGCAAAGCTTGTTGAGCTTGCTGAGCAGCAGCAAAAGGAAAAGATTTCCGAAATACAGGGCGAGCAAAAAGATAACGGTTGGGGATCACAAATCCGTTCATACGTGTTCCAACCCTACACAATGGCAAAGGATTTAAGAACAGGCTATGAAATAGGCAACATCGGTGCGGTAATGGACGGCGAAATAGACGGCTTCATAAATGCATACCTTAAATCGTTAAGCCTTGGTCAGCTGGAGGCAAAATGATATACAGTCCCGATATAGATAAAAAATGTGCACTGTGCCAGAAGGCAAAAATCCTAAATGACGGCGATAAAGAGGTTATTCTTTGTCAGTTAAAAGGAAAGACCCTTGCCTTCGACAGTGATGGATGCAAAAAATTTGATTACGATATTTTTAAAAGAAAAGTAAAAAGAAGAAAAGCATATATAAGTAATGTAGAAGAGGATTTGACGCTGTAAAACAGTGTCAAATCTTTTTTTGAAACAAAAGCCTCCCTTGTGTAAAGGGAGGTGGCGCCGTAAGGCGACGAAGGGATTGTAAATTAAGATCCTTCACATCCGTTCAGGATGACATCACCCCCAACCACCGTAGGGGAGGGGATTGCTCCTCCCGCAAAAAAATTTTAAAAAAATTCAAAAAAGGTATTGACAAGCATAAAAACTTGTGGTATACTAGTTAAGCTGTCGCAAAGACAGAGAATGTACATTGAAAAGTAAACAGTGCAGAGTTCTTGTCAAGACATTTAGAAAATGTCAAAACAATGAGTTTTTTATGACAGAAATTCGGATACGAAAA
>JAZRPB010000013.1:0-23895 GCA_045649025.1 Clostridia bacterium | reverse complement strand
AAAAACAAAGCATTTGCTTTGCTTTTGGTTCGGTTTGTTCATTCTGCATCTTTTTTCCTATCCCCAAAAAAGGCGGTGTAAAATCTTTACACCGCCTTAATTTTTCTAATTAGCCAAGTTCAGCAAAGTACTTGATTGTTCTAACCATTTGTGATGTGTATGAGTTTTCGTTATCATACCAAGAAACAACCTGTACCTGTGATGTACCGTCGCCCATATCCATAACCATTGTTTGAGTAGCATCGAAGATTGAACCAAATCTTGAACCAACGATATCTGATGAAACGATTTCATCTGTGTTGTATGCAAATGATTCTGTTGCAGCAGCCTTCATAGCAGCATTGATGCCTTCAACTGTTGCAGCACCTTCAACAACAGCAACAAGAATTGTTGTTGAGCCTGTTGGTGTTGGAACTCTTTGAGCTGATCCGATAAGCTTACCGTTAAGCTCTGGAATAACAAGACCGATTGCCTTTGCAGCACCTGTTGAGTTAGGAACGATGTTGCAAGCACCTGCTCTTGAACGTCTTAAGTCGCCCTTTCTTTGAGGACCGTCAAGAATCATCTGGTCGCCTGTGTAAGCGTGAATTGTTGACATAATACCTGACTTAACTGGCATATAGTCGTTAAGAGCTTTAGCCATTGGAGCCAAGCAGTTTGTTGTACAAGAAGCTGCACTGATAATTTTGTCATCAGCTGTAAGAATTTCGTGGTTTACGTTGTAAACAACTGTTGGAAGGTCGTTACCTGCAGGAGCAGAAATAACAACTTTCTTTGCACCTGCATCAATGTGAGCCTGTGCTTTAGCCTTTGATGTGTAGAAGCCTGTACATTCCAAAACAACGTCTACATCAAGCTCTCCCCATGGAAGCTCTGCAGCATTAGCCTTTGCGTAGATTGTGATTGTTTTGCCGTTAACTGTGATTGAATCTTCACCTGCTGTTACTGTATCAGCATACTCATACTTACCTTGTGATGAGTCGTACTTTAATAGGTGAGCAAGCATTGTTGGGCTTGTAAGGTCGTTTATAGCAACTACCTCATACCCCTCTGCACCAAACATTTGTCTGAATGCAAGACGGCCTATACGACCGAAACCGTTAATTGCAACTTTAACTGCCATTTTAAAATTCCTCCTAATCAAATAATTATTATAATTTTAAGGGTTAAGCATTATAATTAACCCATCCTTTATATTTTACCTCAATTTTTCCAAATATACAAGAGTAAATGTAAAATTTGTATTCAAATTTTCGCATTTGCACAAAAAGAAAGCACATATAATGGATAATTTTGTCTTTTATTTCAAAATGTTTACAAAAAATCCTTGTTAAGTGTGGTTTTTTCCTTTTTTCCTTAAAAACTCTTTACAAGCAAAAGAAAAAGTTGTATAATAATGTTGTATTTATTTTTACGATAACATCTTTTTAAGATGAGGAAAGGATAGATAAAAATGGAAATTAAAATCACAAAAACAACCACACCTAAGGCAAAGCCGCAAGACCAGTCAACTCTTGGCTTTGGTAAATACTACACAGACCATATGTTTATAATGAATTATGACGAGGGCGAAGGCTGGCACGATGCAAGAATTGTTCCCTACGGTCCAATCTCGCTTGACCCTGCTGCAATGTGTTTGCACTACGGTCAGGAGGTTTTTGAAGGTATGAAAGCATACAAAACCGCTTCGGGCAAGGTGCAGTTGTTCAGACCTGAAAAGAACTTTGCACGTCTTAATGTGTCGAACGAAAGACTTTGTATTCCTCAAATAAATGAGGCAGACTGCGTTGAGGCAGTTAAGGCTCTTGTGGAAATAGATAAAGACTGGATTCCTGAAGAAAAAGGAACATCACTATACATACGTCCGTTTATATTTGCAGCAGACCCACACGTTGGCGTGCACCCTGCAAAGCACTTGTATTTTGTTATAATTCTGTCGCCTGTTGGTGCATATTATCCAAAGGGACTTGACCCTGTTGATATATATGTTGAGGATAAATATGTGAGAGCCGTAAAGGGCGGTATGGGCTTTACAAAAACAGGCGGTAACTATGCTGCTTCGCTAAAGGCACAGGACGAAGCTGAAAAGAAGGGCTATACACAGGTTTTGTGGCTCGACGGTGTTGAAAGAAAGTACATTGAAGAGGTTGGTACTATGAATGTATTTTTTGTTATTGGCGATGAGATCATCACACCCGAGCTTTCAGGCTCAATTCTTTCGGGTATAACAAGAATGTCTGTTATAGAGCTTCTAAAGAGCAAGGGCTATAAGGTTAGCGAAAGACGTCTTTCAATTCAGGAGGTTTATGAGGCTCACGCAAATGGTACATTAAAGGAATCCTTTGGTACAGGTACTGCGGCAGTCATCTCACCAATAGGAACATTTGAATGGGAGGGCAAGAAAATAACAGTTGCCGACGGCGGAATTGGTACAATTTCTCAAATGCTTTACGATACTATAACAGGTATACAAAACGGCTCAATTGAAGATACAATGGGCTGGACAGTTGGTATTGATGAATAAGTGCTTTTATGGGTGCATAAATTTATGCACCCATTTTTTGTTTGAATTTGCTTTTTATAATTGACAATGTTCTAATAATATAGTACAATATTAGCATAAAAAAGTCACTATCGTGACTGTCGCTTACGCAGCTCACTTCCATAGGTAGACTTTTTTGTAATTTAGGAAATTACAACTTAAAAGTAGTAATTTCCTAAAAGATAAAAAAACATTGGGAGAAAATAATTATGAGCTTTAAAAAAATACTGCTTTCGCTCGCTCTTATTGGTGTGTTTGGTGCAATTTCGGCATCGGCATCAACAATTGAATTCACAATTGGAAAAACTGAATTTGCACAAGAAAAAAACACTGTTATTTCGCAAGGCACAATTGAAGCGGCACCATTTATTTCAAACGGCAGAACAATGGTACCCATACGTGCAATTTCAGATGCCTTTGAGGCACAAATTGAATGGAACGGCGAAAAGCAAGAGGTTACTGTTTTAAACAATAACAAAAAAGTAGTACTTAAAATAAATTCAACCACTGCATTTGTTAACGATAATGAAATTACACTTGACGTTGCACCGCAAATTATAAGCGACAGAACCTTCGTTCCTCTGCGATTTATAAGCGAGAGCCTGGAATACAACGTAAATTACGTGAATGCAACAAGGCAGGTTGTTATAGATGATACGCCCATTGTTACAGAATGCGGCGATGTTAAAATATCATTTGCAGAGTTTGATACTTTTGCAAAAATATATGAAAATATTATAAGGCAAACTGACGGCGAGCTTATTGATACTATATCTGATACTCAATTTAAGAAACTCCTTATCGACTCTGTGTTTGAGGAAACTAACACCATAGCAAAATACTCAAATACCTTCCCCGACCTTACACCAACAAGTACGGATATTGACACCATAAACAGCTCGATTGCAGATGACAGTGCAAACTTTGCAATACCAATGTCGGGATTAGCTGCACTTGTGTACGAAAAATCACATTTATGGTCAACCGAAAGAGTTTTTGAGCATTTGGCAAACACAATAGATGCTTCAAAATACTATAACGATGAATACATCTGTGCAAAGCACGTGCTTGTAGACACAAAATCAACAGCCGACACCGTTTATAAAAAGGCAACAACAGGCACAGGCTTTGATAAGCTTATAGCACAATACGGTCAGGATCCTGGTGCAATATACTACCCCGACGGATATGTGTTTACTAAAGGTGAAATGGTTAAGCCGTTTGAGGAGGCATCCTTTGCACTTGAAATAGGCGAAATTTCGGAGCCTGTGGAATCGGATTTTGGCTATCACATTATAAAAAGAGAGCCGCTTCCGCAGCTTACCGAAAGTGTTGAAAATAACATATATATAAATGTTGGCTCAAAAATGCTCACAGATTCACCCGAGCCGAAAAATCTATTCACAACCGAAGAAATACTTTCTTCAAAAAATACAGACCTATAAAGGAGAATTACTATGAAAACCTTTGAAGCGCAAATTGCACAGTTAGAGGAAATTGTTAAAAAATTAGAGAGTGGCGATTGCTCGCTTGATGATTCTCTTAAATTATTTGAAGAGGGCATTAAGCTTTCAAAAGCGTGTCACAATATGCTTGAGAATGCTGAAAAAACAGTAAACGTTCTTGTAAACGGCGAAAAACAGGAATTTAAGGATTTAGAGGACTGATTTTCGGGGGTGGCTTAATGAAACAGGAACTTGATATGCTGACCCAAAAAATCAACACAGCCTTAAATGAGTATGTGGGTGCAAAGAACAATTTACAAAAGGAAATATACGAAATAATGAGCTACGCACTTATGGCAGGGGGAAAAAGACTTCGTCCTGTGCTTATGATGTCGGTATGTAAAATGTGCGGCGGCAATTATAACGAAATATTACCTTATGCGTGTGCTATGGAAATGATACACACCTATTCCCTTGTTCACGACGATTTACCATCAATGGACAATGATGAACTACGTCGCGGCAAGCCCACCTGTCACATTAAGTACGGCGAAGCAAACGCAATTTTGGCAGGCGATGCACTTCTTAACAAGGCATTTGAGGTGATGTCGCAAAACGGTGCAAATCACCCCGAAAAAGCACTCAAAATAATGAGTGTTATTGCAAAATCATCAGGCACCGACGGAATGATTGGCGGACAGGTTTTAGATATTGAAAACGGCGAAATGTCGCAGGAGAGATTAGAGTATATAGATTCACTAAAAACGGGTGCAATCATTCGCAGCTCGTGTGTTGCAGGGGCAATATTTGCCGATGCAACAGACGTCGAAATTAAGGCAGTGGATGAATATGCACGTCATCTTGGCATTGCATTCCAGATATGCGACGATATTTTAGATGTAACAGGTAATACCGAGGATTTGGGTAAGCCTGTGGGTTCGGACAGTGAAATGGAGCGTACCACATATGTAAAATCGTTTGGTATTGACGGTGCAAAAGCTCTTTTGGAGGAGCACACACAAAAAGCACTTAACTCACTTTCAATATTTGGCAAAAAGGCGGACTTTTTAAAAGAGCTTACACAATACCTTGCAAAAAGAACAAACTAAAAAGAGAAAAATCAACATTTAATTAAAGGAACATTATGAAAACACAAATATTTAAAACAGGCTTAAAGGACGGATTACCAATCGGTTTGGGATACCTGGCGGTATCCTTTTCTTTTGGTATTGCAGCGGTTGCGGCAGGGCTTTCGCCTATTGAGGCACTTTTAATTTCTATGACAAATCTGACCTCGGCAGGTCAGTTTGCGGGCATTGGAATAATAGCCGCCTCGGGTACATATATAGAAATGGCTATCTCACAACTTGTAATAAATTTAAGATACGCACTAATGGGAATATCGCTATCGCAAAAGCTCGATAAATCATTTAGCCGACTACACGCATTTTTGTTGGGACATATGACAACCGACGAGATTTTTGCAGTGGCAATAAGCCGAGTTAAGCCCGTAACACCAATATATTATATGGGACTTGCAACAGCGCCATACATTGGGTGGTCGCTAGGAACGGCAATGGGTGCGTTCTTTGGTGCACTTCTGCCCGAGGATTTAAGATTGGCATTATCGGTGGCAATATACGGAATGTTTATTGCAATAGTTGTTCCCGAAGTAAAAAAGGAGCTTTCAATTCTTGTAACTGTAATTATTGCAATAATATTGAGCTGTATTTTGTATTATGTGAAAGCCTTTGATTTTATAACAAGCGGATTTTCTATTATAATCTGTGCCGTTGTTGCTTCAGCAATCGGTGCATTGATTTTCCCGAAAGGAGATGAAGAAAATGAATAATAATTTTTGGATATATCTCCTTGTAATGTTTGGGGTAACATATCTTATACGTGTTTTACCTCTCGTTTTAATACGTCATCAGATAAAAAATAAGTTTGTACGTTCATTTTTAGCATACATCCCCTACACCGTCCTTGCCGCAATGACATTCCCTGCCGTTTTTTATGCAGTTGAAAGTCCCATAGCGGCTATTTCAGGCGTTTTATGTGCACTTGTTTTGGCATTTTTCAATAAAGGACTGTGCACAGTTGCCGCAAGTGCAAGTGCCATTGTATACGTGGTTGGATTGGTGCTAAATTATATATAACACATTTTTTAGCCACATTTTAACAGAAGAAATTATAAAGAAATTCAGGAAAAGTCCCGAATTGCAAAAAGTAAACTTTTTTGCAGTTCGGACTTTTTTCATCTTTTTAAGGGAATAGGTAAAAATGCTCCGGAACGGACAAACTGAACCAAAGCTATGCTTTGGGTTACCCGAAGGCGTACAAAGGTACGTCGAGTGGTGAAGTTTGTTCGTAGCAAAAAGTTTACTTTTTGCGATCCGGACTTTTTTAACATTCCCTTTCATCTTTTTGTATTATTTTTTTATTTACAGGCACAATAAAGATAAAAAAAGAAAGGCAGTAAAAAAATGCAAAAAAACATACGAACAGACCTTGCTTTAGAGGCACACGAGCTTACACGTGCAAAAAAAACAGAGGACATAAAAGGAATTGTTGCAAACGAAACAAAAAAAGGCAACGTAACAATAACACAGGTTGAAATTTTAAACGGGATGGGTGCTAAAGCTATTGGCAAGCAGCAAGGCAATTATGTAACAATAGAAGCACCAAATATAAAATACGACAGCACCGAATTTGAAAGCGTATGCTCTATTTTATGCGATGAATTAAAAAAAATGGCAGATATTTCAAAAAACACACTAACTCTTGTTGTGGGCTTGGGTAACCGACAAATTACCCCCGACGCATTAGGGTGCGAGGTTGTAAATAATCTTTTAATTACCCATCATATGAAAAACGTATTCGACAATGATATAGGCAGTGTGTGTGCGATTGCACCAGGAGTTCTTGGCACAACAGGAATTGAAACGGTGGAAATAATAAAAGGCATTTGCGAAAAGGTAAAGCCCGACCTGATTATTGCAGTAGACGCACTTGCCGCCGCCGACATAAAACGAATGTCTACCACAATTCAGCTAGCCGACACAGGCATAGCACCAGGCTCGGGTGTGGGTAACGACCGCAAGGGTATAAATTACGACACATTGGGTACCAGAGTTATAGCCGTGGGTGTACCAACTGTTATTGATGCAGCAAACATTAGCGATATTGAGATACCTACTGAAATTGCTCCGCTTATGGTTACCTCTAAAGATATAGATGCAGTTATAAAAAGAATGTCTAGGGCGGTTGCATACGGAATTAATCTTGCTTTGCAGCAAAATATGTCTTTACAGGATATTAATGTTCTTGTGGGTTGACTTTTTTGGTAAAATGAAGTAAAATATAGAGAGATGTATTTGAAAGGAAATAGTCCGCTATGTTAGAAATAAATGTTAATTCAAACATTACATTAAAATATATACCAATGACAAAGCTAAAAACCACAACAGTGGCTATGTTTATTCATCGTCCTCTTTGTAAGGAGGAGTTTTGTAAAAATGCACTTTTACCGAAGGTGCTGATGACAGGTTGTGAAAAATATCCCAACTTTGACCTTATTTCAAAGCAGCTTGAGAATTTATACGGTGCAACTCTTTCAAGCACCACAATAAAACGCGGCGAGGACCAAATTTTATATTTTGATGCTCAAACAATTTCGGATAAGTATGCCATTGGCGGCGAAAAGCTCCTTTTGGAGCTTATGGAGCTTCTTCTTTGTATTGTGTTTGAGCCACGTGTTAATGACGGTGCATTTGATGGTGCAATCTTTGAACAGGAAAAGAAAAATGCAAAGGATAAGGTGCTTTCTCTTATAAACGATAAGCGTTCATATGCCTCACGTCGTTGCATAGAGGAAATGTGCGAAAACTCAAGCTTTGCTCTGTCTGCATCGGGCAGTGTTGAAGGTCTTGATGAAATTTCAACAAAAGCTTTATATAACCACTACAAAGAAATTATTGCCTCATCACCTATTGATATCTATATCTGCGGTGAGGCCAATACCGATGAGCTTGTTAATTTAATAAATGAATATACAAAAAATATAGCATTTAAAACACCAAAACTTCCTCAAACGCAAATTCTTAAAAAGAACACACCAAAAAAAGATGTGATTGAGGAAATGGACGTTACACAGGGTAAGCTTGCAATGGGCTTTTTAACAAACACCACACCGCTTGATAGCGATTATGGCGCCTTAATTGTGTTTAACAGTATCTACGGTGCAGGTGCACATTCAAAGTTGTTTAATAATGTTCGTGAAAAGCTTTCTCTTGCATATTATGCATCATCACAGCTTGAACGCTATAAAGGACTTTTGATTGTTAATGCAGGAATTGAATTTGAGAATTTCAAAAAGGCGTATGACGAATCACTAACGCAGCTTGAAGAAATTAAAAAGGGTAACATATCCGAGCTTGAATTTACCTCAAGTATACAGTCTATAATAAACAGCTATAATTCACTCTACGACGACCAGCGTCAAATACAAAATTTCTATTTAGGCGAGCACATCACAGGTGCAAACAGAGATATTGAAAAGGCAAAGGAGCAGATTTTAAAGGTAAGTGTTGAGGACGTTGTAAAGATCGCCAACAAGCTTGAGCTTGATACAGTGTATTTTTTAAAGGGGAAAAATTAAATGACAAACACAGAGCATAAAATCAACAAAACCACAGGTGAGGAGCTTTTTTACAAAAAGCACTCAAGCGGTCTTAAAATATATGTAATACCAAAAAAGGATTATAGCCAGAGCTATGCAATTTTCGGCACACGCTACGGAAGTGTGGATTCGGAATTTGTTGTTCCCACAGAAAGTGACGTAACATCAGTTCCCGACGGAATTGCACATTATCTTGAGCATAAAATGTTCGACCAACCCGACGGCTCGAATGTGTTTGATAAGTTCTCGAAATACGGTGCAAACGCAAATGCATTCACATCTTTTAATATGACGGCATATCTTTTTAGTGCAACATCAAATATTGAGGAAAATATAAAAACACTTATGGACTATGTTCAAAGCCCGTACTTTACCGAAGAAAGCGTGCAAAAGGAGCAGGGCATTATAGGTCAGGAAATAAAGATGTATGATGATAACGGCGGTTGGAAGTTGTTTTTTAACTTTATTAACTGCCTGTATCAAAAGCACCCCATACGCAAGGAAATTGCAGGTACGGTTGAAAGCATAAGTCATATTAATGCAGACTATTTATATAAATGCTACAACACGTTCTATAACCTGTCTAATATGGCAATTGTTGTTGTGGGTAATGTTGATGCTAAAAAAACAATAGCCACCATTGAAGGCTCCATAAAGAAAAACGAGCCGTTTACTGAAGAAATAAAAAGAATATACCCTAAAGAGCCGCAAGAAATTGCAAAAGCCTACCACGAGCAGAGCCTTAGTGTTGCAACGCCATTGTTTATGATGGGCTGGAAGGATACCGACACAGGCTTTGGCTCTAAAGAGCTTTTAAAGAAAACAATCGAAATTGAAATTCTTTTAAAAATGCTGTTTTCAAAAAGCTCGGCAATTTACAAAAAGCTATATGAACAAGGACTTATAAACGCAACTTTTTCAACCGACTACACGCCACAGAGCGACTATGCCTTCTCATCTTTAGACGGTGAGTCGGATAATCCGAAAAAGGTGTATGAAATTATTTTAGCCGAAATAGATAAGCTGCAAAATAACGGTCTTTGCAAAAGCGACTTTGAAAGAATTAAAAAGGTTATGTGGGGACACTATATTCGTAAGATGAACGATGTTGAGGATTATGCGTGTGACTTTCTTCGCAATGTATTTTTAGATATTGATATGCTCTCATATGATGAAGTATATAAATCAATAACATTTGCGGATATACAAAACCGCTTTAAAAATCACTTTGTGAGAGAGAGATGTGCATTATCGGTGGTTAACCCTGTTGCTTGAATTTATGAAAGGATTTAGTGACTAAAAAATGAAAATTATTATAATTGGTTGCGGTAAAATTGGTCAACAGCTTACAATCCAGTTAAGCCGTGAGGACAACGAGGTTGTTATTGTAGACACAAAAAGAACACAGGTGGAAAAGCTTTGCAGCCACTGCGACGTTTTGGGAGTTGTTGGTAATGGTGCAAGCCTTAATACATTAAGGGAAGCAGGCGTTGAGGACGCTGATGTTGTGATTGCCGTAACAAACTCCGACGAGCTTAATCTTTTATGTTGTCTGCTTGCAAAAAAAGCTGGCAACTGCCAAACAATTGCACGTGTGCGTTCACCTGAATATAACGAAGAAATCTCATTAATAAAAGAGGAATTGGGGCTTGCAATGGTAATAAACCCCGAAAGAGCTGCCGCACACGAAATGTCGATGGTGTTGCATTTCCCGTCGGCAATAAAAATTGAAACCTTTGCAAAGGGCAGAATTGAGATTTTAAAATTCAGAGTTCCGCAAGGCTCTGTTATTGCAAATATGTCAATTTCACAAATAATATCTACCCTTAAGTGTAACATTCTTGTTTGTGCAATTGAAAGAGGCTCGCAAATCACAATTCCGCTTGGTGATTTTGTTATTGAGGAGGGCGATATTGTTTCAATAACAACCTCTCCCCAGGCTGCAATTGACTTCTTTAAGAAGATAAAAATTAAAACAAATCAGGTTAAAGATGCAATGATTATAGGCGGTGGTGCAATTTCATACTATCTTGCACAGTCGCTTATAAAATCGGGAATAAGTGTTAAGATTATAGAAACAAATCTTGAGCGTTGCAACTTTTTGGATGAGAGGCTACCCAGTGCAACAATAATCCACGGCGACGCAGGCGACAGCGAGCTTTTAATGGAGGAAGGTCTTGAAGCAACAGATGCATTTGTTGCACTAACTAATCTTGACGAGGAAAACATTATGCTTTCACTCTACACAAAAAGCTGTTCAAATGCAAAACGTATAACTAAAATTAACCGTATTACCTTTAACGATGTTATAGATTCTCTCGACCTCGACACAGTTATTCAACCAAAAAACATAACAACCGATTATATTGTGCAGTTTGTTAGAGCAATGAAAAACTCAATCGGCTCAAATGTGCAGTCGATGTGTCATATAATAGAGGGTAAGGCGGAAGCATTGGAGTTTAGAATAAAAAGCAATTCCGCCATAACAAGCATACCGCTTCAGGATTTAAAGCTTTCCAAAAACACGCTTATTGCGGCAATCAGCCGCAGGGGTAAAATGATTATACCCCGTGGACAAGACACCATTGAGGTTGGCGACTCGGTTATTGTTGTAACAACAAAGAGCTGTATTAACGATATAACAGATATTTTAGTATAGGATTGGTAGGGTTACGTATGCGTTATAAACAAATTATATATATACTCGGACACGTTTTAAGATTTAACGGTCTGTTCTTATGCTTACCGCTTCTGTGTGCAATTATATATAGTGAACAAGATGGCATTATCACTTTTGCAATCACTGCACTTTTAAGCTTTATTGCAGGCTGTGCTTTCTCTTTTAAAAAACCGCAAAACCACTCACTATACGCAAGAGACGGCTTTGTTATAGTATCGCTTGCATGGCTTGTGATGGGACTGATTGGTGCAATTCCAATATCAATATTGGGAAATACCTCATACATAAACGGGGTTTTTGAAGCAGTTTCGGGCTTTACCACAACAGGCGCATCCATTTTTTCGTCTGTTGAAGATCTGCCCAAATGTGTTTTAATGTGGCGTAGCTTTACCCACTGGATAGGCGGTATGGGTGTGCTTGTGTTTATAATATCTATTCTTCCGCTTTCGGGTGGATATAATATGAACATTATGAAGGCAGAATCACCTGGCCCATCCGTTGGCAAGCTTGTGCCAAACATAAGAAAAACCGCATCCATTTTATATATTATATATATTTCTCTTACGGCTTTAGAGCTTATCTTTCTGCTGATTGGAAAAATGACATTTTTTGATGCATTAAACACCGCCTTTGCAACCGCAGGAACGGGTGGCTTTGGTATAAAAAACGACAGTGCCGCTTCGTTTTCTCCCTATATTCAGATAGTTATAACTGTGTTTATGGCGTTGTTTGGTGTAAACTTTTCTGCATACTATCTTATCATAATAAGAAAATATAAGGATATTTTTCATATTTCAGAAATATGGGTATACCTGTGTATTTTCCTTGTATCTGCCTTAAGCATAGGAGCAAATATAGCATATCTCTACGATAATCTTGGCATAGCACTGCGACACGGATTTTTCCAGGTTGCGTCTATTATGTCCACCACAGGCTTTGCCACTGCCGACTTTGATATGTGGCCGCAATTTTCAAGAACGTTGCTTGTTGTTTTAATGTTTATAGGTGCCTGCTCGGGTAGTACGGGCGGCGGTATGAAGGTGTCACGTATTATGATACTGTTTAAAACAATGGCAAAGGAAATGCAGACAATAATTCATCCAAAGAGTGTGCGTGCAATAAAAATGGATAAAAAAATAATACCTCACGAAACACTGCGTTCAGTTAATGTGTATACTGTCTGGTTCTTTGTTATTTTTGCTATATCGTGCATTTTGCTCTCTTTTGAAAATCACGATCTGGTAACAAACTTTACTGCAGTTACCGCAACAATAAACAACATAGGTCCGGGACTTGCAAAGGTTGGTGCAACGTGTAACTTTGAGTTTTTTGGCGACTTTTCAAAAGCCGTATTGATATTCGATATGCTTGCAGGCAGACTTGAACTGTTACCAATGCTTGTTCTGTTCTCGCCATACTCTTGGAAGAAATAACATAAAGGAAAGGAGAAGCTATGCGTTTTTCTACTTTTTCACACCAAGGCGGACAAAAGCTCAATTGCGATAGTGTTTCAAAAATTACGCAAGACGGTGTTTGTGCTTTTATTCTTTCAGACGGCGGTGATTTTTGCGGTGATATTGTGTCATCACTTATTTGCGACACTGCCATTAGCGAGCTAAAACAAGACTTAAGAGTAGACAGTGCCGTTTTGGGAAAGTGCTTTAAAAAAATTCAGGAAACAATACTTGAAAAAACCAACGAGGACGAAGGCTTTAAAAATGCATCGGCTTCGTGTGCCATTCTTATTGTAAATAAAGACAGAGCAGTTTGGGGACATATTGGTAACTGCAGAATATACCGCTTAAAAAGAAGTAAAATTATATCCGTTACCGACGACCACACAAATGCCTTTAAAAAGTTTGCCAATAAAGAAATTGAATATGAGGATATTGCAAAATATGATGACGGCTCTGTGCTTATAGGCATAAATGCCCAAAACACAATTGATGCCGACATAAGCGATGTAAAGAGAATTAATGAAAATAACTCATTTTTAATGTGCTCCGACGGCTTCTGGAAGGGTATTGATATTAATACCATACAGGATTTGCATAAAAAGAGCAACGGCACAAAGGCATGGCTTGGTGCAATGCTCACGCACATAGAAAAAAACGTTGAAAATGACTGCGACAGCATAAGTGCAATTGCAGTAAATATATAAGGGGGCATACAATGTTTAATATTGTTTTGGTTGAGCCGAGAATGCCGCAAAATGTGGGTAATATCGGAAGAACGTGTGTTGCAACGGGCTGCTCACTGCATATTGTGCATCCAATACCGTTCCAGATAACAGACAAAAATGTAAAAAGAGCAGGTCTTGACTATTGGCAGGACCTTAACCTCGTTGAATATAGCGACATATATGATTTTTTTAGAAAGACACAGGGTGGCCGCTACATATTCGCAACAACCAAATCGAAAAAAAACTATTCCGATATTTCTTATGGGGAGGGTGATTATATACTTTTCGGCAGAGAGGACAAGGGACTTAACGAGCTGCTGCTTGCAATGCACCCCGAAACTGCCGTTAGAATACCTATGATAAACGAAACAAGAAGTCTTAATTTATCAAACTCTGTTGCCATTGTGGTATATGAAGCAATGCGACAGAATAACTTTGGAAATTGTCATTAACAGAGAGGAGAAAAAATATGGCAGATATAAAAATAGTAATAGACACAAGTGCAGATATGCCACAAGAATTGGTGGAAAAATATGATTTTGGAATGTTGCACTTTTTAAGTATTTTTGGCGAAGAAACATATGTAACAGGTGTGGATATAACAAATGCACAGTTTTTTGAAAAGCTTACATCAAGTAACATCTTCCCCACCACCTCACAAACACCGTATGGCGATATGTACGACTATCTTCTAAAAATGTGTAAAGAAAACAAGAGCGTTATCTACTTTACCATTTCATCTAAAGGAAGCGGTCAGTATAATACTGCAAACATTGTTAAGGAAGAAATTTTAGAGGAATACCCCGATGCGGATTTACATATTGTAGATACGCAGAGCTTTTCAGTATACATTGCCCAAACAGCCGTTTTTGCCGCACAATTGGTGCAGGAGGGTAAAAATGTCGACGAAATAATTACGCAGTGTTTAGAGTATATAAAAACCTGGAAGGCATTTTTGCTTGTTGATACACTCAAATATCTTGAAAAAGGCGGCAGACTTGGTAAGGCATCTGCAGTTGTGGGCACGCTTTTGGATATAAAGCCGATTTTAACTATTGAAGATGGACTTGTGGAGTCGATGGATAAATTAAGAGGCAAGAAAAAGCTGGTGGATAAGCTAATAGAAAAGGTGGAGGAATATCCTGAATTTGACAGCGAAAACCCCGAATTTATTGTTATTCATTCAGACAACGAAAAGGGAGAGGAGCTTGTGTCAAAGCTTAATGAAAAGTATGGCGAGGGCTGTGTTAAAATGTATAGTGAATTTGGCCCCATTATTGGCACACACGTTGCAACGGGTGCATTTGCTATCCTTTGCAGAACAAAGCACTAATGGAAATATTTAAGGTAAGACTAAAAGAAGCTCTCACAAATAAAGGTATAAGTGCCGCAAAGCTATCCGAGCTTTCACTCATAAGTAAGCCGCTTATAAGTATGTATCTTTCAGGTAAAACATTGCCAAGAGAAAATAACCTCAAAAAGCTTGCCGATGCACTGGAGGTTGATATAATGTGGCTGGGCGGCACAGATTTATATTGTGATGGCAAAAAAAGAAGATTTAAAAAAGCCACCCTGCCCATTTTATTTGAGGCAGAGTAGTGGTTGTATATGGGGATGTTAAAAAAGGCGGTGTAAAATTTACACCGCCTTCTGTTTTTAGCGCGTTTTTGTTTTGCACTACACCATTTAAATTAACGCATTATTGCAATATAATATTGACATTTGCGATAGTAACGTGCTATAATATATAATGAGTAATTGTGTAAATTAATAAGCTAACCGAAAGGAATATGTTATGTATAAATTTGCAGGCTTATATGTGGACTACGAGCCAATTTATCCAAGACTTTCACGTCAGAGCGAGATATACAAATGCGACGGTGAAAATGTGGTGCCAAATATTAAAATACGCTTTCCCAACGGCTTTTTAGAGCAAAAACAAAAGGAAAACCCGCACCTTTCATTAGAGGCGTGTGAATATATATGGACAGGCAGTGAGTTTTACGAGGTACTGCCCGAATTTGACGCATTTTTGCTGCATTCCTCGGCAGTTGTTTATAACAACGAGGCGTATTTGTTTAGTGCACCAAGCGGCACAGGCAAATCCACACACACACAGCTGTGGGTAAAGCAGTTTGAGGGAGCATATATTTTAAACGACGATAAGCCTGCCATCAAACGTGAGGACGGAAAATTCTTTGTTTACGGAACACCCTTTTCGGGCAAATCCGACCTTAATGTTAATGCACGTGTTCCCTTAAAGGGTATTTGTCTTTTAAGACGTGATACTACAAACCACGCTGAAAAGGTTTCAACAGAGGAGGCATTGTTTGAAATATTAAATCAAACCTGCCGTCCCATTGATGAGGATAGAATGAGTAAGCTATTAGATATTTTGGATGCTCTTGTTACAACAGTGCCCCTACATAAGCTGTTCTGTAATATGGACCCCGAGGCCGCTTTGGTTTCATATAATGCAATGAAATAAGGAGAATGTGTAAATGAAAATAAAAAAAGGCTTTATGTTAAGAAATGTAGGCAACAAAAACGTTGTTGTTGCCATAGGTGCAGCCTCTCTTGAATTAAACGGACTTATAACTCTTAATGATACAGGTGCGTTTATATGGAAAATGCTGCAAAAGGGTTGCGAATACAACGATATTTTAAATGCAATCCTTAAAGAATTTGACACAGATGAAAATACAGCAAAACAGGGAATTGATGCATTTTTAGAAGAGGTTAAAAATGCAAAGCTTTTGGAGGAAGAAAATGCTTAAAGATAAAACGGTGCTTTTGTGTGTAAGCGGTTCAATTGCTGCATATAAAATTGCAAATTTAGCACGAATGCTCACCAAAGAGCATTGCTCGGTGCACGTTCTTATGACACAAAATGCCACAAACTTTATTAATCCCATAACCTTTGAAACACTAACCTCCCACAAGTGTATTGTAGATACCTTCGACAGAAATTTTGAGTATAGTGTTGAGCACGTTGCTCTTGCAAAGGCGGCAGATGTTGTTTTAATAGCTCCCGCAAGTGCAAATGTGATTGGTAAAATTGCAAACGGCATTGCCGATGATATGTTAACAACCACCGTTATGGCGTGTCCTTGTAAGAAAATTATATCACCTGCAATGAACCACAATATGTTCCATAACCCAATTGTTCAGGATAATATTAAAAAGCTTGAGGGCTATGGCTATGAAATTATAAAGCCCGATTGCGGCAGACTTGCCAACGGCGACACAGGCGACGGACGTATGCCCGAAGAGAGCGTGCTTTTTGATTATATTTTGCGTGAAATTGCATATAAAAAAGACCTATTGGGTAAAAAGGTGCTTGTGACGGCGGGTGCCACAATGGAGGCTCTTGACCCTGTAAGATATATAACAAACCATTCAACTGGTAAGATGGGTGTTGCCATTGCCAAAAATGCAATGTTAAGAGGCGCAGACGTCACCCTCATAGCAGGGCATATGGAGGTTGATGCTCCGCCGTTTGTGAAAACAATTAATGTTAAGAGTGCAAACGAAATGGCACAGGCGGTATTTGATGAATTTGACGATGCCGATATTGTTATTAAGGCGGCAGCCGTTGCCGACTATACACCAAAAACAACTGCCGATGAAAAAATCAAAAAAAATGATGGCGAAATGTGTATAGAATTAAAAAAGACAACCGACATTCTTTATGAGCTTGGTAAACGCAAGAAGGATAATCAGTTCCTTTGCGGTTTCTCTATGGAAACACAAAGCCTTGTGGAAAATTCAAAGGCAAAGCTAACTCGGAAAAATCTTGATTTAATAGCCGCAAACTGCTTAAAAACAGAAGGTGCAGGCTTTGGTGTTGACACAAACGTACTAACACTTATTTCAAAAGAAAACTGCGTTGAGCTTCCTAAAATGACAAAAGACGAGGCAGCTTTAAAGCTGTTGGGTTTTATTTTAGAATTGCAAAAAGGAGAGTAATTAATATGAAGATTTTAGTAACAGGCGGTGCAGGATACATAGGCTCACACACTTGTGTGGAGCTTTTAAATAAAGGCTACGAGATAGTGGTTTTAGATAACCTTGTAAATTCGTGCGAAAAAAGTCTTGATGTGGTAAAAAGCATAACAGGCAAAGACTTTCCTTTCTATAAGGTTGATATGTTAGATTACAATGCAATGGAAGCTGTGTTTAAGGAAAACAAAATAGACGCAGTTATCCACTTTGCTGGCTTAAAGGCGGTTGGCGAATCAACTCAAATTCCCATAACCTATTACCACAACAACATAACAGGCACACTGCATCTTATGCAGTTAATGGAAAAGTATGATGTAAATAATATTGTATTCTCATCATCTGCCACAGTTTATGGTATGCCAAAAACTGTTCCCATTACCGAGGATTTTCCGCTTTCTACAACAAATCCATATGGCTCCACAAAGCTTATGATTGAAAACATCCTTACCGATATACAAAAGGCAAACAGCAAGCTTTCTGTTACACTTCTTCGTTACTTCAACCCCATTGGTGCACACAAGAGCGGTAACCTTGGCGAAGACCCACGTGGTATTCCAAACAACCTTTTACCATATGTGGCACAGGTTGCAGTTGGAAAGCTTGAAAAGGTACACGTGTTTGGCGACGACTATCCCACAAAGGACGGCACAGGTGTGAGAGATTATATTCACGTTGTTGACCTTGCATTAGGACATTTAAAGGCGATAGAGAAAAACACCAACAAAAGCGGTGTGCATATCTATAACCTTGGTACAGGCAACGGCTACAGCGTTCTTGAAATCATAAACGCATTCTCAAAGGCCTGCGGTAAAGATGTTCCCTACCAGATAGACCCAAGACGTCCTGGTGATATTGCAGAGTGCTTTGCAAATCCAACAAAGGCTAAAGAGGAGCTTGGCTGGGAGGCAGTGCGTGGCATAGAGGAAATGTGTGAGGACTCGTGGAGATGGCAATCTAACCATCCAAACGGATTTAACAACTAATATATAAGGGGAAAAACCTGATGAAAAAACAATCACGAAGCGAAGCAAGAAAAGCCGCATTTACATTAATTTTTCAGCTTAATCAGCACGGCGACGACGTAAATGAAATGATTTATTCTCTTTTAGAGGAAAATCCCGAATGTGAGGATAATTTAGGTTATATAAGTGCAGTGGTTAAGGGTGTAAATGAAAAGAGAGATGAATTAAACTCAAAAATAGAAGCAAATTTAAAAAGCACCTGGACACTAAAGCGTATACCAAAGGTTGCACACTCTGTTTTAAAGCTTGCAATCTATGAAATGAAGTACGTAGACGATGTTCCCGTTAGTGTTGCAATCAACGAGGCCGTCGAAATTGCAAAGGTATATGGCGACGACGAACAGGGCAAGTTCGTGAACGGCCTTTTAGCCACAATCGCAAAGGAACTTTAATTATATAAAAGATAAAAAGGAGCGTTTGTTTACTATGATATTTTTAGGCTTTGACACCTCAAACTACACCACCTCTGTTGGTGCAGTGGATGATAAAGGCTATCAGAACATTCGCTCAATTCTTCCCGTTAAGGAGGGCGAGCGTGGCATACGCCAATCCGACGGCGTGTTTTTACACACAAAAAACATTGCCTCACTCTTTAGCGAGCTTAACATTCAAGACACTGTTGGTGCAGTGGGAATAAGCACAAGACCACGAAGTGTTGATGGCTCATATATGCCTGTGTTTTTGGTGGGCGAAGCCTTTGGAAGAGGTATTGCAAAAGCTTTTAGTGTCCCCTTCTATGAATTTTCACATCAGGACGGGCACATTATGGCAGGTATTTATTCTGCAAATGCATACGAGCTTTTGGAGGAGGATTTTATGTCCCTGCATTTGTCGGGAGGCACAACCGAAATCTTAAAAACATCTCCAAAAAACAACTTCACACACGAAATAATAGGCGGCACAACCGATATAAGTGCAGGTCAGTATATAGACCGCATTGGTGTTAAGTTAGGACTGCCCTTCCCTTGCGGAGTACATTTAGAAAAGCTGTGTGCTAATGCAAGCGGTGAAATACCAATGCCTGTGTCTGTTAACGGCACAAATATGAGCTTTTCGGGTGTTGAAACAAAAATGGCAGAGCTTATTGGTAAAAGCAATAGCTGCGATATTGCTTTTTCTGTTTTAAAAAACATTGCAGCAATGCTTATAAAATCACTCAACAACGCAATAAAGGAAACCAATATTCACAAGCTTTTAATTGTTGGCGGTGTTGCCTCTAATTCACTCATTCGTGATGAGCTTTCAAAAAAGGTTGATGCTACGCTATACTTTGCCACACCCGAGCTATCGTCTGATAACGCAGTGGGTATAAGCTGCCTTGCTAAATTGAAATGGAGAAATAAATGGATATAAGAACAGCAACCGTTTCACAAATAAACGGATATATAAAGGCTATTTTAGATAAAAACGTAATACTTAATAACGTGTGGGTTAAGGGCGAATTATCAAACTTCAAGCCACACTATTCAGGTCATATCTACACCACCTTAAAGGACGAGGGCGGTGTTTTAAAGGCGGTTATGTTTAAGGGTGCTGCTTCAAAGCTTACATTTATGCCCACCGACGGCATGAAGGTTTTGGCACGCGGCAGAGTTGGCGTGTATGAGCCCAGCGGTGCATATCAGCTATATATTGAAGAAATGATCCCCGACGGTGTTGGAGAATTATATATTGCCTACGAGCAGCTAAAGGCAAAGCTTGGCGAGGAAGGACTTTTTGATGAGGGACACAAAAAACCAATCCCTAAATTCCCCCAAAAAATTGGAGTTTCAACTGCCACAACAGGCGCGGCAGTGCGTGATATAATAAATGTAATAACAAGACGTTATCCCCTTGCCGAAATAATAATATATCCCACACAGGTACAGGGTAGCGGTGCTTCGCAAAGCATTGTTAATGCAATAGAGTATTTTAATAATAACGAAGCAGTTGACACCTTAATTGTGGGCAGAGGCGGCGGAAGCATAGAGGATTTATGGGCATATAACGAAGAAATTGTTGCACGTGCAATATTTAATTCAAAAATCCCTATAATAAGTGCGGTAGGACACGAAACCGACTTTACCATAGCAGATTTTGTTGCAGATTTACGTGCACCCACTCCGTCTGCGGCGGCAGAAATTGCGGTGCCGTCCACACTTGAGTTGGGTGCTGTAACAGAAAATTACAAAACACGAACCATAAACGCAATTTTAAAAAGAATAGAAACTAATAAAATACGCTTAAATTCAATGCGTATTAAAAAGCCATCGGAAATAATAGAGGAAAATTATCAAAGAATAGATAATTTGGTTAAGCATATGGAAAACAAATTAATGCTTAAGCTTTCCAACGGCAAACGTGAGCTTGCCGCATCTGCCTCAAAGCTTGATGCACTCTCACCGTTGCAGACGCTCTCACGCGGCTATGCTATTGCAGTTACACCCAAAGGTGATGTTGTAAGAAACAAAACAGATCTCTCGAGTGGTGATGAGTTCACACTAAAGCTAAAAGACGGCAATGTGGAGTGTATGGCAAAATAATTTTGATAATTAAAACAAGGAGGTGATATAAGTTGAATTTTGTTGCAATAGATTTTGAAACTGCAACCTCGAAATATACAAGTATATGCAGTATGGGTATATGCGTTGTTAGAGATAATAAAATTGTAGAGAGAAAATCGTTTTATATAAAACCAACACCGTTGGAGTTTAACAGCTATAATATTAAAATACATGGTATCACTCCCGATATGGTTGCAGATGCTCCCACCTTTGAAGAGCTATGGCCAACAATACGTCCGTATCTTGAAGGACAAACCGTTGTGGCACATAATACCTCCTTTGATATTACTGCACTTTGTGCAACACTCGATTCACTTAATATCACATACCCTGTTTTTGACTATATATGCACAGTAAAGCTGTCGCAAAAGGCATACCCCGAGCTATCAAGTCATAAGCTCAATAACCTTTGCGAAGCACTAAACATTTCTTTTTCACATCACGATGCGTATGATGATGCATACGCCTGTGCAATGGCACTTTTGAGAATGATGTATGATTACAGTCTTGTTAGTCTTTCGGAGCTTTCCGAGTGCTTTGATGTTGGTATAGGTCATATATACCCAGGCTGCAAGGTGCACACATCACAGAAAAAGAAAGTAAAATGTAAAAAAACAACTAAAACTGTAATTTTATAAAAGGAGTTAGATATATGCCAACCCCAAGACAAGAAAAAATACGTAATTTTAGCATAATAGCACATATAGACCACGGAAAATCCACTCTTGCCGACCGTCTTTTAGAGCTTACAGGCGAGGTTGCAGACAGAGATATGGAGGAGCAGCTGCTCGACAGTATGGACCTTGAAAGAGAAAGAGGTATAACTATAAAGGCTCATGCAGTCAAGCTTAACTATAAAGCAAAAGACGGTAACGACTATATATTGAATTTGATTGACACACCTGGACATGTTGACTTTAACTATGAGGTGTCGAGAAGTCTTGCTGCGTGTGAGGGTGCAATTTTGATTGTTGACGCATCACAGGGGATAGAGGCACAAACTCTTGCAAATACATATCTTGCACTGGAGCATGATTTGGAAATTGTACCTGTTGTTAATAAAATTGATTTGCCGTCTGCACAGCCTGAAAGGGCTATTCAGGAAATTGAGGATATAATTGGAATACCTGCGGAGGATGCTCCGTTAGTTTCTGCAAAAACAGGTCAGAATGTTGAGGATGTATTAGAGGCTATAGTCCAAAAGATACCTGCACCAAAAGGGGATGATAACCAGCCTTTAAAGGCATTAATATTTGACTCGTACTATGACAGTTATAAGGGTGTAATTGTTTATGTGAGAGTTAAAGATGGAAGGCTATGTGTAGGTGACAGAATCAGACTTATGGCTACAGGTGCAGAGTTTGATGTTGTTGAGGTTGGCTCGCTTCATGCTAATGGAATGAGTCCTAGAAAAGAACTTTCAGCAGGTGATGTTGGATATATAGCAGCAAGTATTAAAAATATTCAGGATACACAGGTTGGTGACACAGTAACAGTTGCAACAAATCCTGCCAAAGAACCGTTACCAGGATATAAAAAGGTTAACCCGATGGTTTACTGTGGAATTTATCCTGCAGATGGTGCCCAATATGATGATTTAAAGGAAGCATTGGGAAAGTTACAGTTAAATGATGCTGCGCTTATGTTTGAAGCAGAAACATCAGTTGCATTAGGATTTGGTTGCAGATGCGGATTTTTGGGACTTTTGCATATGGAAATCATTCAGGAAAGATTGGAAAGAGAGTATAATCTTGACCTTGTTACAACAGCCCCGAGTGTTATTTATAAGGTATATAAAACTGATGGTGAGGTTATAAGCGTTGACAACCCTACAAATCTTCCGTCACCCACAGAAATAAACTATATGGAAGAGCCTATGGTAAAGGCTGATATAATGGTGCCTACAGATTTTGTCGGTAATGTTATGGAGTTGTGTCAGGAAAGACGAGGTATATTTATAGATATGAAGTATATGGACACAACAAGAGCCCAGATTTTCTATGAATTGCCTCTGAATGAAATAATCTATGACTTTTTCGATGCACTAAAGTCAAGAACAAGAGGTTACGCATCGTTTGATTATGAATTGACGGAATACAGGCGTTCTGATTTGGTAAAGCTTGATATATTATTGAATTCAGAAATGGTTGATGCGCTTTCATTTATAGTCCATAAGGATAATGCATATTCAAGAGGAAGGAAAATGGCTGAAAAGCTCAAAGAATCAATTCCAAGACAACTTTTTGAGGTGCCTATTCAGGCAGCAATAGGAAATAAAATAATAGCAAGAGAAACTGTTAAGGCTTTGAGGAAAGATGTGTTGGCAAAATGTTATGGCGGTGACATAACAAGAAAGAAAAAGCTTTTAGAAAAACAAAAAGAGGGAAAGAAGAGAATGCGACAGGTTGGAAGCATAGAGGTTCCGCAGGAAGCATTTATGAGTGTTTTAAAATTGGATTGATAAAAAAGACCGGAATTTTTAAAATTTCGGTCTTTTTTTAACTAAAGTTTGCATTTTTAATTAAAATAATGTATAATATATAGTAACGATATGCTAAATTAATAAAAATTGCAACTATAGGTTGCGAAAAATACCAAAAGAAGTTGGTTGATAAAATTATAATAAATTGGTAATATTATTTTATACTACATAATAACATAGAAGAGTTGAAAGGTGGATTTTAAATGACAATAGGCGAAAAAATTGCACATCTCAGAACTGATGCAAATCTTTCTCAGGAGCAGTTTGCAGAAAAAATACTTGTATCAAGGCAGTCTGTTTCGAAGTGGGAAAT
>JAZRPB010000012.1:0-1515 GCA_045649025.1 Clostridia bacterium | reverse complement strand
CTTATCAATATAAAACAGTTTAAGGTCCTTTTGCCTGCAATCAACGCCGGTTCAAATGGCTCATTGATGGCTATTATGAACACAGCATGTGCTGTAGGCTTCGGTTCTGTTGTTAAAATTGTTCCCGGATTTGCGTTGCTGAAAAATGCTATGTTAAATATGCCCGGAAGCATACTCTTCTCAGAAGCGGTGACCGTTAATATTATGTGCGGTGCAACAGGCTCTGCTTCGGGCGGAATGTCGATTGCGCTTGAGACGATGGCCGCGCAGTATATGGAAAGAGCGCTGAGTATGGGGATAAACCCTGAATTATTACATAGAGTTGCAGTGTTGTCAGGCGGGTTGGGTACATTGCCGCATAATGGCGCAGTGTTGACATTGTTGGCTGTATCAAATTGCAAACATAAAGAATCCTATATTGATATTTGCGTGACAGCGTGTATTATTCCGACAGTTGTATCATTGTTAGTATCTTTTGTGTGGGGATTTTTTATTTGACCATAGAGGGGCGCAGTATTTCGTACTCTTTATTATAAATTAAATTTACGGAGGAATATTTATGGAAATTAAAAAAGTTGGTATTGCAGGAGCAGGATTAATGGGAGCAAGTATGTCGCAGATATTTGCTAAATACGGTTATATAGTTACGATTTATGATGCATTTGAGGAATCTCTGGAAAAAGGGAAAAAGCTTATTAAAATTAACCAGGAAGCAGCAGTGCAGTCAGGCGAGTCAACACGCGAAGAGGCTGACAGAATCATTGCAGAATTAAAGTTTACAAGTAATATTGAAGATTTAAAAGACAGCGATATAATTGTTGAAAGCATTATTGAAAAACTCGATATTAAGCAGAAGTTCTGGAAGACTATATCAGAGATGGTGCGACCTGATGCAATTCTTACTACTAATACCTCAGGCATATCGATAGATGCTATAGCCAAGGATATTGTAGGAAAGCATCGTTTCTTAGGTATGCATTGGATGAATCCTTCCCACTTAATACCGTGCATTGAAATCATAAGAGGAACTGAAACAGATGATGAGAGCACAAAGATTGTTATTGACTTGGCACATGCTGTGGGAAAGAAAACTACTGTTTGTAAGAAGGATGTTCCGGGCTTTATTTTGAACAGAATTCAGCTTTCGATCTTAAGAGAATGCATATCTTTGGTAGAAGAAGGAATTGCTGACGTAGAAGATGTTGACGCATGCATGAAATATGGATTGGGCTTCAGGTATGCAGCGTACGGTCCGTTTGAGGTTGTAGATTTTGGTGGAGTTGATACCTTCCATCACATTGCAGAGTATTTAAATCCGCTTCTTTGCAATGAAACAAATGTTCAGAAACTGCTTGACGACTTATATAAAAACGGTAATTACGGTGTTAAGACAGGTAAGGGCTTTTATGACTATGCCGGCAAAGATCCAATTAGCGAAAGAGATAAAAAGTTTGTAAAGATTTATAATGCTTTGTATAAAGATGAATAAGAATATATGGCATCTAAACCATTCGG
>JAZRPB010000011.1:0-1993 GCA_045649025.1 Clostridia bacterium | reverse complement strand
CTCACTTTCGGGAAGATAGCCTAAAACTAAAATACTATCACATTTTATAGCACCTTCAGTCTGTTCGATTCGGTCTGCAATACGGATTAAAGTGCCATAAGACTTTTCATAAGCCATATTCAGTTTATGATAACTGACATTAGCAATGATTGTCTGATTAAAGACAAGCAAAGCCACAATACCAAGTATCGTCCAAGACTTTACAGTAGTCAGATTTTTATTCTTATATTCTGACTTTTCATATTGAAGTATAATAAATAGATAAAATACCAAAAATCCCATTTTCATTAGGTTGTGATAATCGATACCACTATTTATAATGCTAAGTACACTTGCACCAATAGGTAACAAAATCACACAAATGCACAGCATCAGAATTTTGGCAATACCCAACTTGTTTTTTATCACATCTGTCAAATACAAGACAAGAGTTAGAACAAACACAATGCAATTTATTACGCCAAACACATTCGGTCCTGCAGAAAAATCAAAGAAATAACTAACAAAAGACCCTTTGATGGTATATAATGCCCCTGCTATATCAATGCCTTTTAGCGAAGTTGCATTATCAAATCCTTGATATTCTAAAAGTGTTGTTCCCGTCAATTTAAGAAGAACTGTCATCACCAAATAATACAGCGCCATACCCAAAACGCCTGTAAGTAAAAACTTAAGGCTTTTAAATATTGCTTTTTTTACATCTGTATTCTTGTAAATCAGTTCTAAAATCAAACTTAAAAGCAACAACATAATTGTAACTGTTATGTAAGCCTGATAAATTCCTGCTGATAATGCTATCAATACCAAAGAACCAATATAGCAAGGTTTATCCTTTGTGATTAGCATCGCCGCAATACACGAAAAAAGGAATGCAAGTGCATAACCGTCTGCTACATAGTTATACATCATTACAGACGTAACCGTAGGGAACGTGGCAACTAATGCACCTATAAGTGCTGCTGTTATATTTTTTCTAACACCAAACATTTTGCAAATACATACAGCACCAAGTCCGTGAAAGATTACTGCCATAAGACCTGCAATAAATGGCAAATCATAGAAGGAACTTGGAGCACACACTACCGGGAGAAACCATCTTCCCATTGAAATCATATTCTGTGCATCATATCTGAAAACAAGTCCGTCCCAATTAGGAAGCCAATTTGTAATTTTATATAAATGAGCAATAAGTCCCATAATAAGTGCCCAAATAAAGCACACTTTCCACTGGGGTAAAATACTCTTTTTAATTTTATTCATAATTTGTTCAGGCATATTACCACTCCAACCACTTGAATTTATGTAAAAACTTGCCATATAGCTTGTCATACATCTTAACACCAATAATTCTTTTAATCCGAGTTGTTCTTTTCGTTACATCCGATGTCCATGAAGCGCTGTAATGATGTATGGAATATGTGTTTTTTGTTATAGTCTTTTTTCCTGTATAATAATCCATCGGGCAAAGATACTCTCTTGGAAGAAAAACCATATCCATAAAAGTCTGGTTTGTATTTTTAATATCCATACCAAGTCGCATCAAGGCCTCTGTATTTCGGTCAGGACAAGGCATAAGGTCGAAACTGCCATCTTCCAAGATAAACGGTATATTATCATAGTCTTTTAAAAACTCTCCAATTATCTCGTTTCCTTTTTCTGCACCAAAGCCAAGTCCCGTTGCAACAATACCTTTTTCATCAAACCCCATAAAACCTTTACCTTCAAGCAAATCATCAATAGGCTTTATAAGCTCAACATCGGTATCTAAATAAATTCCGCCGTTATCATAAATTATCTTAAGCCTTGCATAGTCGCTGACAAATGCCCATTTCTTTGCTTCATAAGCCTCACGCATATAGCGATTTTGCATTAAGTCGAAATTGTCTTCATTATGACAGATTATTTCAAACCCAGGACAATATTTTTCCCAGCTTTTAATACATTTTTTTGCAAGCTTTGGCATTTCGCCTTTTCCAAACCAACAATAGTGAAT
>JAZRPB010000010.1:0-104137 GCA_045649025.1 Clostridia bacterium | reverse complement strand
ATTTTTCACCTTTGAGTCTTGCGATTTCCTCGTATTTGGGTTCGTCGGTTTCTTCTTCCTCAAGGTGAGCGAGTTTTTCACTAACCAGTTGAAGCTCAGCATTGGTTTTAATAATATTCTTGCTGAATTCGCTATCCATATTGAGTCTTGATGCCGCTTCATCTATAACGTCAATTGCCTTATCGGGTAAAAATCGGTCGGTAATGTATCTTTCCGATAGCTTCACAGCCGTTTCTATAATTTCATCGGATATTTTAACGTGATGGTATGTTTCATAGTAATCCTTTATACCCGAAAGGATTTTTATGCTTTCATCAACCGACGGCTCATCAATAATAACACTTTGAAAACGTCGCTCCAATGCTGCGTCCTTTTCTATGTGCTTGCGGTATTCGGTAAGCGTTGTTGCACCAATTATTTGAATTTCACCACGTGCAAGTGCAGGCTTTAGTATGTTTGCCGCACTCATAGCACCCTCGGCATCACCTGCCGCTACTATATTATGAATTTCGTCTATAACAAGAATAACATTGCCAATTTCCTCTGCCTCTTTTAAAAGGCTCTTTAAACGTGCCTCAAACTGACCTCTAAATTGTGTGCCAGCCACAAGTGCCGTGAAATCTATAAGATAAAGCTGATAATCGAAAAGCTTTGGCGGAACTTCCTTTTCTACTATTCTGCAGGCAAGTCCTTCGGCAACTGCCGTTTTACCAACACCAGGCTCACCCAAAAGAACAGGGTTGTTTTTGGAACGGCGGTTAAGAATTTGTATAACCCTTTCTATTTCCTCGTTTCTGTTAACAACTCTGTCTACCTTGCCCAATGCAGCCTTTTCGGTCAGGTTTGTGCCGTATGTTTCAAGCATTTTCGCTTTCTTTTGCTTTTTGGCTTTTTTATCGTCTTTTGCCTCTTTTTTGCTGTCTTTTGGTGAGGCAGCTTTGTTTTCTTCGGCATTGTTCTTTTCTTCGCCGCCCTTTTGCACACCAAACATAAGGGGCATATTAGAGAATGCACCCTTCATAAAGTCAGTTAACGAGCCTGTGTGAGCACCGCCCTCCTCGTTATCGGAAAACGGGTTCATTTCTCCAAACGCACCACTCTCCGATGCCTCCTGAAGCATTTGCTCTATATCCATACCCGACTCGTCCATATTCTCCATAAATTCTGCCATTTGAGAATTCATAGCTTCCATTTCTTCTTCGTCTATTCCAAGACGCTCTATCATATTATTAAGAGGTGCTATTCCAAGCTGTTTTGCACAAGAAAGGCAAATGCCCTCACTTGTTGTTTTGTCGCCCTCCATTTTTGTGATGTAAAGAACAGCCAAATTCTTTTTACATCGTGAACATAGGTCCATTTTCAAAGTAACATCTCCTATTCGTTCTCGTTAATCATGTGCTTCAATCCCGGTATATTGTTCGTTACCACAAAATCTGCACCAAGGTCTATATACTTTCTTGCATCCTCGGGATTATCCAACGTCCATGCACCAATCTTGTACCCTCTTGAATGAAGCGATTGTGCCACCTCGGTGGTTATTAACGGGGCATTTAACAAAATTCCCGAATTTTCCTCAAGGTCACCAAGAAGCGGCTCGTAGGCGGAATAATCAAGTGTTGCATATGCAACAAGCATCACAAGAATATTCTTATCCAATTTGCGTATTTCCTTTAAATCCTCAATGCCTCCAACTATAATTGACCTGTTATATAAACCGCTGTTTTTTATGGTTTCAAGAAAGCCCTTGTAATCTACTATACTTTTTATTTCTATTACAGGCACACAATCATATATTACGCAATTATTCAAAAATTCAATCATTGTTGGAATTTTAAGCGATTCAAAAGCACTCACATCATTCCCGAAATCTATATAGTAGTCCATAAGCTCGCTATATGTGTATTCACAAAGCTTTCCGCTGCCGTTGGTGGTGCGGTCGAGAGTGTCGTCGTGCATACACATAAACACACCGTCTGCCGACTCCACAATATCTGTTTCAATACCCCAGAACCCTGCCTTTCCTGCACGCTCAAACGCACTAATACTGTTTTCGGGTGCGTGGTCGGAAAAACCTCTGTGAGCCACAAAGCGTTCCTTTTTGCTCTTGAAAATATCCTCCGAGCTTACTGTATATACCTTATTTTGATTTTTTTCTTCGTCAACTATACTTGTTTGTTTATCTTCATCAACAACAAAGTCTGATACATCGTTTGTGCTGTCAAGAAAATGCTCGGCAATTGCCGCCACAATCAATACAATAAAGACTATTTTTAAAAGTTTACGCATTTTTTAAAACACACAATATTTCGACATATATTCTTCCATAAGAGGAAGCACGTCGTTATATTCTCCGCTTTCCTTTAAATATTCATAAATATCCTTAACAGTCACAATGGCGTGTACAGTTATTCCATATTCCTGTGAAACCTCGTCGATGGCAGTTTTGCCCTCGGTTGTGCCAACCTCGCAGCGGTTTACAGAAATGAACATATCCTTAACAACCACATCAGCCGCACCCTGAACAATCGGCATAGTTTCACGAATAGCTGTACCTGCGGTTATAACGTCTTCAATTATAATAACTCTGTCGCCGTCTTGTGGCTTATATCCAACAAGTGAGCCGCCCTCTCCGTGGTCCTTTGCTTCCTTTCTGTTAAAGAAATATGCCTTGTCTATTCCATATTCATTATATAGTGCAGCCGCACCTGCCGCCGCAAGCGGAATACCCTTATAGGCAGGACCAAACATACAGTCAAAATCCTCACCGCACACTTCCTTTATAAGTGCGGCATAGAACTTGCCAAGACGTGCAATTTGTGCACCTGTTTTGTAGTTGCCTGTGTTAATAAAATACGGAGTGTTTCTTCCGCTTTTAGTAACAAAGTTGCCAAACCTTAAAACGTCCGCACTCATCATAAATTCAATAAATTCTTTTTTGGTTTGTGATAGCATAGTAATAATCTCTCCTTTTTAATTTCTAAAATACATATCCCTCAATTTCTTTAAAATCCTTTTTTCCATTCGGGATACCTGCATTTGCGATATTCCAAAATACTCGGCAATAACCCGCTGGCTTTTTTCGTTGTAGTATCGTAGTATTATAAACTCACGCTCGTCGTCATCGAGCCTGTTCATACAATATTTAATAAAATCACGGTTTTCGAGCATAAGCAGATTGTTATCCTCTTCGCCAAGCACATTCGATAATGTAAGATGTCCGTCTGCAAGCGCCTCATTTTCAAGTGAGCTTATAAACGAAGCACCGCCTATGCGGTAGGCATCTTCAACCACGTCTTCACTTATATCAAGTATTCTTGCAATTTCGGGTAACGTGAGTGCCGCCTGTGCTCTTTTTACCTTTTCTGCACGATAAAAAATCTCATACAACCGCCTTGGTATTTTTATAAAGCTACCCTTGTCACGAAAGTATTTGCGTATCTCACCAAACACTGTGGGTGTGGCAAAGGTTGCAAACTTAACGCCTCTGTCGGGGTCAAATCTCTCCACTGCGTTTAAAAGACCAATACAGGCAACCTGATATATGTCTTCATAATCAAGACCTCGGTTTATAAATCGCCTCGACAGGATTTCGGCAATGTATATATACTTTTCAACAATTTCATCACGCACAGCTTTGTCTTTAGTCTGCTTGTAGAGTGAAAACAACTCATACTCGCACTCTGTAGACTCACATAGCCTTGTTGCCATTATTTTATAAGCTCCTCAACAAGCTTTAAGGATTCATCAAATGCTTTTGCATTTAATTCATCGTCCTTAAAGTTCTTTCGTAAAATCAAATATAAATTTTCGTCATTAATTTTGTGATTCTTTAAAAGGGTGCTGTTCTTTAGCGGTGTGCCGTAAACAGTGCCGTCACTGCCCTTTAAGCCTCCCTCGGTTTTGGAGGTTATTTGTGATGAGGGAACATACATCTCATCACAGTAGTCTATATCAAGTAAAAGCTGTGAGCTTTGCTCATCAACAATAAATATAAATGAGTTATCCTCCTGCAAATACAGCGATAAACGAACCTCCATAACTGAGTTGTATTCCGTTTGCTCAATACGGTCTGAAAAACTGTTATATAAAAGCATAATGTTGTTTTCGCCATTACCGTCAACATCGTTAATTTTTGATTCAAGCTCGTTTGTTAAGCTCTCCAAAGACTCGGATGCCATATAAGAGTATGTACCAACAAGGATATTTAAATCGTATTTTTCGCGATTTTTAATCTGCACAACAGTAATAACAATTGCAGCAATTATACATATTACCGTAACGGTGTGCCACTTGTAGTAGTCCCAAAAATATTCCCACCATTTTTTTGTAAATTTAGGAGGCACTTCCCCATATTTCTCTGCCATATATTCACATCCTGTCAATTTTAGATTTGTTAAATCTATTCTACCATAAAAACATATAAAATTCAATTAAAATGAAAAAGATTAATTAATAATTAATAATTTGTACATTAAAAATAAAATTGCCGCTTTTTGTGGAGCGGCAATCGGTAATGTAATAAAGGCATTCCAAATAGAATCTGCAAGCGGATAGCACAACCGCAACTAATGTTGGGAAGCACCATACCACATCATCCCCCTGTGGTCTGGATCAAAGACCGGATAATGTGTTTTAGAAACGGTAAAATAGAGAGAGCCCCGTTAATGTAATGACAAGTGAGAGAAATTTATCATTCCCAGCACAAAAAATGTACTCATTACTTCCACATAGAAATGCAATAAAGAAGCTAAAAACCCAAAAGATGACCCCCAAATTACATATCTGTGCAAAAGTATGCCCACAGATTCCACATGGACTGCTCACATTATAAAAATGTGAATATCACACCACGTCATATTAATTATACCACACAAATCCCATAAAGACAAGAGGTTTTTTAAAAAAGTTAAATTAGAAATCACCCGTTTTGAAAACGCAAGAATAAATACGTATAATAGTTTTTGAAAAGGAGGTGAGCTATGGTTGTATAAAAACACAGACGCAGCTGCAAAGCAGGCTATGGAAGCACATCATATAGGCGGCGAATACTATGATGATTACGAAGGTTTTGAACAAGAGAGCGAGGATTATGAAAAACGCATCTGCAGTGAATGTAAAGAAAAAATCGACGTATATGATGACAGGTATTTGTATGATGAGAGATGTGTGTGTGGTAATTGTTTAAAGACTTTGTTGTTTGAGGAGTTTTCGGATGATTGCCGCATACGTGACGAAACATAGCAAAAAGAGAGGAGGTGCGGCAAAATGGAGCAAGCAAAAACAAATAAGCTTTCCAACTGTGAGGAGATATTTTGTGCTATTTATGCAAAATGCTTCGACGCACCAAGAGCCTATTCAAAAGCATTCGGTACTGATTTTAACACATCAAAAATTGAAGCCTCAAAGCTTATAGAAAAAGAAAGCATAAGAGAGCGAATAAAGCAAATAAAAACTTCACGCTTTAACCGTGAGATGATAGATGCCGAGGACGTTATAGGAATGTATATTAAAATTGCATTTGCAGATGTAACAGATTATGTGGAGTTCGGCAAAAGAACACAAACAGATGAAAGCGGAAACGAGGTTGTTATAAATGAGGTTAATTTTAAAAACGAAAGCGGAACGGATTTTGAGGCGGCTCCTATTTCGAGTATATCAAATTCGAAAACAGGCTGGAAAGTAAATTTCTACGACAGAATGAAAGCACTCGAATGGCTCTCCAAGCATCTGGGATTAGACGAAGAAAAGGAAAACACACAAGCTCAAACAGGAATTATAATTCTGCCGTCGGTAAATGACGGCGAAAAAGAGAAAGGAGAATAACATATGAATTGGAAGAATACAACAGCTCCAAACAGAGAAGGCGAAGACGATATAGAAATGTTGCGTGCCGATGCAAAAAAGTATCGTGAACAGGTAAAAAAGGACGAAATGTTTAACAAAAAGGTAAGCCAAATAAGAGAGCAATGGCAAAAAGACAGCGAAGCATTAAAAAGCATTGTGAGCGATTTCGACTTTGAAAAGGCAATGCAAAACAGAGCCTTCTATGAAAGAATTATGAACGGTGACTCTGTTCCGATTGCATATATTGCAGTCAATATGGGAAAACAGGAGGCTCCTGTGAAAAGACGAGTTATTGTTCAGAACGGTCAAAGCACATCAAATGCAAACGGCTCACCCGAGGCAAACATTGCAGGTATGTCGGACGACGATTTTCAAAAATATATAAGAAAGCTGAAAAACAGATAAAGAAAGGAAATGATAAAATATGGCAAATGAAACAACACTACATTTAAACACAACATCATCACAGGGCATACAACCACTGTATCAACCTGTGTTGAACAGACACCTTATCTCGTCTGCAAAAAGCGAAATGATACATCATCAGTTCGGACAAAAGGCGAAGATGGAAAAAGGTAAGGGAAAGATAGTGGCGTGGGATAAAATGAGTCCGCTACCACTTGCAAAAACACCGCTTACAGAGGGTATTACTCCCGAGGGTACATCAATGAACATCTCGAGAGTTACAGGTATTCCAAAGCAATACGGTGCCTACATTGCAACCACAGACCAATTTGATTTCTTCACACCCGACCCATCACCCGAAATTTTGAGAATTAACGAAACACTTGCAAACAACGCAGGTGAAACACTTGATTCCTTAACTGCCGATGTGCTCTCAACAGGTCTTAACGTACACTATGCAGGCGGTAAGAGTGCACGTTCGCAGCTTACAGACGGTGACATTGCAACTATTGATACAATAAGAGAAATTGTAAGAACACTTAAAGTAAACAAGGCAAAGAGAATAGATGGTAAGTATGTTGCTATTGTGCATCCCGACATTGCTCACGACCTTATGAGCGACGAAAAGTGGATTCACGCACAACAATATCAAGCAAGAACACCTTTGTTTGAGGGTGAGGTTGGCGAGCTATACGGCGTAAGATTTGTTGAAAGTCCGCTTGCAACAGTGTTCCGTGGAGCTCCGTTTGGTACATACAACGAGCTTACAATAGTAAGATTAGATAAAAGCCTTAACGGATTTTTTGTGGCAGAGAGATTAACCGAAACAGAAGCAATAAATATGGAGGGCAGAACAATCAGCGTAGGCGGTGAAATGTTTACGGTAGACAGTGTGTATCCTGCAGGTGAGGAGGATCCCGAGCTTGTATTCGTGTGCGTAACAGAAGATATCGCCGATAAAATGCTCGAACCCGATATGAAGATATATCCGGGCGAAGGTGCTGCATCCTCAAAGCCTGTTTACTCCACACTTATTCTTGGTGCAGATGCCTACGGTGTAACCGACCCAAAAAGCACTCTTGAAAACATCACCAAGGCACTTGGCTCTGCCGGCAGCAGTGACCCACTAAACCAACGTGCAACCATGGGCTGGAAGTCGTACCACCTTTGCAAAATCCTAACGAATATGTATATGGTACGTCTTGAATCACTAGCAACCGCCTGAATGGAATAATCTTCGCATCTTGACCTTTTGGCAAAATTTGAAATATCGCATATGTCTGCATTTTGCCAAAAGGCAACCTGCTTTGATTATTTCATTCAGGTAGAGGTGTGAAGAGTGCACAATGTCAAAGCACACAAAATTGTAGGGGAGGGCCTTGCGTGCCCTCCCGCAAAAAAACAAACAAATAAACGGAGGTAAACACTATGTCAAACGAAAAATATCTAAATGAGCTTGTGGAGGTATATGTACGCAAGCCCGAAGGCGAAGCAGATAATGCTTTTGTTGTTACTTTAAATGGAGTAAATTATCAAATTCGCTATGGAGAAAAAGTAAAGGTTCCAAGAAAAGTTGCACTAATAATTGAAGAAAGCGACAGAAATATGGCAAAAGCCGACGAGGCGGCTGCAAGATTTCTTAATAATTTTCTTGGCAATTGTTAGGGGTGTGAAAAATGGCAGTTGTTTCTGAAGGGACACAAAACAAATTAATTTCAAAATTTCTGGGGATAAACCGAGGTGAATATTCAGTTGCGGGTGAATGGTTAAATGCCACAGATATCACATCAGATGAATACCCGTGTCTAAAAACTGCAAAAGCACCAAAAAAGCTTTTAATGAAAGATGCATACAACAATACTATAACAAACATAAGAGCCGTAATTGCACCAGGAGGTGTATATGATGGCACCTTCACAGGTGTTGCAGGCATAGAATTTTACTACAAGGGCAGAGCAACACCGTTCTTTGGGGACGCTAAAATTCCTGCAGAGGGAGATATATCTCTTTGCGAAATAAACGGTAACATCATAATTTGCTGCTACAACGGTTTTGATGACAGATGTTTGTTGTTTTATAACTACAACAATTACGCAAAATATTCGGAAAGAGCTTCAAAAGGGTATGTGGTACGTTGTGACTGTGCACAGTTTGTTTCGCCGTCAAGCAACTTTTTAAAGACACTGCCTGCAGCGGCAAATTCCTCTACCCAAACCACCTATAAATTTTATGGCGATGCTGAATCGTATTTTAGTAATTTTAAAGTTGGCGACAACATTGTTATAGATAATCTTCTGTCACGATACAACGAATCCATAGGCGCAACAGAATATGAATATGCACGTGAAACACTTATAAGAAAGAGCAAATACGAAAGTGCGGGGAATAATGACGAGGTTGTTTGCATAGTGAGTGCAGTAGATGCAAGAAAAAACGGCGAAATGAGCACGCTCGATTATATTGCCTACAATATAAACGGCGAGGTGGTAATGCCAAAAAATTATGTAAATTTCAGCTATGATAACGGCTACCGTCTTACATCGGCAAACCACACTGGAGCAGTAATTCGTAAGGCAATGCCCATAATGAACAGTGTGTGCATACAAAACAACAGGCTCTGGGGAGTTAATCCCAACGGCGAATACATATACGCATCAAAGTCGGGTGATTTCAGGGAGTTTAATAAATTTGAAGGAATTTCATCGGACAGCTACTATGTGGGTATTGGAAGTGGCGGCGGCTTTGAAGGGATATATGCATATAAAAACTATGTTGTGGCATTTAAGAAAAATTGTATGTATTTAATAAGCGGCACACTCCCCACAAACTTCACAATCACAAGAACTGTGGAGGGAATAGGTTGTATAGATATAAAAAGCTGCTCCATTTGCGGCACAAGCCTGTATTTTCTTGCACAGGACGGGTTTTATCGTTTTGATGGTGTGGGCTTTGAAAAAATATCAAAAAAGCTCGGTTATAAATACATAGCCGCAACAGGTCACGGAACAAACAACAAATACTATGCATATGCAACACGTGAGAATGGTCAAAAAGAGCTTTTAGTATTTGATGCACAAAGAGGCCTGTGGCACACAATGTCGTCGGGGACAGTAAAAGGCTTCTTTTCGTACGGCGGTAATGATTATATGGCGTGCACCGATGCCATTTATCAGATAGAGGGAGAAAACAACAATGGCTGGATAGCTGAAAGTGTTGAATTTTATGATGAAGGCTGCGAAAACTCGTATGTTAACGAAATCTGGATACGTGCAAAGATAGCAATGGGTAAAAAAATAAGAGTATTCAGTGTTACCGACAACATTAAAAGTACAGAACATCAAAGCTGTATGGGGACAGGAAAAATGCTAACATACCGTATTCCAACAAGATGGAGAAACGCAAAAAATTACAGAATAAAACTGCAAGGTGACGGCGACGCCACAGTGTATGATATCAGATTAAAAACTGCCGATGGCGGCAAAAAATATAAAAAATAAAAGGAGCTGATAAAAATCAAGATAGAAAAAGTAATTCAAATATGCGATACCATGTTCCCGAATGAGTTTACATTTGATGAAAAGCTGGTATGGTGCAATGAGCTTGGTGGAATGTTGTGCCGTGAGCATTTGGTGTCGTTTGAAGAAGCAACCATAAATCAAAATAAAGACGGCACGTACACTCTTCCTGAAGGAATAACTCTTTTAGATGTCGACAGAATTATTGCAGACGGCCGTGTTTTAAGAAAAAGAGATGCTCGCTGGTGCGGAATAACATACATTAGTGCACCAAAGGGCACAGAGGGTACACCCATCAGCTTCAGTAAAAAACCCAATGGAGCAATAAAGCTTATATACCAAAAAAAATATGAGCCTGTGCGATATGTGGAAGCAGAATTCGATGCAACAGTATCGGGCAATACGTTTAAGGTTAGAAACTGTGAGTTAAAGGAAGGCGACATAATTGATGCTATTACAGAAAACAGAGACTATTTGGGGACGGTAAAAGCTGTAGAAATAATTGACGACGAAACATCTATCTTTACAGTAGATTTTACATTTCGGGAAGATGATGAGGATGAACCATACATATATATTTACCGACACATAACCGATACAACCGTTTTGGACGAGCCGTTCGACACGTTGTATATCGACTTTATTAATGCAAAAATCTGCTTTTATCAACGTGATTATGAAAACTATAATGCTCATATGACAATGTTTAATTCACGTCTTGCTGATTTGGATTTATATTTGGCAAAAGCCTTGCCGACATCTCCAGATACAGTTTTAAAAAATTGGTTTTAAAGAAAGGAATTGAAAAGCTATGATACTTGATGTAGAATATCCGCCGTCAAATGCAACTGTTACAGAGCTGCGGGCATGGTGCGTTTTATTGCTCGACGAGCTAAACCTTGCATTTAATAAAATAAACGAGGGCACAGTTCTGGGAGATGATGAGAAATTAATAAATTGGAAATAGATAACATAATATGGAAACCGCAACAGAGGCAAGAGGAATTTTTAAAGCGAAACGAATATGAGGTGCTATACGGCGGTGCAGCAGGCGGTGGCAAATCAGATGCAATGGTGATAGAGGCACTACGTCAGGTTGATAATCCAAACTATAAAGGTATAATTTTTAGAAAAACCTTTCCGCAGCTTCGTGAGCTTATCTTAAAATCCTTAAGATATTATACTCCCGCATACCCAAACGCACAATATAACTCCACCGACCATTGCTGGAAATTCCCATCGGGTGCAAGAATATATTTTGGCTCAATGCCCAACCACGACAGCTACATAAACTACCAGGGTCTTTCCTATTCCTTTATTGGCTTCGACGAGCTAACTCACTTTACACAGGAGGAATATGAATACTTAATATCACGTAACAGAGCCGATGGCGACGGATTAAGAGTATATATCCGTTCTACTGCAAATCCGGGCGGTATCGGTCACGGTTGGGTAAAGGACAGATTTATAGAGGGCAAGGAGCCCGATAAAACGTATACATATAAAAACAAAATTTTTACTCCCGAGGGTAAAAGTATGGAAATATCACGCACAAGGTGCTTTGTGCCGTCCTCGGTGTTTGATAATGAGGCACTTTTAAAAAACGACCCTAATTATCTGGCAAATCTGGGTATGCTTCCCGAGGCACAAAAGAGGGCACTGCTTTATGGTGATTGGAACAGCTTTTCGGGACAGGTTTTTACAGAATGGAGGAACAACCCCGAAGGAGCTAAAAACAGGAAACATACCCACGTTATTGAACCTTTTGTTATTCCTGATTCGTGGCGACGCTACCGTTCCTTCGACTTTGGCTACGCAAAGCCGTTTGCAGTGCAGTGGTGGGCAATCGACTACGATGGCAGAGCATATCTCTACCGTCAGCTCTACGGTTGTACCGACACACCAAATACAGGCATAAAGAAACAACCTCGTGAAATTGCTAAAATGATACGTGAAATAGAGGACACCTATGAAAAGGGACACAAAATAACAGGTATTGCGGACCCGTCTATATGGGACGAATCGAGAGGCAGCGATGGTACTGTTATTCGTATGATGGAGGCGGAGGGTGTGTATTTTGAAAAGGGCAAAAATGACCGTTTAAGCGGTAAAATGCAAATGCACTACCGTCTTGAGTTTGATAATGAGGGCTTGCCTATGATGTATGTGTTTAATACGTGCACACATTTTATACGCACGCTGCCTCTTTTAGTGTATGACGACATAAATGTGGAGGATGTAAACAGTGCTTTAGAAGACCACGATTATGATGCGGCAAGATATTTTCTGATGGCAAACCCAATAAAGCCAAACCGTGAAAAAACCGTAAAATCAAAGGAATGGAATCCGCTTGAATAAGGCGGAGAAAGGAGAAATAATGATAGAATATGAATATACAGGCAAGGTTTCGGGCGAGCTTAAAACAAAGGCAATAGCCGCCTTTTCGCGATACAAAGCCGACAAGGAGGAGCTTTATCGCAGAATACTCGATAACACAGACTGGTACAGAAAAAGAAACTCTCTATCGCTTATGCCAAAAACAAACGAGCTTAATGTATCCACCTCGTTTGTGTTTAGTGCAATAGAAAACAAGTATGCCGATGCGGTGGATAATTTCCCGTCTGTTAATTTGCTTGAAAGGTGTAGGGACGATGAAAAAACCGCTAAAATATTATCAAAAATAGTTCCCACCCAGCTCGATATGAGCGGCTTTAAAAAGGTATATAAAAAGAATTGGCGAAAGAAATTAAAATACGGCACTGCCGTTTACGGCGTTTTCTATAACGAGGAAAAGGACGATATTGAAATAAGAAGTGTCGACCTTTTGAATGTGTATTGCGATATGCACGTATCAGATGTTCAGGATAGCCGCTTTTTATTTATTGTAAATGCCGTTGATAACGACCTGCTATGCGAGAAATACCCAAGATACCGTGAACTTTTTAGCGGTGACGCTTCAATGGAGGATTATGGCGGAATAAACAGTATAAGCGAAAAAACGGTTGTGGTGGATTGCTACTACAAAAAGAGCGATGGGACCTTGCATATGATGAAGCTTGTAAACGATAATATTATAGATGCAACCGAGGATACTCAAGGCTATGAAAACGGTTTATATGCCCACGGACTCTATCCTGTTGTTTTTGATGTTCTCTATCCCGAGGATAATTGTCCGTTTGGATTTGGGCTTATTGATGTAATTAAAAATCCGCAGATGTACATAGATAAGCTCGATGGTGCAATTATTAAAAATATTATGGTAAGCTCCAAGCAAAGATGGTTTTATAAAGAGAGTGTGGGAGTAAACGAAGATGAATTAATGGACTTTTCAAAGGATTTGGTGAAGGTGCAGGGTGACCCGTCGGGCGTTGTTCCGCAACAGGCAACATCACTTTCAGAGTTTGCACTAACGCATCTTGATAATAAAATTGACCGTTTAAAAGAAATTGCAGGCAACCGTGACTTTCAGCAGGGTGGTGTAAACGGCGGTGTTACGGCAGCAAGTGCCATAACTGCACTGCAGCAGACGGGTGAAAAGCAATCACGTGCCGTTATTGATGACTCGTACGATGCATACAAAGAGATTGTTGTTATGGTGATTGAGCTTATGCGTGAATTTTATACCAAAAAGAGAGTTTACAGAATAACAAACGAGCTTGGCGAAAAGGAGTTTGAGGAATTTTCAAACAATGCACTGTATCACGAGGTACCGCAAAAGGATGCACTTAATTTTGAGGTTGGAAAAACAAAGCGTGAAAGAGTGGAAATAGACATAGAGGTTGTTCCTCAAAAGAGAAATCCATACACAAGGGAAAGCACAAACGAAATGGTTATGTCGTTGTGGAAGTCGGGAGTGTTTACTGCCAAATCACCGTCGGCTGCAGTAATGATGCTAAAGCTTATGGAGTTTGACGGCAAAGAAAAGCTTATAGAGGACATTAAAAATCTGCAACAAGAGGCTGCTCCTCAAGAAAATTAAAGGAAAGGAGAAACACTATGGCAATACCAACAATTGATACAAATAACAACACTAATAATGACAAGCCCAACAAGAACAACAAGGTTATTGCAACAGACTATGCTAAAGCATCAGGACTTAAAAATCTTGTGAACTTTAAAGGTGGTAAGGTGTTTGTAGGAGGACAAGAGATAAAGGACTTTTATATCGACTCCGACAACAAAGCACACGTCGATAAAGACGAAATGGATGCCGCAATACAAAAAACAAAGGATAGCATTGGCATAAAGGAAAATGTATATGATGAAGAAATCAATAAAACGCTTGATGAAATAGAAAACATGCCCGAGTGGAGCTACGACCCCGAAAAAGACCCCGCATACAAGGCATACAGCGAAATGTATCACAGAGAGGGTCAGCGTGCATATGAAGACGCCTACGGTAAAATGACATCTCTTACGGGCGGATACGAAAGCAGTGCCGCAATTGCCGCAGCGGCAAGCCAGTTGAATTTATATAACGCAAAGCTTAATGATAAAATAGGAGAGCTTATGGTAAATTCATACGAAAGGTATTCGGATGATTTAGAGGGAAAAAGAGATTATCTCTCTACTTTAAATGACCTTGATGATAATCTTGACAGAGAAAACGAGATTAAAACAAGTCAGTATAACGCCGCGGTTGATGCAGATGAGAAAAGGACAATTTATGAGGCGTACACAAAGCATTTAAACGAAAACGAGCTTGAAAGAGACAATTATTATACATCAGTATACCCAACTGAAGTCGACACTAAAATACAAAGTGACCGTGTTGAACTTGCTCTTAAGGGTGCCACTTCAAGAGGCTACTTTACTGATGAAGAAGCACAAATTTTAGGTATTCAAAAGAAAGCGGACGGAACATATCCAAGTCCATATTATGCCGAAATACAAAAAATAGCGGAAGAATGGTACGGCATAGGCAAACAGAAGATGGAAGATGAAATCAATGCCGAAACTCTTGCAGCAATAAAAAGAGCCTACTACGGAGCTTAAATAAAAAGGGACACTAAATTTAGTGTCCCTTTTTTGTGTTAAGGGTTTTTATTTTAGATGCAGAATGCACAAAACGCAGTAAAATGCACGGCATTTTACCTTGCCCGAAGGCGTACAACGGTACGTCGAGTGGTGCGATTTGTGTGGCTCTGCGCTAAAAGAAAAAGACTTACAATAGTTCTTTTCTTAATTCTTCCCCACTTTTACTGCTTAAATATGCAGGCGGAATATCAAACACTGTTTTAGCGCCGCTTTGTCCTTCTTTGTTCATTCTATATGCCGCTCTTGCATATGCAACAAGAACAGAGGTGGTAAATTCAGGGTTTGAATCGAGTGTAAGCTTGTATTCTATCACGTGCTTATTTTCGCCCTCCCAGCCTGTGTTACCGCTGCGAACTACCACACCGCCGTGAGGAATACCGCTATGATTTTTTATAAGCTCCTCTTCGCTTATAAAATAAACGGTTGTATCATAATCTGCAAAGTAGTTGGGCATTGTTTTAATTTCTTGCTCAATTCTTGCCTTGTCTGCTCCCTCTTCGGCAACCACAAAGCATTCTCTTGTGTGCTTCTGGCGGGTTGTGAGTGTTGGGTTTTCGCCTCTGCGTACTGCTTCGAGTGCTTCTTCAACGGGGACAGTATATTGTCTTGCATCTTTTACTCCGTCAATTCGTCTTATTGCATCGGAGTGACCTTGGCTAACGCCTTTTCCCCAGAAGGTGTAGTCGTAACCATCGCTTAAAATTGCATTTCCGTAAAGACGGTTTAGTGAAAACATACCAGGATCCCAACCAACAGAAATTATACCAACCTTACCGCTTTCTTTGCCTGCCTTGTCCACATTTTCAAAATGCTCGGGAATTTTTGCGTGGGTATCGAAGCTGTCTACCACGTTGAAATACTTAACGTATTCGGGAGTTTGCTTTGGTAAATCGGTGGCAGAGCCTCCGCAAAGAACTAAAACGTCTATTTTATCTTTCATTTTCAACACGTCATCGGTGCTGTAAACACCAACGCCGTCGGTTAAAATCTTAACGTCACACGGATTACGTCTTGTAAAAACTCCAACTAATTCAAGGTCGTCATTTTGCTTTATTGCACACTCAACACCTCTGCCAAGATTGCCATATCCCATTATACCAATTCTTATGCTCATATATTTTATATTCCTTTCAATGCTATATAGCAGATTTAATTTTCTTTAATATTTTACCACGATAAAATGAAAATTACAATAGTATCAAAAAAATTTAGTGAATTTTTAATTTATAAGCTGCATAGCAATAAAATGAGTGTGTAAATTTTACAAAAAGAGGGGGTGGGATAGTATGAATTATGTGTGGTGTGGAATGATTTTAGTGTCGTTTGTGTGTGCAATAATAAACGGCAAAATTGATGAAACAATGATGGCTCTTTTCGACGGTGCTTCGCAGAGTGTAACAACCCTTCTTTCCATTTGCGGTTTAATGTGCTTTTGGAACGGACTTTTAAAAATTGCCGAAAACAGCGGCATAAGTGAAATAATAAACAGGGTATTTTCGCCTGTTATAAATAAGCTTTTCCCAAACGAGAGCGATAGCTCGAAAAGATATATAACAATGAATGTAACGGCAAATTTGCTTGGTATGGGTAATGCCGCAACACCTATGGGAATAAAGGCAATGGAAAGTATGCAAAAAAATAACAAAAATAAAAATAGCCCATCAAGGGCTATGACTATGTTTATGGTTATGAACACAACGTCTTTTACAATTATTCCGTCAACTGTTTTGTCGCTCCGTGCAGGAGCAATGTCGCTCTCGCCGCAATCGGTTATTTTGCCGATATGGTTTGCATCGTTAATTTCGCTTGTGGCAGCGGTTATGGCGGTGCGATTGTTTTATAGGGAATAGATATATTATTTATGGTAGCTTTCGTTGTTGTTAATTTTAAAGGCTCTGTAAATTTGCTCACATAAAACAACTCTCATAAGCTGATGTGGCAGTGTCATTTTACCAAAGCTCAATTGCAGGGAGGCTTTATTTTTAACCTCATCACAAAGTCCCAGCGAGCCACCTATAATAAAGGTGATATGACTGCTTTGCATAGAAATTTTGTCTAATTTCTGTGCCAGTGCCTCGGAGGAGAGCATATCGCCCTCAATGCATAGTGCAACCACATATGAGCCGTCTTTTATTTTAGATAAAATACCTCTGCCCTCTTTTTGCTTTATTTGCTCCATTTCCTTTTGTGAGGCATTATCGGGGATTTTTTCGTCGTTAATTTCTGTTATTTCAAGCTGTGTAAAGCGAGAAAGCCGTTTTGAATATTCCTCTATTGCGGAGGTGAAGTATTTTTCTTTTATTTTTCCCACGCAGATTATTGATATTTTCATATTTTTCTCCTATGATAAATAAAGAGGGTAGTCTATATAAATTCTATTGCTCAAAATTGCGGGACGTCGCGGACGCCGTCCCCTACAAGCAATATCAAATTTATATAGACTACCCTCTCTCTGTAATTATATTATAACTTTATTCAAAAAATGTAGCCTTATACCTGTGAGCAACGCATAGCACTACATCTTCACCAACCCTTACACCTGCCTGTGTTAAGTGATTATAAGTTTCAAGCTGTGCAATTTCAGGGCGGTTATTATTCTCGCTTAAATGTCCGAGCATAATATTTTTAGTTCCGCTTCTTACAAGAGCAAGTGCCGTCTGTGCCGCAGTTTCGTTTGAAAGGTGCCCTAAATTACTTAAAATTCGTTGCTTTAGCGGAAATGGGTATGGCCCCATTTTTAACATTTCAATATCGTGGTTCGACTCGAGCAACACACTTCTTGAGCCTTTTATTTCATCAAAAACCTTGTTAGTTAAATAGCCCATATCGGTAGCAGAGCTGTATTTTTCATTTCCCGAAAAGAAGCAAAAGCCAACAGGCTCCATACTGTCGTGCGGAATGTTGAATGCACGCACACCCACCGTTCCAACCTCAAAATCGGTATGAGGTGTTATAATCTGTCTGTTTTCGTCGCTTACAGCACCAATGTTTGCCCCCGAATGAGTGCCGTTTGTGGCATAAATGGGTATATTGTATCTTCTTGATACAACACCTGCACCTTTTATATGGTCGTTATGCTCGTGTGTAATAAGCAAAGCATCAATATCTTGCGGACGTACATCTATCGACATAAGTGCCGCCTCAAGATTTTTGCCGCTTAATCCGCAATCTATAAGTATATTTGTTTTTCCGTCGGAGAAGAATGAGCAATTTCCCGACGAGCCGCTTATAAGCGAACAGAACCTAACATTATTCTTCAAAATCGTCTACAACCTGTACTCTCTTAATATCTCCGCCAAGGCTTATAAACTTTTCTTCAAAACGCTCATAGCCTCTGTCGATGTGGTAAATATCCACAATCTCGGTTTCGCCCTCTGCCATAAGTCCTGCAATAATCATAGCCGCACCCGCTCTTAAATCGTTTGCCTTTACGTGTGCACCCATTAATTTACTAACGCCGTCTATCATAGCAAGCTTACCTTCAACGTGAATATCTGCTCCCATACGTGCAAGCTCGTTTGTGTACTTAAAGCGATTATCCCACACACCCTCACGAGCTGTGGATTCGCCGCCCACTGTGGTAAGATATGTTACAAGCTGGGGCTGCATATCGGTGGGAAATCCCGGATATGGAGTTGCAATAAAGTCTACACCGCAAAGCTCTGCACCGTCCTCAACCCATACTCTTACTGTATCATCATTATTTTCAACCCTAACACCCGACTCAATAAGCTTTGCACTTATTACATCAAGGTGGCGGGGAATTACATTCTTTAATAAAACATCACCGCGTGTTGCAGCAGCTGCAACCATAAATGTTCCCGCCTCAATTTGGTCGGGAATAATGGCGTGTCTGCCGCCGTGCAAGCTCTCAACACCACGGATTTTTATGGTGCTTGTACCAGCACCTCTTATATTTGCACCCATAGCGTTTAGGAAGTTTGCCAAATCAACCACGTGTGGCTCTCTTGCGGCATTTTCTATAACTGTTATACCCTTTGCAAGAGTTGCAGCCAAAATAGCGTTGACTGTTGCGCCAACGGTAATAACGTCAAAATATATATTTGCACCAACAAGCTCCTTTGCCTCGCCGCGGATAACATCTCTTGTTTCCACCTTTGCACCAAGAAGCTTAAAGCTTTTAATGTGTTGGTCTATTGGTCTTGTGCCAAAGTCGCAGCCGCCTGGCTGGTCGAGCACAAAAGCGTTAAATCTACCTAAAAGAGCACCCATAAGATAGCTCGAACCACGCATTTTACGGGTGAGGTCGCCATCGGGTGTCCACGAGGTGACATCTGTACAATCTATATCAACTGTTGAAGAATCTATTTTTTCTACCTTTGCACCCATATTCTTCAAAATCCGAAGATACAGGCTCACGTCTTTAATGTCGGGTAAATTTTCAATACGGCAATTCGCCTTAACAAGCAAACAAGCAGGTAAAATTGCTACTGCTGCGTTTTTTGCTCCGCTAATAACTACCTCGCCATTTAGCTTGTTACCTCCTTTTATAAGGAGTTTTTCCATGCGATACACCTCCCTTGTGACCAAAACAGAATATAATTGGTCATCTTATCTGCCCCCGAAGCGGGGTGCGTAGCAAATATGTACTCATTTAAGAAAAAAACAGCTTGCGAAAACTATGCTTGCAAGCTGCTACTTAATCTCTTATAAAATCAAACTGCACGTTGAACCTTTCCGGAACGAAGGCAGCGAGTGCAAACATTAACAGATTTAACTGAACCGTTAACAACAGCTCTTACCTTTCTAATGTTAGGCTTCCATGTTCTGTTTGATCTTCTGTGTGAGTGAGAAACTTTTATGCCGAAAGAAACACCCTTTCCGCAAATCTCGCATTTAGCCATTCTAAATACACCTCCTTATTAACTTTGCAGACAATAATTTCTGCAACTCGTAAAACAACACACATTATTGTAACACAATAATTTGAAATTTGCAATAGTTTTTAAAGAAATTTTTTGAAAAAACTTCTTTTTTTTTATTTTACACAAAAAAATCGCAATAATTTCATTAAATATATTAATTTGTAGCAAGAAAAAGTGTCAGTTTTTTCAAAATTATTGAAATATTAATAAATATGTGATACAATAACTGTATGTATAAATATTTATAAGAAAGGGTTGTAAAAAAGCAATGCAAGATATTTACACAATACCTCTTACAAAAATAATAGATGAATTTGAAATGGAGGTTCTTTATGAGCCTACTAACATAGACCAAATACTTATATCAAGCTCGGATATAAACCGTCCTGGCTTACAGCTTGCGGGATTTTTAGATAATTTTGACTCTAACCGTCTGCAAATTATGGGCAGGTCGGAATTTACATTTTTAGAAGGCTTTGCAGTTGAAGACAGAAGAGAGGCACTCGATAAATATTTCGCTCTTAAGTTTCCTGCACTTCTTATAACAAGAGGCTTGCAGCTATATCCCGAAATGCTTGAGTATGCCGAGAAGAATAATATTGCACTTTTACGAACAGAGGATGTTACCTCGTCATTTATGAGTGCTATTATAAGCTTTTTAAATGTGCAGATTGCACCCAGACGCACACGTCATGGCGTGCTTGTTGAGGTATACGGCGAGGGTATTTTGATTTTGGGTGAAAGCGGAGTAGGAAAGAGCGAGGCGGCAATAGAGCTTGTAAAAAGAGGTCACCGTCTTGTTGCCGACGATGCGGTTGAAATAAAAAAGGTTTCAAATAAAACGCTTGTTGCCTCATCTCCCGAAATTATAAGGCATTTTGTGGAGCTTCGCGGTATAGGAATAATAGATGTAAAGCAAATTTTTGGTATAGGTGCAGTAAAAGACACCGAAAACATCAACCTCATAATCCATTTAGAGCCATGGGAGGAGGGCAAGCAATACGACCGTCTTGGTATGGTCGACGAATTTACCAACATTATGGGTATAAACATTCCATCCCTCACCATTCCCGTAAAGCTTGGCAGAAACCTTGCCGTAATTATTGAAGTAGCAGCAATGAACAACCGTCAAAAGCGTATGGGCTACAATGCCGCAGTTGAGCTAAATAATAGGTTGATGCAACAAATAGAAGAGCAAATGAAGTCGACTTGATAATTTTTTGGTATCTTACGTGTTTTCGCTCGCTTGCGTATAGAAAATACGCGGCGTTCGTTTAAACACGCAACCTACACGAAAATTCTCTGCGTCTTAATGTAGGGAACGGATTTATCCGTTTGGCAATGGAATGCATAAATGCATTCCCTACAATTTCATTGTTTTAAACATTTTTTAAGACGCCAATCTCCTATTAGAAAGGATTTTTTATTAATGTCAGTATTAAAAGAAATAACCAATATAATACCCAATGCAATTTTTGATGAAGAAATGAAAAAGCATACCTCCTTCCGCATTGGCGGAAAGGCAGATTGCTTTATTAGTGTTAATAATGTTGACGAATTAAAAAACACCATATCCTTTTGCAAGGAAAACAATATTCCATTTATGGTAATGGGCAACGGCTCAAATCTTCTTGTTAGCGACGACGGAATAAGGGGTGTTGTGATACAGCTCTCAAAAAGCTTCGGTGAGTGCACAATAGATGGTAACACTGTTGTTGCAACAGCAGGCATTTTGCTTTCAAAGCTTGCATCAAAGCTTTTAAACGCATCACTAACAGGCTTTGAGGCTCTATCTGGCATACCTGGCACGCTTGGCGGTGCAATTTTTATGAATGCGGGTGCATACGGCACAGAAATAAAAGACGTGGTTACAAGCATTGATTATATTGATAAAGACGGCGAAATAAAAACAATGAGTGTAGAAGATGCACAGCTTGGATACCGCCACAGCATTTTTCAACAAAACGGTGCAATAATAATTGGTGCAACACTTGTGCTACAAAAAGGCGAGTATAACGAAATAAAGCAAAAAATGAGCGAATACACAAAAAAACGTAACGAAAAGCAACCCATAGAAATGCCGTCGGCAGGCTCCACCTTTAAGCGTCCGCAGGGCTATTTTGCAGGAAAGCTTATACAGGATTGCGACCTTATGGGCTTTAGCATAGGCGGTGCACAGGTGAGCGAAAAGCACGCGGGCTTTGTTGTGAATACAGGCGGTGCAACAGCAGAGGATGTTGTGGCACTTATTGAGCATATTCAAAAGACAGTATTTGAAAAATTTGGCGTAATGCTCGAGCCTGAAGTTAAAATAACAAAATAAAAGGAGAAGAATATGTCGTTTTCTTCACAAATAAAGGAAAGATTATCCGAGGTGGGAGCAAGGTGCAGAAATTGTAAGACTATTGAGGAAGCGGGAAAAAATCATAAAATAATTAATACACAGAACTTATCGGAATGTTGTACAGACGCATATATACGCGGTGCATTTTTAGGTCACGGCTCAATAAGCGACCCTCAAAAAGGCTATCACCTTGAATTTATTACAAAAACCAAAGAAGAAGCACAGTTTCTGCAAAGCGTGCTCAAAGAAAAAAACATCTTTTCAAAGCGTACACAAAGAAAAACATACATAATTGTGTATATAAAGGAAGCAACCCAGATTGCCGACTTGTTGGGCATAATGGGCGACAACACCGATGCCTTTGAATTGTTTGGCGTGCAGATTGAAAAGGATATGCGAAATAATATTAACCGTAAGGTTAATTGTGAAAATGCAAATGCCAACAAGGTTGCAAAGGCGGCATCGAAACATTTATATGCAATAAAGAAAATAAAAGCGGCACGAAAATGGCACGAATTACCCCACACACTAAAGGAAATAGGCGAATTAAGATGCCGCTATCCCGAAGACAGCATAAAATCGCTTGGCGAAAGAGTAGACCCGCCAATTGGCAAATCGGGCGTAAATCACAGACTGGAAAGAATTTTACAAATTGCAGAGCAATTGTAGGGAAAAGTAAGCGAAGAGAATTTTGTGTAGGTTGGGTATTTGAACGAATGCCGCGTATTCTTATACGCAAATGAGTAAAAACACTCAAGATACACAAAATTATCAGGCAAAAACAAGCGAAGAGAAATTTGCGTAGGTTGGGTGTTTGAACGAATGCCGCGTATTTCTTATACGCAAATGAGAGAAAACACTCAAAATACACAAATTTATCAAGCATAAAGGAGATAAAAACAATGGATTATTGTCACTTACACGTCCATACAGAATACAGCCTTCTTGATGGTGAAGCACAAATCAAGAGGCTTGTTAGCCGTGTAAAGGAATTGGGAATGAGTGCGTGTGCCATCACAGACCACGGCGTTATGTATGGCGTGGTAGATTTCTACAGAGAATGTAAGGCACAAGGTATAAAACCTATTATCGGTTGCGAGGTGTATGTTGCACCACGCAGCCGTTTTGACAAGGTGCATGGTATAGATAATAAAACAAGCCATTTGATTTTGCTTGCAAAAAATCAGACAGGCTATAAAAATCTTATAAAAATTGTAAGTGCAGGTCATACAGAAGGCTTCTACTATAAGCCAAGAGTAGACTACGACTATTTAAAAGAGCACAGCGAGGGGATTATTGCCTTAAGTGCGTGTATTGCAGGCGAGTTGCCAAAGCTCCTTTTAGCAGGTGACTACGATGGTGCAAAACGTTGTGCACAAAATTATATAGAAATATTTGGCAGGGAAAATTATTATATAGAAATACAAGACCACGGTTTAAGCGAACAAAAACAGATTTTGCCGCAGCTTGTACGTCTTGGTGAGGAGCTTGGTGTGGGACTTGTTGCCACAAACGATGCTCACTATGTAAAAAAAGAGGATGCAAAGTATCAGGATGTTTTAATGTGTATTCAAATGGAAAGAACCGTTAACGACCCTGAAAGAATGAAGTTTGAAACAGAGGAATTTTATATAAAATCACCCGAGCAAATGAGTGAGCTGTTTTCATTTGCACCCCAAGCGATAAAAAACAGTGTGGCAATTGCCGATATGTGTAATGTTGACTTCGATTTCGAGTCGCGTCATCTTCCGCAATATGCCGTGCCCGAGGGAAAAAGTGCATCGCAATATTTAAGAGAGCTGTGCAGTGGCGGTCTTAAAAAGAGATATGATAATATAACAGACGAATTAAAGGAACGTTTGGAATATGAAATAGGCGTTATTGAAAATATGGGCTTTGTGGATTATTTCCTTATTGTGTGGGACTTTATCCATTTTGCAAGAGAAAACAATGTTATGGTTGGTCCAGGCAGGGGCTCTGCGGCGGGAAGCCTTGTTTCGTACTGCTTGGAAATCACAAGCATAGACCCAATAAAATATAGCCTTATTTTTGAAAGATTTTTAAATCCCGAACGTGTGTCTATGCCCGATATTGATATAGACTTTGCACCCGAGGGCAGACAAAAGGTAATAGACTATGTTGTTTCCAAATACGGAAGTGAGCAGGTGGCACAAATTGTAACCTTTGGTACAATGAAGGCACGTCTTGCAATTCGTGATGTGGGACGTGCACTCGACGTTCCCTATGCAGATGTCGACAGAGTTGCAAAGCTTGTTCCCAATGAGCTTAATATAACAATAGAGAAAGCACTTGAGGTATCAAATGAGTTAAAAACCGCATATGATAATGATGCACAAACAAAGGAGCTTATAGATACATCTATGGCTCTTGAGGGGTTGCCGCGTCATGCCTCAACTCATGCTGCAGGCGTAGTAATCACAAGCGAGCCTATTGTTAATTATCTTCCGCTTACATTAAATAAGGAAAATTTTGTAACAACACAGTTTACAAAGGATACGGTTGAAAATCTTGGTCTTTTAAAAATGGACTTTTTGGGACTTCGTAACCTTACTGTTATAGAAAATGCAATAAAAATAATAGAGAAAACACATAATATTAAAATAGATATAGATAAAATAGACTACAACAGAAAAGAGGTTTTTGAGCTTATTTCAAGCGGTAATACCGAGGGTGTGTTCCAGATGGAGAGTGCGGGTATGCAGTCATTTATGCAGGAGCTAAAGCCCGACTCATTAGAGGATATTATAGCGGGAATTGCACTTTACCGTCCAGGCCCTATGGACCAAATACCCCGATATATTTCCAATAAGCTTAATCCCGATAAAATAACCTATAAGCACCCCTTACTTGAGCAGACGCTTGATGTCACCTACGGATGTATGGTATATCAGGAGCAGGTTATGGAGATTGTGCGAAATCTGGCAGGCTATTCTATGGGTAAGGCAGACTCAATGCGAAGAACAATATCCAAAAAGAAAGCCGATGCAATGAAAATTGAAAGGCAAAACTTCATTTATGGCTCGGACGACGGCGAAATAAAGGGCTGTATTAAAAATGGCATAAGCGAGGAGGTTGCAATTGCAATATTCGACGAAATAAACGATTTTGCAAACTATGCCTTCAACAAATCTCATGCAGCGGCGTATGCGTTTGTAACATACCAGACGGCATATTTAAAAACCTTTTACCCTGTTGAATTTATGGCATCGCTCATATCGAGTGTTGATGACAGTGCAAAAATAAATCACTATATTGCTAATTGCGTAAATATGGGCATAAAGCGACTTCCGCCCGATGTAAACAAGAGCGGCGAGGGCTTTAGTGTGGAAAATGGAGCCATTCGCTTTGGACTGACTGCAATTAAAAATGTTGGCAGAAGCTGTATTGCAAACCTTGTAAGAGAAAGGGAAAAAGGAGGAGAATTTAAAGGCTTTTCCGATTTTATCGACAGAATGGTGGGGCTCGATATGAATAAACGGGCTTTAGAGGGGCTTATAAACAGCGGTGCCTTCGACTCAATGGGTATAAAGCGTTCACAGCTTTTGATGGTGTACGAATCGGCGGTTGACGGAACGTGGAAAAACAGCAGAGATAACGTTGCAGGGCAGATTACGCTTTTTGATGAAGAGGCAAGTGCAGGTAAGGATATGGAATTTCCCGATATAGATGAGCTTCCAAAAAAGGTTTTATTAAAAAATGAAAAGCTTGCAACAGGAATGTATTTTTCGGGGCATCCAATGGAGGAATATTCCGAAAAGTTAAATGGAATAATAACTCATACAGTTGCTGATTTTGTGGCTGACGAGAATGGTAACACACAGGTAAAAGACGAGGAACAAACCGTGATTTGTGCGTGTGTTGCGTCAAGAAAAAACAAAACCACAAGAAGTAATACACAAATGGCATTTGTTGAGGTTGAGGATGTTTACGGCTCGGTGGAATGTATTGTGTTCCCCAAGGTGCTCGAAAAATACTCACATCTGTTATCGGAGGATAATATTCTTGTTATATACGGCAGAATAAGCATAAAAGAGGATAACAGTGTTCAGGTGGTTGTGCAGGAGGTAAAGCCTGTGAATGACGCCATTGCAAATGCAAAAAGAAGTGTAAACAATATAAACGGTGAGATTTTATATATAAAGCTAAAGAAGAATACACCGCAGGCATTGGAGGAAGTAAAAACAGCACTTGCACCGTATGGTGGCAACACACCTGTAAGGTTGTTTTTTGAGGATACACGTACGCAGGTTGCAGTACCAAGAGCACTCTTTGTTAATAATCATCCGTCGGTAATTGGCGATTTAAAGCGGATTTTTGGCGAAGAAAATGTCAAATTAAAGTAAAATATATACAAAACATACAAAAAAAATATTAAGAACAACCGTATTTTATTCTTATATTATGATTGCATTTTTTTACAAAATAAGCTAAAATAGTATAGATATTAAGTTCTTTTTATATTAATACCGCAAAAGCTCTTATCCTCTTTTGCTCTGTGGATAAGAGAAGATTTATTAAATATTTATGCGGATACAGGGCAAAGAATGGAGAATTTTGTATATGTGGTTATCAGTTTGTGTGTCGCACAATTACGAACAAATAAAAAAGCTGCTTTCACTTTTACACAGCAACAATATACTAACAAAGGTAATAAGAAGGGAATCAGACGAAACCTTCTACGAGGTCTTTGTTCCTTATACGGAGCTTGAGGAAGCACAAAACATTATTTTTGAAGATGATTTATTTAACTGATATTAGGAAAGGTGATGAATATATAATGGAGAAGGAAATAAAAACAATTGGTGTTTTAACAAGCGGAGGCGACGCTCCAGGAATGAATGCCGCAGTACGTGCGGTTGTTAGAGTTGCATCATACTACGGTATAAAGGTTTACGGCATAGAAAAAGGCTACAACGGTCTTATTCACGGAGAATTAAGAGAGATTACCGCAAGAGATATGTCGGGAATATTAAATATGGGCGGAACTTTTTTAAGAACAGCACGCTGTCCTGAATTTAAAACAAAAGAGGGCGTTGAACAGGCGGTTAGCATTGCAAGAGTGTTTGGTCTTGACGGTCTTGTTGCTGTTGGTGGTGACGGAACGTTTAGAGGTGCAAAGGATTTGTGCGAGGCGGGCTTGCCAACAATTGCAGTTCCAGGCACAATAGATAACGATATAAGCTCAACAGAATATACAGTTGGTTTTGATACCTGCTTAAACACAGTTGTTGAAGCAGTGGATAAATTAAGAGACACCTCACAATCGCACGAAAGATGCTCGGTTATAGAGGTTATGGGCAGACACGCAGGCTATATTGCACTTGAAAGCGGTATTGCATCGGGTGCAGACGTTATTTTAATCCCCGAAAAAGAGTGGGATTTTGAAAAGGATGTTATTCGCCCTATTCTTGAGGCAAAGCAAAGAAGAAAGCACCACGCAATTGTAATTGTTGCCGAGGGTGTTGGCGGAGCCGTAGAGCTTGCAAAGCGTATAGAAAAAGCAACGGGTGTTGAGTCGAGAGCAACAATATTAGGTCACGTTCAAAGAGGTGGCACGCCAACCGTACGTGACAGAGTAATGGCATCAAGACTTGGTGCAAAAGCAGTTGAGCTGTTGCTTGAAGGCAAGCAAAACAGAATAGTATGCTCAAAAGAAGCAAAAATTGTAGATGTAGATATTCAGGAAGGTTTGACACAAACTAAAACAGTTTCAGATGAAATGGTAAAGCTTGCAAAGATGCTAGCTATTTAAAAAGGCTACTAATATAATTATACAACAATAATATAATTTAAGTAGTATAACAATGTACTATAATAAAGGAAGAAACTCGAAAACAGAGGAAAAATTATGCTGCCAAAAGACCCCATTATTCTTTTAAGTGTTATAAATACCAAGTTAAGAGATTATTATAGCTCGCTTGATGTACTTTGTGATGATTTAAATGCAGACAAGCTTGAAATCACAAAAAAGCTTAATGCAATTGGCTATGAATACAACCAAAACCGCAACCAGTTTGTGTAATTATTAAGCAAAAAAACACGTATGTAACAAATTTGTAATATTTCAAAACTTTTTTATAACATTCGTTTCACGTATTTCTGTTATTTGACAAAAATATACCCAAAACATAGCTATTTTGACCATATTTTGTAGGAAAAACACTGCAAAATGCACAGAACAGGAAACGCAATGTTACAAGAACATTACAAGAAATTTAATTAATATGGGTGTATTTTTTAACAAAACTGCAATATTTCTTAAAAATTACTTGACAAATTTGTAATTTAGTGTTACAATAGAGCCTGTAAAGTGAAAAATGTCTGTTTTTTCAGACAAAGTAACAACAAGAAAAAGGAAAGACAAAGACAAAGGTAGACGAGAAGAGGATTTGAAAATATAAGAATTGACAAAAAATTTTGAACGGATATGTGTGATTATGTTTTCAAACGGTTTGTGAAAAAGGATTAATGGCTATAATATGAAGGAGAGATTAAACTTGAAAAAGCAAGTGAAAAAGATTGCCCTGTTCGTTATATCCCTTACAGCGTTATTCACATCAACGGCTATGGCGGCGGACCTGAGTGGTTGGGCTCTTGGCGAATATCAATCAGCCAATGAGTCGGGACTTGTTTCCTATAACGTAGTATCAAAGAATTTAAAGGATAATATAACAAGAGAAGAGCTTTGTGAATTGGTTATGAACCTATACAGAAAGCTTACAAACGAAGATTTGTTTAAGCCAAACGGAAGTCCGTTTGTTGATACAAATAACGAATCAGTTACACAAGCATATCTATATGGTATTGTTTCAGGTACAGGTGACGGAACATTCGACCCTCAAAGACTTGTAACAAGACAGGAAATGGCAAAGATGCTTGTATCAACTCTTGCAGCAAGCGAGGTTGATTTTAAGCTGTCAGACGGCAGTAACACAGCTGTTATAGATTCGTTTGCAGATGGATATAAGGTAAGTGACTGGGCAAAGGTTCCGTTATTAACGGCACTTGAAAATTCACTAATGAACGGTATAGACCCGCAAACTCTCGACCCGCTGGGTTCAACCACAAGAGAGCAGGCAATAGCAAGTGTCAACCGTTTCTATAAAGCATTTAAAACAGACGAGTATTCAGTTGAATTACCAACAATTGTGATACCACAAAATAACGGTGAGGTTGAGGATGGTGACTTTAACGTTGAGTGGACACCTATCTCAACAGCACAAAGCTACAGAGTTATAATAAAGGATGCATCATCACGTGTTGTTTATGAAAGCGTTGTTGATGCAACTAATGCTATAATAACAAAGGGTACTCTAAAGGGTACAAACCAATATTCACTAACAGTTGGTGCAGTTTTGGCAGATGGCAGCGAGGTTTACAGTATGCCTGTTGACTTTACATATAAGAAAGCATCAACAACCCAATATCTTGCATCAAATCCCACAGCACAGGCTATACTAAACACAGCAGACACATATCTTGGTGTTCCATATGTTTGGGGCGGTACAACACCAAAGGGCTTTGACTGTAGCGGATTTGTTCAGTATGTATATTCAAAGTGTGGAATATCACTTTCAAGAACAACATATACTCAATGTGTGGAGGGTACATATGTTTCAAAGGAAAGCCTGCAACCTGGCGATTTAGTGTTCTTCGGCAGTGCGGCAGCTCCAAACCACGTGGGTATCTACGTTGGTAACAACACATACATACACGCACCCAGAACAGGAGATGTTGTAAAATATGCAAGCCTTGAATACAGAAAAGATTTCTGTTACGGCAGACGTATTATAAATTAAAAAATAAAGGGGCTGTAAAAACAAAGTTTTTACAGCTCATTTTTTTGGAGGAGAACCTGTGTTTGAACAATTTGAATTTTTAGTTCTTAACAGTATACAGCAGATAAAAAATCCAATTTTAGATAACATATTTCTTTTTATAACAAAGCTTGGCAATGGTGGTGTTTTGTGGATTACAGTTGCAATTTTAATGCTGTTTTTTGCAAAATACCGAAAGACAGGTGTACTCACGCTTGTTTCGCTTGTGTTTGTATCGGTAGTGTTTACGTTGCTTATGAAAAATCTTGTTGCAAGAGAGAGACCATACACGTATATTGAAGGCATATTGTCATTTGATGAAATGTCGGTGGGAATACCCGCACACGACACGTTTTCGTTCCCGTCGGGACATTCCGTAACGTCTTTTGCGGCGGCAACGTGCATATTTTTAAGGCATAAAAAGCTTGGAGTTATAGGCTACGGAGTGGCGTTGTTGATTTCATTTTCTCGGCTCTATATGTATGTGCATTTCCCAAGCGACGTTATATGTGGGGCAATATTTGGAATTTTGAGTGCATTGGTGGTGAATTTTGTTGAAGGTAAATTATCAGCTCGAATTAGAGAAAGAGTTAAAAAAAATAGGGAATAATGTGCCCACACTGCTTCTGCATAGCTGTTGTGCACCGTGCAGCAGTTATGTTTTAGAATATTTAAGCGAGTATTTTAAAATAACAGTTTTTTATTATAATCCCAATATTTATCCACCCGAGGAATATAACAAAAGGGCACGTGAACAGGAGGCTTTTATAGAAAAGCTAAACACAAAACACCCCATAAGCTTTATTGAGGGTGATTTTGAAGATAATAAGTTCTATGAAACGGTAAAAGGCCTTGAAAATGCACCCGAGGGCAGCGAACGGTGTTTTTTGTGTTATCGTATGCGGCTTGAAAAGAGTGCCAAAACAGCAAAAGAGAACGGCTTTGATTATTTTACAACCACGCTTTCAATAAGCCCGCACAAAAACGCACAAGCACTAAACCAAATAGGACTTGACATACAAGCAAAGTATGATGTAAAATATTTGTTGTCTGACTTTAAAAAGAAAAACGGCTACAAAAGGTCTTGTGAAATCAGTGAAGAGTATGGGATATACAGGCAAGATTATTGCGGCTGTATATTCTCTATGGGGTAAAATCGTCCATCTTACCATTTTTCATTTGGGGCGGTATACCTGATACAGCACCCAAATTTCAAAACGGCAACCTGAACGATTTTACAAATCGTCCATCGCACCAGTTTTTCTTTCGAGACGGTATACCCGATACAGCACCCGAATTTAAAACGGCAACACAAACGTTTTACAAATCGCCCATCGCACCATTTTTAAATAAAAACAAAAAACCGAAAGGAACAAAACAAATGGGAAAATTCAGCGGATACTTAATATGTACCGATTTAGACGATACACTTCTCACAACAGATAAAAAAATATCACAGGAAAATAAAGATGCAATTAAATATTTTATGAACGAGGGCGGGCTTTTCACCTTTGCAACAGGCAGAATGCCGCAGGGTGTGGAGGTTGTGTTAAAGGAATTAAAGCCCAATGCACCAATTGTTTGTGCAAATGGCGCGTCTATATATGATTTTAATGAAAATAAATTCTTGATGTCGCATTTTCTTGATGATGATGCAACTAAAGCATTAGAGTATATCGAAAAAAGATGCCCGTATGTGGGAATTGAGGTAAACAATAACGACACCATTTATTTTTGTAAGTCGAACCGCTTTACCGAGGAATGTAAGATGTGGGAGCAACTCGATTGTGAAGATATAGACTATCACCTAATTAAAAAGCCGTGGAAAAAGATTGTGTTTATGATGGAGGCACAATACATTGGTGAGGTAAAAAAGCTTCTTATGGAGAGTGAATTTTGTGATAAATACAGCTTTATGCAATCAAGCCCCAATTACTACGAAATCTTGCCAAAGGGTGTAACCAAGGGCGAGGGTATGCTGGAGCTGGCTCATCTTTTGGGTATACACAAAAATAAAACAATAGGCATAGGTGATAGCGAAAACGATTTAGGGCTTGTTAAAAAAGCAGGTATTGGTGTTGCGGTAGAAAATGCAATGCAATCGGTAAAGGATGTGGCAGACTGGATTGTTTGCGATAATAATAATCACGCCATAAAAGCATTAATTGAAAAGTTAGAGAGTGAGCTCTAAATTTTTCTAAAATACTTGAATAAACGTAAAAAATATGATAGAATTGTATATATTTAAGTTACAAGGAGAGATAAATAAATGTCAGGACATTCAAAATGGAGCACCATCAAGCGTAAAAAAGGTGCTAACGATGCTCAAAGAGCAAAAATATTCACAAAGATAGCAAGAGAAATAATAGTTGCAGTAAAAAATGGCGGTCCCGACCCCGAAAATAATTCAAGACTAAAGGATGTTATTGCAAAAGCACGTTCAAATAATATGCCAAACGATAACATTCAACGTACCATAAAAAAAGCGGCAGGTTCAGGCGATACCGACAGCTACGAAAGCATCACCTACGAGGGCTACGGACCTAACGGCGTTGCAGTAATAGTTGAAGCACTAACCGATAACCGTAACAGAACTGCGGCAGATGTACGTCATGCGTTCGATAAGTTTGGCGGTAATATGGGCACAACAGGCTGTGTAAGCTTTATGTTCGACAATAAGGGTGTTATTATTATAGAAAATGAAGACATCGATGAGGACGAAATTACAATGGATGCACTTGAAGCAGGTGCAGAGGACATAGAGGTTGATGAGGATATTATTGAAATCACAACTGCACCCGAGGACTTTGGTGCTGTAAGAGAGGCATTGGAGGCAAAATATACAATATCCGATGCACAGGTTAGTATGGTTCCTCAAACAATGACACAGCTCACAGACCCCGACAGTATTAAAAATATGGGAAGAATGTTGGAAATGTTAGAGGATAACGACGACGTCCAAGACGTTTATCATAACTGGGATATGCCCAACGACGAGGAATAAAATTTAAACTATAGCTTTTGCGTTGTTTTATGCTGATATGGCAAAAACATAATTACTAATTACATCCTTTTCACTTTAGAGAAAGTCAAAAAATGCTGTAGTTTTTCACAAAAAGCTAAACGGAAAGGGGCATCTTTAATGATAAAAGTAGGTATATGGGGTTGCGGAGGAATATCAACAGACCACAGAAGAGCATATAAAATATTAGAAGATAGCGGTTATGATGTAAAACTTGTGGCTCTTTGTGATATAAACCCGCAAAGCTTTAATAATAAGGTAAAAACCAATATATCAAGAGAAAATGATATAGAAATTCCTCAAATAGAAAATTGCTACACCAATGCAGATGAAATGTTTGATAACGAGAATCTGGATTTGGTGGATATTTGTTTGCCCTCATTTTTACATAAGGATTGTGCAATAAAGGCTTTAAAGCGAAACATAAACGTTCTTTTAGAAAAGCCAATGGCACTTTCGCTTGAAGAGAGTAAAGAGATTGCAAAAGTACAAAAGGAAACATCGGCACATATTATGGTGGCACAGTGTGTAAGATTTAGTTCAGCCGTTGGGTATTTAAAGGAAATTATACAAGAGGAAAAATACGGTAAGCTGATAAGTGCAGACTTTTCAAGAGAATCGCCCATGCCTTTGTGGAAGTTTAAAAATATAAAGCCGCCATATGCAAAACAAGATAGTGCACTTCTTGATTTGAGCATTCACGATATAGATTTAGTTAACTACCTTTTTGGCGAGCCCCAAAAAATTGCAGCAATGGGCGAAAAGGGTTCAACATATTGCGACAGTGTCACAATCTTGTTCAAGTATAAAACAGGAATGGTTACAATCCGCGGTAATTGGTGTCTTAAGCAAAGCTTTAAGTTTACCAAAGGATTTCAAGTGTGTTTTGAAAAAGCAACAGTAAAAGGCAATTATGACGGAAGCATTACAATTTATGAAGACGATAAAAAAACAAATTTAGAAATAGAAAAAAACGATATGTTTGTGGAAGAAATAAAATATTTTACAGATGTTTTAATAAAAAAACACGAAAACACAGTTAATCCAGTAGAGAGCACTATAAAAACAATGGAGCTTATAGAGAAAATAGATAACTGTATAGATTTATAAAAAATGGGAGGGTACACCCTCCCATTTTTTATCTTACTGCATCGCCCACGGCGTTTGATGCACCGTCAACTGCATTGTCAACTGCGTTTCCTGCATCCTGTGCCATATCACCAACCGCATCGCCTGTACCCTCAATGGTATTGGCGGCATTGTCCATCATATTATTTGCTTTGTCACCCATATCAGAATTTTGTGTTGGTGCAGGTGTTGGTGCTGCTTGTCCTGTTTCGTTGTTGCCGCCACAGGAAGTCATAAGCATAAGCGCTGTAATTGCGGCTATAATAATACTAAATTTTTTCATAGTTAACCTCCAATAATATTATTGTTTATAGTTGCATTTTATATTATTTACATTTGTTCATAAAAAATTCATAACAAAAAAAGGAACAAAAATTAAACATAAGCCGTCTAAAAAGGTGAATGATATCATTAAAAATAAAAAGTGCTTTAAAATTAAAAAACCGAAAGGAAATAACAATATGAATAAGAGACTTTTAACAATAACACTTGCAGCTATAATGGCTGTAAGCGCAGGAGCATCTGTATTTGCAGACACAACAGCGCCTGTAAACACAAACGATGATGTACTTCTTATTGCTGAAAATCCCAACGAAGAAACAACTGTTGAAAATAATGAAATAACTGTTATGGGTACATACCTTATATATAACGTTATTGTTGAGGATATAAAAGAAAACACAATCATCACAAAGGTAAATGGTGAGGAAACTCATTTTAAAATGACAGAGGCAACAATCTTTAATTCAAAAACAAAAGACATCCCCACACAAGGCGATGCACTAAAGATAGTTGTTGACGGAAATTCTCCTGCACCTGCAATTATCCCTGCCCAGTACAGCGCAGCGGCAGTTTTAAAGACAGAAGAGAATGTATATGTTGGAAGCTTTAACAAAACAGACGATGGTTTTGTAAGTGCAGACAACACTCTTGCACTTGAATTAGAGGGCACAGACTTTGTGGCTGAAGAAATAGAGGGTAAGGCAGTAGTAGTTCTTTATGGTACTTCAACAAGAAGTATCCCTGCAATCACAGTTCCATCACAAATTATAGCTCTTAATACAGAGGAAGTTGTTGAAGAAGACGTAAAAGAAGAAGAGGAAGAGGTTGAAAACGACGTTTTCCAGCCTTGTTATGTTGAGAGTAACTACCTTGTTTTTGACGCAGTTGTAGAAGAGATTGAAGAAGCTTGCGTTGTTACAACAGTTGACGAGCAGGAAATGGTATTCAATATTTTTGAAGAAACTTTGTTTAACGCCAAAACAAAGGATACACTAAAAAAAGGCGACAGTGTTAAATTTATAGTTGATGGCAATGCACCAACAACATATCAATTGCCTGTAACATACACAGCAGTTGCAGCTGTTAAAACAGAAGAAAATGTGTTTGTTGGCGAATTTAAGTTAAGAGATGGCGCTCTTGTAAGCTGCGATAATACTCTTGCTCTTAATTTAGAGGGTACAGACTACACTGCAAAAGAACTAAAAAATAACGACCTTATAGTAATCTACGAAAACACAACAAAGAGCATTCCTGCAATCACCACACCATCACAGGTTATTGTGTTACGTGATAACAATAAATCGTTTAAGGAATTTCTAAAAGAAGGCGTACAGGCTGTAAAGAGCGTTATAGATATCTATGTAAACCGTATAAAAGTAGATTTTTCAAAATATGACAACGTTCTTCCTATAATAGAGGACGACTTCACACTTATTCCGTTAAGAGCAGTTGCAGAAGCACTTAACTGCAATGTTGATTTTGATGATGCAACAAAAACTGTAACAATAACAAGTGAGGATAAGGTTATAACACTTGTTCTTAATGCAAAAACAGCAAAAGTAAACGATAAGGAAGTTGCACTTGATAAAGAGGCAAAGGTTATAAACGACAGAACAATGGTTCCTGCAAGATTTATTTCAGAATCATTGGGCTACGAGGTTGATTGGGACGGAGATTCAAAATCTGTTATAATCGACTAATATATAAAAAACCATTTAAATAAAGAGGTTTAAAATGATTCTTCCCCCAAAATTTGAAGAAAGAATGAAAAATATGCTAGGCGCTGATTATGAGAGCTTTGTATCCGCATTGGATAGTGCTCCCATATACAGCGCTTTGCGCTTGAATACTTTAAAAACGGACGTCCAAAACACCGTAACAGCTTGTTTTAATCTAACAGAGCAGGTGAAATGGTGTGCGAGCGGTTTTTACGTTGAAAAAGGCGACGTTTCGGGCAACCATCCATACCATATGGGTGGTTTATTTTACTTTCAGGAGCCGTCGGCAATGTCAACAGTAGAGGCCTTGCCTGTTGAGGAGGGCGATTTTGTTCTCGATTTGTGTGCAGCACCGGGCGGCAAATCCACACAGGTGGCAGCAAAGCTTGGGGGCACAGGGCTTTTGGTGGCAAATGAGATTGTGGCTAAAAGAGCAACAATTCTTTCGGGCAATATAGAAAGAATGGGCATAAAAAATGCAATTGTTACAAATGAAACTCCGCAAAATCTTGCAAAAAAGTACCCCGAATTTTTCGATAAGATAATAGTTGACGCACCCTGCAGCGGTGAGGGAATGTTTAGAAAAGAACCACAAGCGGTTGAGGAATGGAGCGAGGAGCACACATTTTCGTGTGCAATACGCCAGAAAAATATACTTGAGAGTGCAGTGAAAATGCTTAAAAGGGGCGGTATGCTTGTGTATTCAACGTGCACGTTTGCACCCTGCGAGAACGAGGAGGTTGCACAGTATCTTATAGATGAGCATGGCCTTGAAATTGTGGAAATACCGTGTCTTAATATGCTCGATTGCGGTGTAAACGAATGGGGAAACGGTAACGGTGATGTATCAAAATCAAAACGTATTTTTCCGCAAAACGCCAACGGTGAGGGGCATTTTGTTGCGCTGTTTAAAAAGACAGGTGAGAGTAAGTTAAATAAAAGCATCGCTTTACCAAAAACAGATAAAGAAACACAAAAGGCGGTGGAAATTTACCGTGACTTTGAAAATAAAAACCTTAACATTAAATTAGACGGTCATTTTAAGCTGTTTGGCGATATGTTATATGTTTTGCCATATGAAATAGATATAGAAAAAATCAAGGTTTTAAGGTATGGTCTGCAATTGGGAGAAATTAGGAAAAACCGGTTTGAGCCATCGCACTCGCTTGCACTCGCACTTAAGGCAGAGAATTTTAAGAGTGTGGAAAATCTTTATATTGAGAGCGAAAAGCTAAAAAAATTCCTCACAGGAAATGTGTTTGAAAGTGATAGGGTGGGATATTGTGCAATATGCGTAAATGGCTATCCGCTGGGTTGGGGAAAAGGCTCCAATGGTATGATGAAAAATAAGCTTCCCAAGGGGGTAAGAATTTTAAAATAAATTAAAAATTTTGTGGTTAAAAGGTTGATATTTTATATTTTTTCTGTTATAATATTCATATGTTTCGACTTTGCGCCCTTGGCGGAATTGGCAGACGCGCATGGTTCAGGTCCATGTGCCAGCAATGGCTTGGGAGTTCAAGTCTCCCAGGGCGCACTACCGAAAAAGCCGAACCATTAACGATGCGTTCAGCCAAGACAGAGAGTAGTAATGATTTATTTTAGTGTAAACAAAATAATGGATGAGAAGATATAGCTCATCCATTATTTTTATTTGTTTTTATCTTTTAGAAAATTACAAAAAAGTCTACATATGGAAGTGAGCTGACAAAACGACAGTCACGATAGTGACTTTTTTATCTCTGATGGCAGAACGCCTGTTCGTTCTTTAAACACCTTTGTAAAATATGAAATATCGTTAAAGCCGCACTGTGTTGCAATTTCCGAAACTGACAGAGAGGAATGTGAGAGCAAATATTCTGCCTCTCTGCAACGCACATTACGGATATATTCATTCACAGTACAGTTTGTATAGTTCTTGAACAGGCGTGTGAAGTAATACTTACTCAAGCTTGCCGAATTTGCAATATCCTCGAGAGAAATATCCTTATTAAAATTATTCTTAATGTATCTGATTGCATTTTTTATATAAGTGTTGTCTGTTTTTTGTATGTTGTTTGGAGATATACGATACAGAATCGACAGGGCATTTAGAATTTCAGCTTTAACGGCAATATCATAACCAAGCCTTTTTTCAGTATATTCAGCCATTGCATTATTTAGGTGATTATATAGCTTTTCATCACATACTGATGCAATGAAATTGTGCTCTTCGGGAATACCTGCAGTTTGCGTTAAAAAGTTATAATCTACAATGAAGCAGTGATATGTAACCAGACTGTCTGAAATTATATGATGAGAAGAGCCAGGATTTATTATCACAGTTGTTCCTTTTGTTATACTCATAGGTTTAGAGTCGATAATAACGGTGCCCTCGCCGTCGATACAATTTAGTATTTCTAAATTATCGTGCCAGTGGAGCTGCGAAAAATTCTGGTTGCAACCCACAAAGTCGGTATGCAAAACAAACGGAAAATCTTTTTTCATTTCGTTGTGATTTTCAAAATACATACATAACCTCCACAGCAATATTTTGCTAAAAATAGGCAATAAAAAAGCTTATTGAGTAGATTATAAGGGAATATAGTGTAATTGTCAACAAAAAATCGTAAAAAAAATAAAAAAATACTAAAAGTTAGCAAATTTATACTTTTAAATGAAAATATAAAGCAGTTAAGTAACATAGAAAAATGTCTATCCCATAGGGATAGACATTTTTTATATTAGTATAATCTTACTGCACCTGCATATGTTTGCACTCTGTATGAGGTCTGAATTGAAGAAATCTTTACAACATCACCTGTTTGAGGTGCGTGAATCATATTTCCGTTACCAACATAGATACCAACGTGGTGAATATATCCGCCTCTTGCGAAGAATACAAGGTCACCTGGTTGTAGATTTTCTCTTGAAACGTAGGTTCCGTTTCTTCTCTGGTCGCAGGCAACTCTGTTTACCGAAATACCGTTTTGCTTGCACACGTATTGTACAAGTCCGCTGCAATCGAAGCCTCTTGGTGATGTTCCGCCCCATACGTATGGAACACCCAAATATTGCATTGCTGTATTAACAATGGCTTGTCCCTTGGAGGATGCAGCCGCAGGCGATGATGATGCGTTCTGGCTCATACCATATCCGCCTGCTGCCGCCGCCACTCTTGCTCTCTGTTCTGCTGCAGCCGCCTCTGCTCTTCTTTGTGCGGCTTTTTGTTGTGCACTTGAAACCTCTGATTTTTTAATCCACTCGCCGTTAAAGTCGATAGAAGTGTTAATCACATAACCTTCGTCGTAATCAGAGCCGTAAGCAACTCTTATAAAGTTGCCCTCACCCCAAAGCACAACAACCTTTTCGCCTTGTGTAAGACCTTTTATTATATCAGACTCGGTTGAAGCCTTTTTGCGCAAATTAACGCTTGAAGCTATAACCTCTGCCTGTCTGTAATTTTCAAAGTGCTTTGCTGCCTCTTGTGCTTCAGCTTTATCAGCTGTAATACAATCGGAGGTAACATATCCTGAACCCGACTGTGCTAAAACTTTATAGTATCCGTCGGTGCTTTCAAGAATTTGTACTTGTTCAACAGCATTTAACTGTCCGGTTATAAGAGCATTCTCTGAAGGCTCGGCTCTTAAATTTAAAGTTCCCGATGTAAGCTTTACATAACCCAAACGGTAAGAGGATTTAGATGAAACAGCCTCCTCAACCTCTGATTGAACTGCCATTTCCTCCTGCTCGCTTGTTTCAAGAGCTACTCCCATAACTGAATCGTCAACCTGTTTTTGTGTTATTGTTATACTTTTATGATTTGCCGCAGCATTTATTCTTTGCTCGGTCTGTCGTTTTGAGGCTAAAATATCCTCTCCTTGTATTTTTGCTAACGAACAAAGCATTACAACTGCCAAACACGCAGCGGTTGTATGTTTGATGTTTCTCATAAAAAAATTCATTCCCTTCTGTGTTTTCCAACTATGTGTAATGCATTCTGTAACAAATGTTACCGGTTTTTCGTAAATGTTTCTTAAATGTTACAAACACATTACAAAGGCTATTATACAACAAAATATTTCATTTGTCAAGCAAAATTTGAAAATTTTTAGAAATATTTGTAATATTTCTGTAACATAACTTGGTTTTGCTGTAAAATAAAGGATTAAAAATATGTGTTATTTTGTAAAATTAACATAGTTTCTTCCTTATTATATATAATAAACCAAAAAACAAAAAATAATTCTTAAAGTAATGAAAAAAATATAAAACAAATATTGCAAAAAAAATGGTATAAAAAACAGTGCAATGTGACGATATTGAAAAAAATAATAAAAAACTCTTGCAATCACAGTAAACATATGATACTATATTTTGTGTAAATTAGTACCAGCTACTAACAATATGTAATAAAAAGGGGTGGAAAGATTGCGGACCTCAAAAAAAGAACGTCATAATATGCTGGTAACTCTTATAAAGGAAAACCCGTTTCTAAAAGATGAAGAGATAGCAAAAAAGTTCGGGGTAAGTATTTCCACTATAAGATTTGACAGAGCAGAGCTTGGTATTGCAGAGTATCGTGAGAGATTAAGGGAAGCGGCAAAAGACGGTGTTTCGGGAACGAATACAGACGGTGAGCTTTTAGACCTCAATAAATTCCACGACGGTATATCGGTTTTGGAAACTGATGATACTATGGTGTTCGACGGTACCAACATTGTAAAAAGCTCATATATATATTCCTTTGCAGAAAATCTTGCATTAAGCGTTATAGATGCACATTCTATGCTTGTTAAGATTGCAAATATAAAATACGTAAGCTGTGTACATTCGGGCGAAAAGCTTATGGCACGCTCACAGGTTATACGAAAGAGGGGCGGAGCATATATAGTGCATATATTTATAAAGGTAAATATGCGTGAGGTTTTCAGAGGCAAATTCAACTTTGAAGTGTTAAACTGATTTTGAAAGGAAAAATAAATGAAGATAATTATTGATGCAATGGGCGGCGATAACGCCCCGCAAGCACCAATCGAGGCAGCCATAAAGGCAACCCAAGATTTTGATATAAGTATCATTTTGGTGGGTAAAGAAGCCGTTATAGAAAACGAGCTTTCAAAATACACCTATAATAAGGAAAGAATTTCGATTGTGAATGCCGACGAGGTAATCACAAACTACGAAGAGCCTGCAAAAGCGGTAAGAGTAAAAAAGAATGCGTCGGTTGTGGTTGCGGCAAAAATGCTTAAGGATAACGAAGGCGATGCAATGCTCTCTATGGGAAACACAGGTGCACTTCTTGCATCAGGGCTTTTAATAGTAGGCAGAATAAAGGGTATTTTACGTCCTGCAATTGCAACACTGCTTCCGTCTGCAAAAGGACCCAAGATGCTCACAGATGCAGGTGCAAACACAAATTGTAAGAGTGCAAATCTTGTGCAGTTTGCTCTTATGGGCAGTATTTATATGCAGGGAGTTATGAATATAGAAAGCCCAACAGTTGGTCTTTTATCAAACGGAGAAGAGGAAGGCAAGGGCGATGACCTAACAAAACAGACATACCCGCTTCTAAAGGAAAGCAACATAAACTTTATAGGTAATGTAGAGGGCAGAGATATTATGGAGGGTAACGCAGATGTTACCGTGTGTGACGGCTTTGTTGGAAATGTTGTTTTAAAAACAGTTGAGGGTATGGGCTCGGTTGTTGGCACAATGGTTAAGGATATGTTCTCAAAGAACATCATATCCAAAATAGGAGCCTTGTTTGTTATGAAAGGTATAAAGGCCTTCAAAAAGAAAATGGACTACCGTGAATATGGAGGAGCACCGCTTCTGGGTTTGAAAAAACCTGTAATAAAAGGGCATGGCTCGTCTGATGCAAAGGCGGTATACTATGCAATAAATCAGGCAAAGAAATTTGTGGAAAGCGGTATAACAGAAAAGATTGAAAAAAGCATAGAGCTATAATAGATTTTATGGGGAGAAAGAATAAGTAATGGCAAACGCAAAAATATTAGCATTGGGACACTATGTTCCTGAAAAAATTTACGACAATGCATATATGGAAAGCATTGTAGACACAACAGATGAATGGATAATAAGAAGAACAGGAATAGAAGAACGTCACATTAGTGCAGATGATGAATACACAACCGATATGGCAACAAAGGCTGCACAAGAGGCAATAAGAAAAGCAAACATAAGCGTGGAGGACATAGACCTTATAATTTTAGGAACTGTAACTCCCGATTACTTTACGCCTGCAGGTGCGTGTGTTATTCAAAAAAACCTTGGTGCAGTAAATGCAGCAGCATTTGATTATAACGCAGCCTGCACAGGCTTTATAGCAGGTACTGTAATGGCAAAGAGCTTTATAGAAAGCGGAGCATTTAAAACTATTCTTGTTGTTTGTGCCGATGTATTATCAAAGGTTACCGATTATAAGGACAGGGGAACGTGCGTATTGTTTGGTGATGCGGCAGGTGCGGCAATTATACAAGCAAGCGAAGAAACAGGAATAATACAGACTGTTATGGGTGCCGACGGTACAGGCTGGGATGCTATAACAAGCCTTGCAGTTAAAAATGACGAGGAAGAAGTAGAAAAGAGAGTAAGCAAAAGAAAAGAAACTGTGCTAATGGCAGGACAAGCTGTTATGAAGTTTGCAGTAAAGGCAATGGCAGATGCTTCAAATCTTGTACTTGAAAAAGCAGGTATGACATATGATGATATTGACCTTGTTGTTCCGCATCAGGCAAACTACCGAATAGTAGACAGTGCCATAAAGAGAATGGGTATAGACGAAAGCAAAATATATCTCACACTAAAGCACTACGGTAACACTTCAGCCTCTTGTATTCCCGTTGCACTTTCAAAAGCAGCCGATGAGGGCAGAATAAAAAAAGGCGACAAAATCCTGATAGTAGGCTTTGGCGGAGGATTGACTTGGGGAGCAACTATCTTTCAGTTTTGATTAGTTTTGCCCATCTCACCACTATTCCTCACTTGACGTACAACAGGTACGACTGCGTTCGGAATAGCGGCAATCTGAACAGTTTACATTTAAAATAAATTGATGCGAGGAAAAGAAATGAAAACAAAAATAACTGATTTATTAGGAATAGAATATCCCATAATACAAGGCGGTATGGCGTGGGTTGCCACTGCAGAGCTTGCTGCGGCGGTATCAAACGGCGGCGGTCTGGGACTTATTGCCGCAGGCGGAGCACCTGCCGAGGTAGTAAGAGAACAAATAAAAAAATGCAGGGACTTGACAAATAAGCCATTTGGTGTTAATGTAATGATGATGTCACCTTTTGTTGACGAAATAATGCAAATGCTTTTAGAAGAAAAACCCGCCGTTGTTGCAACGGGTGCAGGTAATCCGTCTAAATACATACCGTCACTTAAAGAGGCGGGCATAAAGGTAATACCAGTGGTTGCGTCGGTTGCTGTTGCAATAAAAATGGAACGTGCAGGAGCAGATGCAATTGTTGCCGAGGGCACAGAAGCAGGCGGACATATTGGCGAAATAACAACAATGTGTCTTGTTCCGCAAATTGTAGATGCAGTTAGTATACCTGTGGTTGCGGCAGGCGGCTTTGTAGACTCACGCGGTGCAGTTGCGGCATTTGCGTTGGGTGCAGAGGGTATTCAGGTTGGAACAAGATTTATATGCTCAACCGAATGTATTGCACACGAAAACTACAAGGAAGCTGTTATAAATGCAAAGGACAGAGATGCAGTTGTTACAGGCAGGTCAACAGGAGCACCTGTGAGAGCACTCAAAAACAAATTAACAAAGGAATATGACCGCATTGAAAAAGAGGGAGCAACAAGAGAAGAAATAGAACAGTTAGGCGTTGGTGGTTTAAGACGTGCATTTGAAGAGGGCGATACACAAATGGGTTCTCTTATGGCAGGTCAGTCTGCGGCAATGGTTAATAAAATAGAGCCGTGTGCGGATATTATAAAAAGCTATTTCAACGGTATGGATGCTGTTTTAGAGCAAATAAAGAACAGATTTTAAAGGAGAAAAATAAATGGGAAAAACAGCATTCTTGTTTGCCGGTCAGGGAGCACAGGCAGTTGGTATGGGAAAAGAGCTTTGCGAAAACTTCCCCTGTGCCAACAATGCTTTTGATGAGGCAACAAAGGCACTGGGCTTTGATGTTAAGGAAATGATTTTTAATGGCGACGAAGAAACGCTTATGATAACCGAAAACACACAGCCAACAATAGTAACAATGAGTATAGCAGCACTTCGTGTGCTTGAAGAAAAGGGTATAAAGGCAGATGTGGTTGCAGGCTTGTCGCTTGGAGAGTATTGTGCACATATTGCGTCGGGCTCGCTAAAGTTTGATGATGCATTAAGACTTGTAAAAAAACGCGGCAAGTATATGCAAGAAGAGGTACCCGTAGGTAAAGGTGCAATGGCGGCAATAATAGCACTTGATGCACAAACAGTTGAGGAATGTTGCAGTGAGGCATCAAAAATTGGTATATGCTCACCCGCCAATTTCAACTGTCCCGGACAGATTGTTGTATCGGGCGAGGTGGCAGCGGTGGATAAATGCTGTGAAATAGCAAAGGAGAAGGGTGCAAAGAGAGCCTTAAAGCTTCCTGTTTCGGCACCGTTCCACTGTGCAATGCTTGTTGGTGCAGGTGAAAAGCTTGCAAAGGAATTAGAAAATGTTGAAATATCAGATATGCAAATTCCTGTTATAACAAACGTAACTGCAGACTATGTTAAGTCAAAGGATGATATTAAGCCGCTTTTAATAAAACAGGTATCATCGTCGGTACGTTGGGAGGAAACCATAAGAAGAATGATAGAGGATGGAGTAGACACCTTCATTGAGGTTGGTCCTGGCAAAGCGTTAAGCGGCTTTGTTAAAAAAATATCCAAGGATGTTAAGGTGTTTAATGTAGAGGATGTAGCATCTCTTGAAAAAACATTAGAAGGTTTATCTTGCTAATTTAGTGTATGGCTCTGTTTTATAAACAAGCCTAACAGTTTATATAAGAAAGAAAGGAATAACAACGCAATGTTAAAAGGAAAAACAGCCATCATAACAGGCTCGGGCAGAGGTATTGGCAGGGCAATTGCCTTAAAGCTTGCCTCGTTGGGTGCAAATATTGTTGTAAACGATATTCCCTCATCGGAGGATGCCGATGCAACAAGTGAAGAAATAAAAAATATGGGTGTTGAGTCTATTGTTGTAAAAGGCGACGTAAGAAACATTGATGATGTAAATGAGCTTATAAAAGCAACAATGGATAAATTCGGTAAAATAGATATATTTGTAAATAACGCAGGCATCACTCGTGACGGTCTTATGTTAAGAATGAGCGAGGAGGATTGGGACACGGTTATGGATATTAACCTCAAGGGTGCATTTAACTGTATTAAAACCGTGGCAAGACCAATGATGAAGCAACGAAGCGGCTCTATAATAAATATTACGTCGATAGTTGGCGTTATGGGTAATGCAGGTCAGGCAAATTACGTTGCCTCAAAGGCAGGTCTTATTGGTCTTACAAAAACAACTGCAAAGGAATTTGCCTCACGAGGCATAAGATGTAACGCAGTTGCCCCAGGCTTTATACAATCTGCAATGACCGATGTCCTACCCGACGATGTAAAGCAAAAGTATTTCGACTCAATTCCCCTTGGTAAATTCGGTCAGACAGAGGACATAGCAAACGTGGTAGCATTCCTATCATCCGATATGTCGGCATATGTGACGGGGCAGGTAATAAACGTCGACGGCGGTTTGGTAATGTAATTTGACTCGTTAATTTTGTGTATCTTGCACTTTTTTTCTCATTTGCGTATTATATATACGCGGCAATCGAAAAAAAAGCACAATCTACAGCAAAATTACCTACGTCAATGACTTGTTAATTTTGTGCACACGCATTTTCGGTTTGTGAATTACACGTATGCGGCAATCGAAAAAAAGCACAATCTACAGCAAAATTACCGAAGTCAAAGGAAGTTTTGTTAGGAACAAAATTTTTCCAAATAAGAGAGGTACAAAACAGCAATTTAGAGCAAAACTACCTACGTCAAGGGTGGGGGTAAACGCTATCCGCCCGCAATAATGCAAATAATTAATAATGGGTAACAATTCATTATTATTTATTAAAATCAATTGCATTTGCAATTGACATATACACACAACATCTGAAAGGAGGTGCAGTAATAATGGAAGAATTTGAAAGAGTAAAGAGCGTTATAGTTGACCAGCTTGGTGTTGATGAGGAGGCTGTTACAATGGAAGCATCATTCGTTGATGATTTGGGTGCAGATTCTCTTGACATAGTTGAGTTGATAATGGGTCTTGAAGGTGAGTTCGATTTAGAAATTCCCGACGATCAAGCGGAAAAAATCAGCACAGTAGGAGATGCGGTAAACTATATTAAGGAAAACGCATAAGTAATAGATAAATAGCTATGGGGGTGTATAATCGCCCCCCAAAGGCTATGCTATGATGAGAATAATTTAGTTTATATATATACACTTCACGAAAGGAGTAGATGCCGTAATACATTACGGTGTCACATTAAGTAATGAGAAGAGTTGTGGTAACAGGCTTGGGTGCTGTAACGCCCATTGGTAATGATGTGCCAACATTTTGGGATGGCATAAAAAACGGTGTGTGCGGAATAGATACAGTAACAGGCTTTGATATAACAGACTACAAAACGAAAATAGCAGGCGAAGTTAAGGATTTTGATATAGAGCAATACGTTGACAGAAAAGAAGCCAGAAAAATGGACCGCTATACGCAATTTGCATATGCTGCGGCCATAGAGGCATTTAACAACAGCGGTATTGATATGGAAAAAGAAGATAGCTGGAGAGTTGGAGTTATAACAGGCTCGGGCATAGGCGGAATAAAAACCTTTGAGGAGCAAGCACAGGTGTTAGGTCAAAAAGGGCCTGGCAGAGTAAGTCCGTTCTTTATTCCTATGATGATAAGCAATATCGCTGCGTCACAGATTGCAATAAAGCTTAATGCAAGGGGTGTGAACAAAAACGTGGTAACAGCATGTGCTTCGGGCACAAATGCAATAGGTGATGCAATGCGTCATATCCAATATGGTGACAGTGATGTTATTATTGCAGGCGGTGCAGAGGCGGCAGTTTCGCCAATTGCTTTTGCGGGCTTCTGTAATATGAAGGCTATGTCTACAAACAACGATAACCCTAAAACAGCATCAAGACCTTTTGATAAAACACGTGATGGCTTTGTGTTGTCGGAGGGTGCGGGCTTTATTGTTTTAGAGGAGCTTGAGCACGCCAAAAAAAGAGGTGCAAACATAATTTGTGAGATGGTGGGCTACGGCGCAACCGATGATGCATACCACATCACAAGTCCTGTCCCCGGAGGCGAGGGCGGTGCAAAGGCTATGGAAATGGCCATAAAAGACGCAGGTATAACACCTGATATGGTAACATATATAAATGCACACGGCACATCAACAGCATACAACGATATGTTTGAAACACAGGCTATAAAGGCGGTGTTTGGTGATGCGGCGTATAAGGTTAAGGTATCGTCAACAAAGTCTATGACAGGCCATCTGCTTGGTGCTGCAGGCGGTGTTGAGGCTATTGTTTGTGCTTTGTCTATTCGTGACGGATACATTCCCGCAACCATAAACTACGAAAATCCCGACGAGGAATGTGATTTGGATATTGTTCCCAACAAGGGCGAAACGGCAGATGTTTTATATGCACTTTCAAACTCGCTTGGTTTTGGCGGACACAACGCAAGTATTTTGTTTAAAAAATACACAGATTAAATAAAAAAAGTCACTATTGTGACTGTCGTTCGCACAGCTCACTTCCATATGTAGACTTTTTTGTAATTTAGGAAATTACAACATAAAAGTAGTAATTTCCTAAAAGATAAAAAATACATAAGAGGGGCAACCATAAAAACGGTTAGCCCCTGTTGTGCTAAATGAAATACTGATTAAATCTTTCAAAATTTGGTAGATTTAATCAGTAATTCAAAAAATACAAAAAGGAGAATTACTGATATGACACTAAAGGAAATTGAAAACAACATAGGATACACCTTTAAGGAAAAATCACTTTTAAGCAACGCTCTCACACACAGCTCATATGCAAACGAAAAAAGAATAGCAAGCAACGAACGTCTTGAATTTTTAGGCGACAGTGTGCTTGGTGTTGTAATAAGCGAGTACATCTATAAACGCCTAAATGGCATTAATGAAGGCGATTTAAGCAAATTAAGAGCAAGCATTGTGTGTGAAACCTCATTATTTAAGGCTGCAAAGCGAATAGGTCTTGATGAGGCACTGCGTCTTGGTAACGGTGAGGAGCAAACAGGCGGAAGAAAAAGACCGTCTATTGTATCAGATGCATTTGAGGCGGTAATTGCCGCAATATATCTTGATGATGGCTTGGAAACAGCAAGAGAATGGGTGCTTTCTCACACAGAGATAGACATAGAGGAAGCTATTTCAGGAAAAAGAAATAACGACTACAAAACCACATTGCAAGAGAAAATACAAAAAAGCCACATTGGCGAAATTTCATATGAATTAATAAGAGAATCGGGTCTGGACCACAACAAAACCTTTGTTATGGGTGTGTATGTAAACAATGAAAAGCTTGGCGAGGGTGAAGGTCAAAGCAAGAAAGAAGCACAGCAGCAAGCGGCAAAATATGCACTTGAAAATATGAAATAATGGGTGAAATGTATGAAAATATATAATATACCCATTTTCGTTCCGCATAAGGGTTGTCCGTTTGATTGTGTTTTTTGCAATCAACGCCGCATAACAGGTGCTACAACCGACGTTACACCCCAGCAAGTAAAAAGCATAATAGAGGAGCACCTAAAAACACTTCCCGATACCGACAGATATGTTGAGGTTGCGTTCTTTGGCGGCTCATTCACGGGAATACCAATACACGAGCAAAGTGCATTATTGGCAGCGGCGGCACAGTTTAGCGATAAAATAGACGGAATACGTCTGTCCACACGTCCCGATTATATAAATGACGAAATAATGCAAAATCTTGTTAAGCACAAGGTTACCACCATAGAGCTTGGTGTACAGTCGTTAGACGACGAGGTTTTAAAAAAATCAAACAGAGGCCACACCTCAAAACAGGTGAGGGATGCAGCCCAGATAATAAGAAAATACCCTGTAAGACTTGGCTTGCAAATGATGACGGGTTTAGTTGGCGACACAAGGGAAAAGAGTATATATACTGCACGTGAAATTATTGCTCTAAAGCCCGAAATGGTAAGAATTTATCCCACTCTCACAATAAAGGATACATACCTTGAAAAAATGTATAACAGGGGTGAGTATATTCCGCAAACGCTCGAAGAGGCAATACAGACGGCAAAAGAAATTATGCTTATGTTTGAAAAAGAAAACATAGCCGTTATACGTGTGGGCTTGCAAGCAACCGACCAAATCTGTGAGGAGGGTTCCGTTGTGGCAGGGCCTGTGCACAGTGCATTTCGTGCGTTGGTGGAAAGCAGTATTTACTACGATTTAATAAAGGAAGAACTAAAAGGAAAAAGCGGTAATGTATGCATTGAAGTAAAAAGCAGCGAAGTATCAAATGCTGTGGGCAACAAGAGAGAAAATATAAAAAAAGCAAAGGAAGAGCTTGGGATAGCTCTAACAATAAAAGGAAATGAGAATATGAACAAAAGAGAGGTGAGATTTTGTGCTTTTAAAGAGAATTGAAATGCAGGGCTTTAAGTCGTTTGCCGATAAGACGGTGTTAAGCTTTGTTGACGGTGCCACTGCCGTTGTTGGTCCAAACGGAAGCGGAAAGAGTAATATATCCGATGCAATTCGTTGGGTTATAGGTGAAATGAGTGCAAAATCTCTGCGTGGCTCAAATATGCAAGACGTTATCTTTTCGGGTACTCAAACAAGAAAGCCCGTAAACTATGCCGAGGTAAGTCTTGTTTTAGATAACAGTTCACACACCTTTAATATAGAATTTGACGAGGTTATTGTAACACGTAGATTATTTAGAAGCGGTGAGAGTATATACCAGATAAACAGAGCAAACTGTCGTTTAAAGGATATACACGAGCTGTTTATGGACACAGGTCTTGGCCGTGACGGATATTCAATTATTGGTCAAGGTAATGTGTCGCAGATACTTTCAACAAAAGCAGAGGACAGACGCTCAATTTTTGAAGAGGCGGCAGGAGTTTCTAAATATAAATACAGAAAAGAAGAGGCAATAAGAAAGCTCACAGGCGTTGAGGAAAATCTGGTAAGAATAGGTGACATAACACTTGAGTTGGAAAATCAGGTGGGACCGCTAAAGCGTCAGTCGGAAAAGGCACGTAAATATGTTGAGCTATATACTGAATATAAGGTGCTCGACGTTAATATGAGCCTTGTAAATCTTGAAAAGAATAAGGCTGTGCTCGAGCAAACACAAAAGCTCTATGGCAGTGTTGAGGAAGAGCTAAATAATGCTCGCAATAACGAAAAGGAAACGGGCGAAAGATTTGAAGCACTCCAGCAGGAGAGCAGAGAAAAGGACGAGGAAAAGAACACTCAAAATGAGCTTTTAAGAGAAAATGCCGAAAAGGCGATGGAAATTAAAAAGGATATTTCCATCACGCAAAATAATATCAAAAATAACAACGATATGATTGGGCGTATTGAGGCCGAAATAGGCGAAATAACCGCTAAAAACCAACAAAGAAAAGAACAGATTGAAGGCTACAAGCTTGAAATCAAGGAAAAAGAAGCACAGGCAAACGAAATTCTAAAGAGTTTCGACCTTATGCAAGGTGAAAGCGACAATACATCACAGAAAAAAGACGAGCTACAATCACAAATAGAAGAAAAAAGAGCAAGTCTTATTAAGTATCAAAACGATGCCGCCGCACTAAACGAAAAAATAAGCGGTGCAGGCAAGTTGAGAGAAAGCTATCTTCAAAGACGCGACGAAATAGAGCTTGAAATAAAGCAATTTGGCTTAAATAAAGAAACCACAGAGCAAGAAATTGAAGAAAACGAGAAAAATATTGCCACAAAACAAGAAAAGCTTTCAAAAATAAAGCTCACAACAAACTCAAAGCGAGAGGAAGCTCAAAGAATAGATGATGAGCTTTCAAAAGTAAACGGAGAAATAAACACACAAAAGGTTGAATATAACTCAAAGACCTCTAAAAAGAAGATATTAGAGGGTATGGAAAATGACTACGAGGGCTATTCAAGAAGTGTAAAGGCAGTTTTAAAAGCACCCGAATTAAAACGTCTTTGTGTTTACGGAACAGTGTCGGGACTTATAGAGGTTAAAAAGGACTATGTGGTTGCAATAGAAACAGCACTTGGCGGTTCAATGCAGAATATTGTTGTTGAATCGGAGGAGGATGCAAAGGAGGCAATTGCATATCTGCGTAGTAACAACGGCGGAAGAGCCACATTTTTACCCATATCGTCTGTAAAAGGCAAAGCACTTGAAAACGCAAACGAAATTTTAAAGGAAAACGGTGTTATAGGCTTGGCAAGCAAGCTTATTTCATACGATAAAAAATATGATGGTGTTATTGCAAGTCTGCTCGGCAGAGTAGTGGTGGTTGATAATATCGACAATGCAATTGCATTAAGCCGTAAATACGGATATAAATTCAGAGTAGTAACGGTTGAGGGCGATATACTAAACAGCGGCGGCTCAATGTCGGGCGGTAGTGTTAATAAGCAAAGCGGATTTTTATCACGTGCCGCACAAATAAAAGAGCTTGGTGCTGATATTGTGTCACTTTCGGCATCTTTGCGTGCACTAACACAAAAGCAAGAGGAGCTTATAAAGGAAAAAGAGCTTGTTAACACACAGCTTGAAGCATACATTCCTATGGTGCGTGAGTATGAAGACGAAATTTTAAGACTTGAAAATGCTTGCGTATATCTTCGCCAGAATATAGAAAACGACGATAAAAACCGTGATGCATCAAACAGCGAGCAGAAAAAAATAGAAGAGCTCCTAAAGGCATCATCGGAGGAAAGTGCAATTTTACTTTCAAGCCTGCGTAGTGCCAAAAACAATGCACTCGAGGCAGAGGAGAGCATAAAACAGCTTGAAGATGAGCTTGAACACATAAGTGCACTTAAGGAGGAGCAATCTGGCAAGCTTATGGACGAAACTGTGCGTCTTGGTGCTTTGCAAAAGGACGTTCAGGTTATAAAAGCACAAATTGAGGCACTAAATGAGGAAATCATATCACAAAGCGAAGCACTCACATTAAAGCAAGGCGATATAGAGGAAATCAAAAACACAGTCACCATAATGGAAAAAACCATTGAGGAGAAGCGTGTGCTTTGGGAGGAAACTCAAAGAAACGGCGAAGAACTTGTGCGTGTTATAGAAAACATAGACGCACAAAAGGAAATAATTGCCTCAAAGCTAAAGCAAATACAGGATTCCAACAAAACACTTACCGACAAGCTTTTAAATCTTCAACAGGAGCTTTCACGAATAGAGAACAAGCGTGTTAAGCTTGAAATGGAGCAGGAGAGCATAATAAACCGTCTTTGGGATGATTATGAACTAACAATCACCTCTGCACAAGAGGAGCGTAGCGAGGTTGAAGACGTTAAGGCAGCAAACGAGCGTTTATATGAATTAAAGAGTGCAATAAAAGCACTTGGTAATGTAAACGTTGATTCAATAGAGGAGTATAAGGCGGTAAAGGAGCGTTACGAATTTTTAAGCGAGCAAAAGAAGGATTTGGAAAAATCCAAAGAAAACCTTACCGAGATAATAGCCTCTATGGAGGAATTAATAGAAGACCACTTTGAAGAGCAGTTTAACGAAATAAATAAGAGCTTTTCAGAGGTGTTTAGCGAGCTGTTTGGCGGCGGCAGGGGCAGATTATATTTATCCGACCCCGACAATGTGCTTGAAAGCGGTATAGAAATTGAGGTACAACTCCCAGGTAAGGGACTGCAAAATCTTAATTTGTATTCGGGCGGCGAAAAATCGTTTATTGCAATAGCCTTGCTTTTTGCAATATTAAAGGTTAAGCCAACACCATTCTGTATTCTCGACGAAATTGATGCTGCACTCGACGATGTAAACGTGTCACGTTTTGCAACATACCTTAAAAACTACACAGAAAACACGCAGTTTATAGTAATAACACACCGCCGCGGCACAATGGAGGCGGCAAATATCCTTTACGGTGTAACAATGCAGGAAAAGGGTGTTTCAAAGCTGTTATCACTGTTGATTGATGATGTTGATGAAAATTTGGTAAAATAGATTTAAAGCACAATACGTATGTATTGGTTTGGAATTTGTAGGACGGACGTTTTAATTGTTCTAAAAAATATGACAAAAACAGGAAGGTAGCAATATGGGATTTTTTGAAAAATTAAAGCACGGCTTGAAAAAGACCAACACCGCCATAGGCGAAAAGGTAAATCAGGTGTTTTCCGTATTCGTGAAGGTTGATGAGGAATTGTTTGAAAACCTTGAAGAAGCACTTATTATGGCAGATATTGGCTTTGAAACGTCAACATATATTATTGATACTCTGCGTGAGAGAGTTAAATTAAAGCATATAACCGACGGACATATTGTAAAGGAAGAGCTAAAAGCGGTTATAGCCGAAATTTTAGAGGAAAGCGACAGTGCAATGCACATAGAAAGCACCCCCGCCGTTATACTTGTTATAGGCGTAAACGGTGTGGGCAAAACCACAAGTATAGGCAAATTGGCAATGCACTATAAAGCACAGGGTAAAAGAGTGATGCTTGCGGCGGCAGATACCTTTCGTGCGGCGGCAATCGACCAGCTTGATATATGGGCAAAGAGAGCCGATTGTGAGATTATAAAGCATCAGGAGGGGAGCGACCCTGCGGCAGTTGTGTACGATGCGTGTGCGGCGGCAAGAGCAAGAGGTGTTGATGTTTTAATATGCGATACTGCGGGCAGACTGCACAATAAGAAAAACCTTATGGCAGAGCTTGAAAAGATAAACAGGGTAATATCGAGAGAACTACCCGAGTCATCTCGTGAAACATTGCTTGTTCTTGATGCAACCACAGGTCAGAATGCGGTGAGTCAGGCACAGCTGTTTGGTGAAGCGGCAGATATTTCGGGCATTATTTTAACAAAGCTCGACGGCACTGCCAAGGGCGGAATAGTAATAACTCTTTCAAGAGAGAAAAATATGAGTGTGAAGTTTGTTGGAGTAGGTGAAGGAATAGACGACCTTCAGGAATTTAACCCCACAGATTTCGCAAGAGCTATATTTGAGGAATAGAATGGAAAAATACAAAGAGGCAGAGCGAAGTATTATAACAACATACCGCAAGGGCATATGGCGAAAATTCACCACCGCCATAAACCGCTACGAGCTTATAAAGGAAGGCGATAAAATTGCGGTGTGTATTTCGGGCGGTAAGGATTCTATGCTTTTAGCAAAGTGTATGCAGGAAATACACCGCCACGGAGTAGTAAAATTTGATGTTGAGTTTATTGTTATGGACCCAGGCTATAACCCCCAAAACCGACAAAAAATCATAGATAATGCAAAAACACTTAATGTACCCATTCATATATTCAACACACAGATTTTTGATTCAGTTGCAAATGTTGGCGACCATCCCTGTTATCTGTGTGCAAGAATGAGACGCGGCTATTTATATAAAGAGGCACAAAAACTTGGGTGTAACAAAATTGCATTGGGCCATCATTTCGACGATGTTATAGAAACTATACTTATGGGTATGCTCTATGGCTCGCAAATACAAACAATGATGCCAAAGCTTCATAGCACCAATCATCCTGGTATGGAGCTTATACGCCCGTTATATCTGGTTAAGGAAAAGGACATAATTGCCTGGGCAAAGCGGCACGAATTGGAATTTATCCAATGTGCCTGCCGTTTTACCGAGGCGTGTGAAATTTCGCGGCCCGACGGCAGAGAAAACTCAAAGCGGCGTGAAATGAAGGAATTAATAAAGCAATTTAGAAAAACAAGCCCATATATAGATATGAATATTTTTAACAGCGTAACAGATGTTAATTTATCAACTATTATAGGCTATCACAAGGGCGAGGAGAAATATAATTTCCTCGACGACTATGATGAAAGAGGAAGATAAAAGCGAAAGGAAGAAAAAACAATGCAGCAAAGAGAAAAATTTGCATCAAGACTTGGATTTATATTAATCTCGGCAGGATGCGCAATAGGATTAGGAAACGTGTGGAGATTTCCCTACATAACAGGGCAATACGGCGGAGCGGCATTTGTGCTTATATATATGCTGTTTTTGCTTATTTTGGGTTTACCTGTTATGGTAATGGAGTTTTCAGTGGGAAGAGCAAGTCAGAAGAGTGTTGCAAGCTCGTTTAAGGTGCTTGAAAGAAAGGGTGCAAAATGGCACGTGTTCGGCTATTTTGCTATGGCAGCAAACTATCTTTTAATGATGTTCTATACAGTAATAGCAGGATGGATAGTTTCATACTTCTTCAAGATGGCAAAGGGAGAGTTTGTGGGAGCAACGCCCCAACAGGTTGGCGATATCTTTGGTGCATTAACTCAAAACCCTGCCCAAATGTTTTTCTGGACAATTGTGGTTGTTGTTTTAAGCTTTGGTGTTTGCTCTTTAGGACTTAAAAACGGAGTTGAAAAAATAACAAAGGTAATGATGATATTCCTTTTGTGCATTATGGTTGTGTTGGCAATAAACTCAATCTTTTTACCAGGAGCAAGTGAAGGCCTAAAGTTTTATTTAATGCCCGACTTTGGTAAAATGGCTCAAAACGGTATATTTGAAGTGATATTTGCAGCAATGGGACAGGCGTTCTTTACCTTAAGTATAGGTATTGGCTCAATGGCAATTTTCGGCAGCTATATAGAAAAAGACAGAAGCTTAACGGGTGAATCTATAAGCATTTTGGTGCTCGATACATTTGTTGCAATTATGTCGGGACTTATTATATTCCCTGCGTGCTTCTCATTTAATGTAAACCCCGAATCGGGACCAAACCTTATATTCATAACACTGCCAAACATATTCAATGCAATGCCTTTAGGCAGAGTTTGGGGCTCATTATTCTTTGTGTTTATGGCATTTGCTGCATTTTCAACGGTTATTGCCGTGTTTGAAAATATTATTTCATTTGCAATGGATTTATGGAACTGGTCAAGAAAGAGGGCAGTTATTGTTAACCTGTTTGCAATAATCATACTTTCATTGCCGTGTATTTTAGGCTTTAATGTGTGGAGCGGCGTTTCACTTCTTGGTGAAGGTAAAAACATTATGGACTTCGAGGACTTTTTGGTTAGTAACAACTTCCTGCCGCTTGGCTCGCTTGTTTACCTTGCATTTTGCGTTTATAAATTTGGCTGGGGTTGGGATAACTTCATTAAAGAAGCAAATGCAGGAAAGGGTATTAAATTCCCTAAATGGATACGCGGCTATGTAACATTTATATTACCGATTGTTATTATATTTATATTCATACAGGGATATATAAGCATATTTGGATAAAAAAATAATAAAAATTTCAAAAAAGACTTTCTTTTTTGAAAAAATTATGATATACTTTTATTAACGAGTGTATATACTCATATCAAAAAACATATCTGCAGAAAGGAATGTATAATATGAAACACGTAAAGACTTTAAATAAGGCTAGCTTAAAGGATAGTGCAAAGCACGGCGGTTGCGGTGAGTGCCAAACTTCTTGTCAATCAGCTTGTAAGACATCTTGCACAGTTGCAAACCAGAAGTGTGAGCACGCTGAATAATTGAATTTATAAGAAGATGCATCAAAATGCGGTGTGCCGTTGTTTTGATGCACTTTTCTTTATCTTTTAGGAAATTACTGCTTTTAAGTTGTAATTTCCTAAATTACAAAAAAGTCTACTTATGGAAGTGAGCGTGCGAACGACCATCACGATAGTGACTTTTTTATCTTTAGAAAAACGAAAAGAGGAATTTTTCATTGATACATAAATATAAGCAAATGGGACTTGATATTGTGCTTGATGTCTATTCAGGTGCAGTGCACGTGGTAGATGATGTTGTGTATGATGTATTAGATTACATAATAGAGCCGTTTGTGGCAGAAAGCAGATGTCCTGAATTTATAGTAGATGAGCTTTCTAAAAAATATTCAAAGGAAGAAATAGAGGACGCATACAGCGATATTTGTTCTCTAGCAGAGGCAGGTCAGCTGTTTTGCGAGGACTGCTATGCCCAAATTGCAAAGAACTGGAATAAAAAATCGGTTGTGAAGGCCTTGTGTATACACATTGCTCACGACTGTAATTTGCGTTGCAAGTATTGCTTTGGCGACACAGGAGAATATAAGGGCGGAAGATGCCTTATGAGCAGTGAGGTTGGCAAAAAGGCAATCGACTTTGTTATTGCAAACAGCCAAAACCGTCATAATATAGAAATCGACTATTTTGGCGGCGAGCCTCTTATGAACTTTGAGGTTGTTAAGGAAATAACCGAGTACGCAAAGGAGCAAGGCAAAAAGCACAACAAGAACTTTAGATTTACAATCACAACAAACGGCGTATTGCTCGATGGTGAAATTGAAAAGTACATAAACGAGAATATGTCTAATGTTGTTTTATCTCTCGACGGCTTAAAGGAAACACACGATAAAATGCGTCCAACCGTAAATGGTAAAGGCTCATATGATATTATTGTGCCAAAGTTTCAAAGAATGGCAAAGAGCAGAAATCAAGACAATTATTATGTTAGAGGCACATTTACCGCACACAACGTCGACTTTGCAAAGGATGTTATACACCTTGCCGACCTTGGCTTTAAGCAAACAAGTGTTGAGCCTGTTGTTGCACCGTATGAGGAGGAATATGCTTTAAGAGATGAGCATATCCAAACAGTATTTAAAGAATACGAAAAGCTTGCCGATGAATATATAAAGAGATGGCGAGAGGGTAATTGGTTTAACTTCTTCCATTTTATGGTTGACCTCGACCAAGGCCCGTGTGCAATAAAGCGTCTTTCGGGCTGCGGAGCGGGACACGAATACCTTGCAATATCACCGCAGGGTGATATATATCCGTGTCATCAGTTTGTGGGAAATACCGACTATAAAATGGGTACGGTTTTTGAGGGCAAAATTGATGAGGATATCAAAAACATATTTGAGAGGTCGAATGTATACACAAAGAAAAAGTGTGAAAACTGCTTTGCAAAATTCTATTGCAGCGGCGGCTGCAGTGCAAATGCTGTAAACTTTAACGGAGATATAAATAAGCCCTACGAGCTTGCCTGCGAGTTTGAGAAAAAGAGGGTTGAATGTGCAATTGCAATAGAGGCAATAAAGAAGTTAGAAGGCTAAAAGGCTAAAATAAAATGCGCACACCGCTACGCTACGAACAAATCGCAAGCGGACCGTCGGGGACGCCGGTCCCTACAATGTTTACCATCAAAAAAACAGTCGTTTCACGAAAACGACTGTTTTTATTTGCGAAATTCAGCTATGTCCTCTAATTTGCAATCTAAAATTTCGCACAACGTATTTAATGTATATGAGTTTACATTTTCATTTTTTCTTAACCTGTCAAGTTGCCCAGTACTAAAACCATATTGTTTTATTAACTTATATTGAGAAATTCCTTTTATACGCATAGTTTCCCATAATTTATCAAAAACAATCATTTTGACTTCTCCCACTTAATTACTATATATTAAGTATAAGACGTTGTTTTTAGCTTGACAATTGCCCATAAATGGGCTATAATATATTTTAAGAAGTAAAAGTTGTTTTGTAAAAACCATAAATTATAGAACAAAAGTAAAAAACGGAAATAAAAGAAATGGAGGAGTAGTTATGGAAATATTAATTTCACTAGTATCAGTTATAGTATGCGTTGTAATTGACTATTTTATTGCAAAAGAATTTGAAAGCATTGCTGATAATAAAGGGATTTATGCCAGACCTTATTTTTGGTGGAGTTTCTTGTTGGGATTTGTTGGTTGGTGTATGGTAATTGCATTGCCCGACTGGTCTGATAAGAAAGATAATACATAAAAGGAAAATTAAAATACCCCAATATTATCTTGAATTTAGATTTCTAATAAAACAATTTTTACGAATTGAAAAACCGACACATTTTTGATGTGTCGGTTTTTATTATTTAATAGTATCAACAATGTTTTTAATCTTCTCGAAGGTTTCATCGCTTAAAACGTGTTCGATTTTACACGCATCAGTGCTTGCAACCTCCTCGCTTACACCAAGTGAAATGAGGTGCTTTGTAATAATATTATGACGTTCATAAATTTTACTTGCAACTTTTATGCCCTCATCTGTTAAAACAATCATTCCGTTCTGGTCGAAGGAGATATATCCATCATTCTTTAAAACGCTTACTGCACGGCTTACCGACGGCTTTGATACGTTAAGCTCTCTGGCAATGTCTATTGAACGAACATATCCGAATTTTTCTTTTAATATTAATATTGTTTCAAGATAATTTTCTCCTGATTCGTATAAAGACATTGTCATCACCTCATTTTACCAATAAATTTACTATAAAAATTTTATCATATATTAGTTTTTTTGTCAAGCTTTTAAGTTTTGACCTCAAATAACAAAAAAATATTGATATTATTATAAAACTATGATAAAATGTACGTGAACTATATTTACATAAGGTAAAATAGTATCAGTTTTGAAAGGAATGAAGATAAAAATGAAGAACACAGTATCAACTTTTTTATCGCAAAAGCAAAAGGGCGAGAAAATAACTATGCTTACCGCATACGATTATTCCACTGCAAAACTTATAGACGAAGCAGGGATAAATTCAATTCTTGTGGGCGATTCGCTCGGCACGGTTATTTTAGGCTACGAGGATACTCTTCCCGTAACAATGGAGGATATTCTTCATCACACAAGGGCAGTTACAAGAGGTGCAAAAAATGCACTTGTTGTTGCAGATATGCCATTTATGTCGTATCAGACATCAGTTTACGATGCAGTTAAAAACGCAGGAAGACTTGTAAAGGAGGGCGGTGCCGCTGCCGTAAAGCTTGAGGGCGGTGCGTCGGTTACAGAACAGATAAGTGCAATAGTGAAGGCATCTATTCCCGTTGTTGGTCATATTGGCTTAACACCGCAATCCGTCAACGTTTTTGGCGGTCATAAGGTACAGGGCAAGAGCGAGGAGAGTGCAAAGCAAATTATAGAGGATGCAAAGGCAGTTGAAAAGGCAGGTGCATTTGCTATTGTTATGGAATGTGTCCCCGCAAAGCTTGCCGAGGTTATCACAAAAACAGTGTCTGTTCCAACCATAGGAATTGGTGCGGGAGCAGGCTGCGACGGACAGGTTTTAGTGTATCAGGATATGCTTGGAATGTTTAGTGATTTTTGTCCTAAATTTGTTAAAAAATATGCAGATGTGGGCGAAATAATGAAAGAAGCTTTCAAGCAATACAAAAACGACGTGCAAAGCGGTGCATTTCCAACACAGGAGCACACATTTAAAATTGATGATGAAATAATTGGAAAGTTATATTAATACATTCCAATATAAAAAGGTGATATAAATGGTACTTGTTAAAACAATTAAGGAAGTAAAGGAATTAGTAAATAAATGGAAAAGCGAGGGGCAAAGTGTTGGTCTTGTTCCAACAATGGGCTACCTTCACGAGGGACACAAAAGTCTTATAGAGCGTTCTGTAAAAGAAAATGACAGAACAGTTGTGTCGGTGTTTGTAAACCCTATTCAATTTGGGCCAAACGAGGACTTGGCAACATACCCAAGGGACATAGAAAGTGATAAAAAGCTATGCGAGAGTGTGGGTGCAGATTTAATTTTTAATCCCGAGCCGAGCGAAATGTATGGTGATAGATTTTGCACACACGTGGATATGAGTATCTTAACCGAGGACTTGTGCGGTGCATCTCGACCAGGGCATTTTCGCGGTGTTCAGACTGTTGTTTTAAAGCTTTTTAATATTGCAATGCCAAACAAGGCATACTTTGGAGAAAAGGATGCCCAACAGCTTGCAGTTATAAAAAGAATGGTTGAGGATTTGAATGTTAATGTTGAGATTGTGGGTTGCCCTATTGTGCGTGAAGCAGACGGACTTGCAAAGTCATCACGCAACACATATTTAAGTGTAGAGGAGAGGGAAGCCGCAACCATCATAAACAAAGCACTCACAATTGGCAAAGAGCTTATAAAGAACGGAGAAAGGGACACTAAAACAGTAATAGATAAAATTATTGCTGTTATTAACAGTGAGCCTATGGCGAACATTGAATATATAAAGATTGTTGATTTGCTCACAATAAAGCCTGTTGAAAAAATTAATGGCAGTGTTCTTTGTGCGGCTGCAGTAAGATTTGGAACAACAAGACTTATAGATAATTTCTCGATATAAAAACAGGAGGGAAAACAGATGGAAATAACAATGCTTAAAGCAAAAATACATCGTGCAACTGTTACACAAGCAGAGCTTAACTATGTTGGCTCTATAACAATAGACCAAGAGCTTTTGGAAAAATCGGGAATAATGGAATATGAAAAGGTGCAGGTTGTTGACATAAACAACGGAAGCCGATTTGAAACATACACCATTTGCGGCGAAAGGGGCAGCGGTATAGTTTGTATTAACGGTGCAGCGGCAAGATGTGTACAAAAAAACGATAAGGTTATTATAATGGCATACGCACAAATGACACCTGATGAAGCAAAGAAATTTAATCCAACCGTGTTATTTGTAGATGATTGTAATAAAATAACTAAAATAACAGAATATGAGAGGCATGGTGAGCTTGGATGATTCTTGCGATTGATGTAGGTAATACCAATATAGTTATAGGTTGCTTTGAAAATAACAGGATAGTTTTTACTGAAAGATTATCCACCAATCATAAAGCAACAGAGCTTGAATATGCCATAAAATTTAAGAATGTATTGGAAATTTATAATGTAAAATGTGAAGATATTAATGGAGGAATTATATCATCGGTTGTTCCGTCTTTAACAAATGTTATAAAGAAAGCAATACACAAAATCACATTAAATGAAATAATGTCGGTTGGACCAGGTCTCAAAACAGGACTAAATATTGTTATGGATAATCCCGCCTCGGTTGGAGCAGACCTTGTGGTTGGAGCAGTTGCGGCAATTAATGAATATCCCACACCGCTTATATTCTTTGATATGGGAACAGCAACCACAATTTCAGCCATAGATAAAGACAAAAACTATGTTGGCACGGTTATTATACCAGGGCTTGAGGTGTCGTTAAATTCGCTTGTTGGCGGAACATCGCAGCTGCCTAAAATAAGCCTTGATGCACCCAAAAGCGTGCTTGGTAAAAACACCATAGACAGTATGAAGAGCGGAATTTTGTATTCAACGGCGTCATATATAGATGGTATGATAGAAAGAATAGAAGAAGAAATGGGTAAGGTAAAAACCGTTATTGCCACGGGCGGACTTGCATCAACTGTTGTTCCGCTATGTAAAAATAAGATTATTTTAGATGATGAGTTAATCTTAAAAGGATTGATGGTGATATATAATAAAAACATATAATTTTAGACTGTTAGCAAAAAAATGACACGTTTATAAGTGCAACCTTGTTTACGTTTTTTGCAAATAAGCCCATTATTGTTTTTATTATAATCTTGGCGAATTAAAATCCATAAAACACATAAAATAAACTAAAAAAGGGGATATTTTATGTGTACTGCAATATGTGTAACAAATAAAAACTTTTATTTTGGAAGAAATCTGGACTATGAGCACACCTTTGGCGAAAAGGTTACTATAACACCCAGATTTTTTCCTTTTTGTTTTTTAAACGGAAAGGTACTAAAAAAGCATTATGCAGTTATAGGCATGGCATTGCCGTATAATGGGTATCCGTTATATTTTGATGCCACAAATGAAATGGGATTAAGTATTGCAGGGTTAAATTTTCCAGATAACGCAAAGTATGAAAAATGTATTCCCAATAAAGATAATGTGGCATCATTTGAGCTTATACCGTGGATATTATCTCAATGTGCCACCATAAATGAAGCTAAAACACTACTTTACAAAATAAATATTACCGATGAGCCAATAAGTGCTGATTTACCACCAACACCTCTGCATTGGTTGCTTGCAGACAGGGAAAAGTCTTTAACTGTTGAGCAGACACACAGCGGGTTAAAGGTGTATGAAAATCCTGTGGGAGTTTTAACAAACAACCCCGCCTTTGATATTCAAATGTTTAATTTGTCAAATTATATAAATGTATCACCAAAAGAGCCGCAAAACAGATTTTCTGATAAAATTGAGCTAAAAACATACAGCAGAGGAATGGGCGGTATTGGAATACCAGGGGACCTCTCGTCGATGTCGAGATTTGTTAGGGCAAGCTTTACCAAGCTTAATTCGGTATATGGCAACAGTGAGGAGGAAACAGTAAATCAGTTTTTTCATATTTTGTATTCAGTATATCAGCAAAAAGGGTGTGTAATGGTAGGGGACGGTTATGAGATAACAAATTATTCTTCGTGTTGTAATACAGATGAGGGTATTTACTATTACACAACCTATAATAACCATACTGTGAGAGCTGTGGATATGTACAAAGAAAATCTTAATACAGATAAACTTATTATCTTTGATATATCACAGAATGTAAAATTTAGCTTGCAAAACTGAATATTAAATAAATTACCGTTTCTTTAATGAAAAGGGTATGTGTGTAAACTTGCACCTAACGAATTTATACACACAATCCCGTATGCGTTATTTTTTTTAAAAAATGTTATTAACGAATAAAGGTCGCAGTGAAATTCACCGCGACCTTTAACTGTTTTTATGAGTACACCTCATAAAAGTCTCATTTTTTTAGTCTCTTAATTTAAAAGATGTGCAGTCTGTGCACTCTATCATAGTTGGATTTGCTTCGTGTGTGCCAACCTGTATACTTTCCAAAGAACAGTAATCCTTTGAATTACAGTGATATTTACACTGTGTAACTGAACATCTTATGCTTTTGTTAGGACTTGAATTACAACAACCGCTCATAACTAAATTCCCTTTGCCTTTCTGCCCACAAAACGTATACTTATACACACTTATTTGTGGGCATATAAGGCGTATAAAAGTATGAAATGGAAAAATTGTTGTGCCCGTGCGACACATCTTTATTATGTACACTATTGCTTTTATTATTCTCACTTTTAAATTTTGCGAAAATTTAAAAAAATTATTGCAATATTAATTTAACTGTGGTACAATGTATATTGTGATGAAAAATTACAAAAAGTAATATAACTAAAAAAAATCTCATAAAAATTTATAACAATTAATGCTGAAAGGTGAAACAAGAATGAAATTTATTGTATGTAAAAATTATGAAGAAATGTCAAAAAAAGCTGCCCAAATTATGGCAGAGCAAATAAAAAATAAGCCAAACTCTGTTTTGGGTCTTGCAACAGGCTCAACACCTACGGGGACATATAAAGAGCTTATAGAGATGAATAAAAAAGGTGAAATAAGTTTTAAAGATATTATTTCATATAATCTTGATGAATACTATCCCATAAGCCCCAACAACGATCAGAGCTATCGTTATTTTATGAACGAGAATTTGTTTAATCACGTAAATATAAAGATGGAAAACACACATCTTCTAAATGGTGAAGCACAAGACGCCGAGGCAGAATGTAAGGCGTATGATGAGGCAATTAAAAATGCAGGCGGAATAGATATTCAGGTTTTGGGTATTGGCAGAAACGGTCATATTGCATTTAACGAACCTGATGAAGCATTAATTGCACCAACACATAAAACAGGACTTACCCAAGATACAATAGAGGCAAACTCACGTTTCTTTGAAAGTGCTGATGATGTGCCAAGGCACGCACTAACAATGGGTATGGCGTCAATTCTTGGTGCAAAAAAGATAATTCTTCTTGCAAACGGTGCATCAAAAAAGGAAGCTATAAAAGACCTTCTTTCAGATGAGATAAAAACATCAAATCCATCAACATTTTTAAAGCTGCATCCTGACGTAACAATTTTGTGTGATGAAGAATCATATGGATGCTAAAAATGTATAAATGTAAATCTATATAGCTGTAAAAATTACAGCCATATAGATTTACTAAACAAGTTTATAGGTATTAGTTTTTGGAGGTGTATACATTGGAAAAAAATTACATTTTAAATTTAATTGATGAAAGAAAGGACGAATTGTTTGAGCTGTTGAGTTCTTTTATCAAAATAAATTCTGAAAGTTTTAAAAGTTACGGTAACGAAGAAAAGATGGCAAAACACATATACGATATGTGTTGCGAGTTTGGTTTGGAAACCGAAATATATTCGCCGCTTGATTTGCCTGATTTTACAAAGCATCCTGATTATATGGAGGGTCGTGGTCTGGAAAACAGATATAATGTTTCTGCTGTGTGGAAGGGTGTGGAAGATAAAAATGAGCTTATGCTTATGGCACACACAGACACAGTTGAAATAGGAGATCCCGGTAACTGGAAAAGCGATCCGCTTTCTGGTGAAATAATAGATGGAAAGATTTTTGGCAGAGGAGCCTGCGATGATAAGTATGCTTTGGCAACAATTCTTTTTATTATAAAGCTTTTAAAGGAAGAAGGATTTACTCCAAAGGCTAATCTTGTTTTCTCGGCATTTTGTGATGAGGAATACGGAGGCTCACACGGTTCGTTGGCTGCGGTTTTAAAAACACCCAGTAAGCGAATTGTGAGTATGGACGGAAGAGAAAACCAAATATGGCATTGTGGCTCTGGCGGCGGTGAAGTTAAATACATTTATCATACTAAAGACACTGTCGACAGTGCTAAAACAACAGCACAGGCTTTGCCAGTAATTTTAGAGGTTATAGAGCAATTTGCCCAAAACCGCCGAAATGAATTAAGGAACAACAAATTCTATGCCAATACAATTATCCCCGACACTGCTTTAAGATATATGGGTGTTCGTGCCGGAAACAATGGAATGGATTTGGGTGTGGGTGAAGTATATTTCGTTTATTATACCGACAAAACCAAAGAAGAAATTTATGCTGAATTTGCGGAGCTTGAAAAGATTTTAGATGAACGCCTTGCACCGCTTGGAATTGTTGGCGACGGATTTAAGAATGCAACACGATTCTTCCACCATGTTCTTTGCGAGCCCGACAGTGAGGATATACAGCTTATGCTGGAGGCTGCAAGAGAGGCAACCGGAAGTGAGCCTATTGTGTGCGGCTCGTGCCTTTCCGACCTTTCTGTTATTTCAAAGTACGGAAGCAGCCGTGCCTTTGCATTTGGTGCAGGTCGTGATTTCAGCAAGTACGGCGGAGCCCATCAGCCCAATGAATATATTGAGTGTGATAAGTTTGTTGAATACACAAAGACTATTATGGCGTATGTTTTGAAAGTTTTGGGATAAAGTGTTTTAAAAACACCAAAATGTAAAACTAATAATAGTATGCATTTTACTAATCCTAAAAATTATGTATACATATTAATACATAAATTACAATTTGCGGCAGTTTTAAGGATATGTGTTCGCAATTGTAATCCCAAAAGAAACAGTAATTACTGCTTGTGTAAAATGTGAATATAAAATATAAAGGGGATGTTTTTTAACATCCCCTTTATGTTGCTGTTTTTTTATCTTTTAGGAAATTACTACTTTTAAGTTGTAATTTCCCAAATTACAAAAAAGTCTACTTATAGAAGTGAGCTGTGCGAACAACAGTCACAATAGCGACTTTTTTATTTAATAAGCAATGCACACCGAAGTGCCACAGCTGAAGGCTTAACATAGCGATCAATCATACGTTTTCCTTCAAACATTGTGTCTAATGCAAGTGTAACAGTTGGAGCTGACACTGATTGAGATATGCTTTTAATCTCGCTCATTTTATCAACATTTATTAAATTGTCGAATGCACCGCATTCCAATACTAATAAATCCCTTAAAAATGAAATCCAAAAATCAAATATCATTTGAGTTTTATCTGAATTTTTATTTATATATTCCTCAATTTCAAATGCACTTTGCGTTTTTTTACTTAACAATGCTGGAAGAAGCTGCAGACTTTGTGAACGCAAATCGTCGAAGTCGGTATCTGCAACAATCTCGTCCACACGTCCGGGTATACCCTCGCAGTAGTTTTGCAAAAACACCTCTCTATACTGTTCATTGGGGTATTTTGCACGAATATATTTTAAAATACGCTCCTTGCTCACAGGTGTAAACTTTATAACCTCGGCACGTGATATAATAGTCTGTAAAAGATTATCGATACTTTGTGCCACTATAATAAAGACAGCATACTCGGGCGGCTCTTCAAAGGTTTTTAAAAAAGCATTCTGTGCCTCCACAGTCATTGCGTCGCCATCGTCTATAATATACACCTTACGCTTTGAGGCAAAGGGACGGATATATGCGTCGGAATTTACAGTTCTTATTGTTTCTACGTCTATTATTTTTTTGTCTTTTGGCTTTTTTATGAGCTTTATATCGGAATTTGTATTCGCTAAAGACAGCGTACAATTATGACACACACCGCATGGAGCATTATTGCTCTCACAAGTAAGTGCGGCAGCAAAAAGCCGCGCGCACTCGTGTTTATACATTCCTTTATGACCTTCAAAAATATATGCATTTGAGGTTTTGTTGTTATTTACGCTATCTATTAAAGATTGCATAATTTCTTCGTGAAAAATATTATAATTATACATCAGCTTAACGTTGCACTAATAAGGTCGTTCATACTATACATTCCGTTCGGCTTACCGCACATAAACTTTGCAGCCTTTATAGCACCCACTGCAAACACCTCTTTGCTGTGTGCACTGTGCTTTAGCTCTATTACCTCATCGGTGCCTGCAAAAATAACCTCGTGATCGCCAACAATTGTGCCGCCGCGTACTGCATGCAGACCTATCTCGGTTGGTTTTCTTTTTCTTCTTACAGAATGACGGTCGTACACATACTCGGCAGGGTAGGATAGGGTTTCGTCGATTGCGTCGGCAATTGCAAGAGCAGTGCCCGACGGTGCGTCTATCTTCTGGTTGTGATGACGCTCCACAATCTCAATATCAAAATTCCCCTCTAAAAGCTTTGTTGCCTCTTTTGCAAGTGCAATTATAAGGTTTATACCAAGGCTCATATTAGCCGAGAAGAAAACAGGTGTTTTTTTGGCAGCCTCGCTCATCATAGACTTTTGCTCACTGCTTAAGCCTGTTGTGCAGATAATAACAGGTAATGCTCTCTTTTCGCAATAGCTCAATACGTTCTCGAAGCAAGACGGATGTGAAAAATCTATCATCACATCTGCCTCGCTGTTAAAGTCAAACGGGTTTGCAAAAACGGGATATGAGTTCTTTTCCTCGGTGTTTATATCAATACCAGCAACTATTTCGCATTCGTCATCTTCCTCAACAAGTCGGGAAATGACCTGACCCATCTTGCCGTTACAACCGTTCATAATAATTTTTATCACAGAGTATTCCTCCTAATTTTCAGATAAGTCCGTGCTTTTGCATACAAGCCTTCAAAGATGCAAGGTTTTTATCTTCCATTTCACATAGCGGTAATCTTAAATTACCCACATTTTTGCCCATAAGATTAAGAGCAGTTTTAACAGGTATCGGATTAACTTCAATAAACAGGTTATCTACCAAATCGAGCAACTCAAGCTGCAGTTTGGTTGCTTTTTCGGTTTCACCGTTAAGGTATGATGCACACATATCGTGTGTCTGGCGTGGCATAACGTTTGCAAGCACGCTTATAACGCCCTTACCACCAAGCGACATTACAGGAACAATCATATCGTCGTTACCTGAATAGATATATAAATCAGGCACCTCTGCGGCAACCTTTGCGGTGTAGCTTATGTTTCCGCTTGCTTCCTTGATTGCAACAATGTTTTCAAGCTTTGAAAGCTCCTTTAAAACAGGAATAGGAATATTAACGCCTGTTCTGCTCGGTACGTTGTAAAGTATAATCGGGATTGATACAGAATTTGCAATAGCACTAAAGTGTGCAACCAAGCCCTTTTGTGATGCCTTGTTATAGTATGGTGTAACAACCAGAAGTGCATCTGCACCCAATTCCTCTGCTTTCTTTGAAAGCTCTATTGCATGAGCTGTTTCATTTGAGCCTGTGCCTGCAATAACAGGAATACGTCCGTTAACTTTTTTAACAGTGTATTCAATAGCTGCTAAATGCTCTGCATCGGGCATTGTTGATGCTTCGCCAGTTGTTCCGCAGATTATGATTGAATCTGTGTTGTTTTGAATATGAAATTCAATTAGTTCGCCCAAAGCGTCATAATTTGTTTTGTAACCGTCAAACGGTGTTACAATTGCAACACCCGAGCCGGTAAATGGTAATTTTTTAGTCATTTTAATTTCCATAGCCTTTCTGCCCACAAGAAATATATTAAAATTTATACACCTGTTATCGTGGGCTGATAAGGCGTATAATGGAAATTATGCACATCGCCGTTTCGTACCATTTATGGTGCGAAAACCTCGGCGGTGCAATAAAATTAGCCATAAGTATTAACTTGATTTATCAAGTTAATACTTCCTTTCACCAAGCTTACAAAATGCTTTAATTAATCCATATATCCTTTTGCTGTTAATAACTCTGCTAAAAGAACTGCACCGCCTGCAGCACCTCTTAAGGTGTTGTGGCTCATAGATACCATCTTATAGTCGTATTGTGTTGATTCTCTTAAGCGTCCGCACGAAATTGCCATACCGCCGTCGACATCTCTTGCAGTCTTAATTTGCGGTTGGTCGGGAGTGTCTGCTTCGGTGTATACGTGAAGGAACTGCTTTGGTGCGTGAGGTAGGTTAAGCTCTTGCGGAGCACCCTTAAACTCTCTCCACATATTCTCGATTTCCTCAATTGACGGTTTATTTGCACTATCCTTGAAGGTAAAGAATATAGCAGCACTGTGACCGTTCGATACAGGCACACGATATGTCTGACACTCTATTTGTAGCTGTGTTGACGGCACAATTTCGCCATTTTCTATTTTACCTAAAATCTTATTTGGCTCAACCTCGGATTTTAGCTCCTCTCCGCCTATGTAGGGGATAAGGTTATCTACCATTTCGGGCCATGTTTCAAAGGTTTTGCCTGCACCTGAAATTGCCTGATATGTTGTAACAAGTGCACGGTCTATTGGATATTTCTCGTTTATAACAGCCATTGCAGGTAGATATGATTGCAATGAACAGTTAGACTTAACTGCAACAAAGCCTCTCTTTGTGCCTAATCTTTCCCTTTGTGATGAAATTATTTCGATGTGTTCGGGGTTGATTTCAGGAATAATCATAGGTACATCAGGAGTGTGACGGTGAGCGGAGTTATTGGAAACAACAGGACACTCTGCCTTTGCATATCTTTCCTCCAATGCTTTGATTTCGTCTTTTTTCATATCAACGGCACAGAACACAAAGTCTACCATTGATGCAATCTTTTCAACATCGTTTGTTGCATCCATAACAATCATATCTGCAATGCTTGCGGGTATTTCCTCGTCCATTGCCCATTTTGTGCCAACTGCTTCTTTATATGTTTTTCCGGCACTTCTTGGTGATGCTGCAAGCACCTTTATTGTGTACCAGGGGTGGTTGTGCAAAAGAGTAATAAATCTCTGACCAACCATACCGGTTGCACCTATAATTCCGATTGTGTAATTTTCTTTCATATTTTTCTTCCTCCCTTTTTATACGATAAAAGCAGTAGAAACAATTAAAGAGTCTACTGCTTATAAATTCACACGAAAATATATGCGATAGCTCCCCATCATATACTGATAATAAAGAGGTTATAGCCTATAATTTCTTTTTTAAGCGATAACACTCCATCATTTAATGATGACAGTTATACTGTTATTCACAGCATACCCAGCATACACTCCCACAGAGGAGTAACACTTCGGCATTAGTCCCTTTCACCTTGCTTGTGCAACATTCTGTGTGTCTACACAAGGCTACTGATGAGTAATGCGCCTCTACCTATATAATATATTATCACGTTATGTTGTATATGTCAATACTTTTTTGCAAATTAAATGTTATTGTTTTAGCCACACATCCTTGTAAACCACGCCTAATCTTAACGCCTCGGAGTGTGATGAAACAGCAACGTCTATACGGTTACCCTTTATTGCTCCGCCTGTATCTTCGGCACGTCTTAAACCATAGCCATCAATGTGTACCCAGCTTAATTTTGGAATAACCTTGGGGTCAACGGCAATTGTCCTGTTTGGTACAAGTCTGCCTGCCCAGGCGGTGTTACCGCCCCATTTTCCGCAGCATTTAGAGCAAGCACAGTAGTGTGTAAGCTTAAATCTGCCAAGATATTTATCGCCTGTTGGTTCGGGAACGGGGTCGTTTGGTTGTACTGTTTTTGAAACTGTTTCCACAATGGGAGCTTTTTGGTGTTGAGGTATTATCTGAACATTCATAGGTGCAACCACCACGTCGGGAATTGAAACCTCCACCGTCATAACATCTGCAAGCCACTCAACATCAAGTCCGAACAGATTTGCAGTTGCACGAAGCGGTGTAACAAGAATATCGCCGTCTATAAATCTGGGTGCAGTACCCATATTTATGGTTTTACCTATACATACCTCGTCTCCTTCTTTGTCGGTAAAAACATACCTCATTGTGCAGCTTGGGTTATTTGCCTGCAATGATGCACATAAAGCCTTTGGAGTAATATCAAGACCGTAGTCACTCACCTTCTCCATTAGTGCTTTGCCATATTGTACAATAGGCTGTTCCTCGTTTTTGGTTACGTCAATGCTTACAAGAGCAGTAAGTGTTGTCTGGTCCCACTCAATTTCCATACCTGCTTTTTTAGCAAAATCTCTTGTGGGTACCATAGTTGTATCGTCTATAACCATAGGAGATGCAGTTGCAAACTCCACATATTCTGCATAGTTGTTATTTATGGCATCAAATCTAACGCTTATAGGTGATGCGGCAGCTGTGATTGAAGAAAATATCATAAGTGCCGACACACCCAATAAAAGTTTTTTTGAAAAAATCATTATTATGTAAATTCCTTTCCTAAATTAATAAATATAGTATGCAATATCAACGGCAATGCCGTTTACTAATCTTACCAATGCATATGAATAGCTTGTATCATCAAAGGATACTGTGCCTCCATCAAAGAATTGCTTTTGGGTGATATTTGAATAAATTGATGAAATATCACCTGCTTCTATTCCTTTTTTAGCAGTTAAATCACACACATAAACAGATGCATTCTTATTCATAAAAATCTCCGACGCTAATGAAGTATTGCCTGTTTTATTTAAAAGATAAAGTGTATTTTGTGTTTTGTAGCCGCTAACACCAAAGGCGTATTGTGTAACACCCTTGCCGTCGAGGGCTTTGTTTCCGTATTGGAGCACGCTCCACTGATTGTTTGCACCCACAAATCCATTACGGCTGAAAAGCTGCTCAAAGCTTGTGCCGTAGTTTGTGGCAGAGGTTACAATATCGGTTAAAGGCGGACGCATAAGAAGTGATATGCTCTTAATTGTGCCGTCTGTTTTTCTGTGGAAATACACCACATCACCTCGCTTTAGCACGCCTGCATCTGCATTAAGAACAGAGGTGGACACATCAGAGGTGGATATAATTTGTACGTCGCCATTAATATATTCCTGTTTCATTTTGCCCTGGTTGGCAAATGTAACACTATAACCTATATCGCCGTCAACTGCTGTTTGAAAAACGCTTTCTATCATTGAAAAAGCGAAGTAAGCATCTAATGCTCTTTCGTATGTATCCTTTGGATAGTCGTTTGGATTATAGACTGTGTTTTCTTCTTTTTCTATTGGCGGTGCAACATATTCTTCTATTTGTATATTAAAGAACTCATCGTTTTTAATGTTGCAGAGCATAAGCGTATATTCGCCGTCTATAAGGGATGTTGTGTATGCATTGTCTGCATAGCTCATAACACGGCAAAGCTCCAATTTTGTGTCTTTAAAGCCTAATAAAACGTATGTGCCTTTGTTCTCGCTGTTATATATAAGCTGTGTGTCTGTTTTTGTGAGCGTTACGTTTTGTGCATACGCATAGCCAGTAACAACAAAAAGTGCAAGCACAAGAGCAAGTATTGTTTTTAAAATTCTATTAATCATTTTTTCATTTTCCGTTCCACATATTAGCGATTAGTGCCTTTAATAAACTGATGGCTATTGAATTTTATCAGGACAGTGGCTCTAATTTTGCAAGATAGCTTGCGGCAAACTGATTTGCACATCTGCCGTTCTTTGTACCATGGTCCATTTGCCACATAAGTGCAGCTTGCTTAATTTCGTCGTCCATTTCCACATTATGACGTTTTAATATTTCACCAACAATGTTTAAATATTCCTTTTGATTAAGCGACGAGAACACAAGGCTTATACCAAATCTTTCCGATAGAGAAAGAGTTTCTTGCATATGGTCATTGCGGTGTATATCGCCGCCTTCACGATCTGCCCATGTTTCTTTAATCAGATGGCGGCGGTTTGACGTTGCATATATTAACACATTGTCGCCATTTGCCTGAAGCTGACCATCCATTGCAATCTTAAGTGCCTTATAGTCTGTATCGCCTGCCTCAAACGACAAGTCGTCAAGAAACAGTATATACTTATTTGGTTTATCGTTAAGTGCACTGCTTATTGCAGGAATATCTGCAATATAGGCCTTTGGTATTTCAATAACTCTTAAGCCGTCTTTTGAGAACATACTAAGCAAAGCCTTAACAGAGGATGATTTTCCGCAGCCTCTGTCGCCAAACAACAATACATTGTTTGCCCTTTTGCCTTTAATAAGAGCCTTAGTGTTATCTATAAGTATCTTTTTCTGGTAGTCAAGACCAATAAGGTCGTCGAACGATACATTATCAAGCTTGCTTATACCTTGCAGAACGCCGTTATATTTAAACGCAATGAATTTAGAAAGAACACCGCTACCTAATGTGCGGTAGTGATATATAAGTCTTTCTAAAAGCTCCTCGGGTGATTGCGACTCCGTCATAGACTTGATTGATGCTATATATTCGTCGCAGAAGCCTGTGTCGTTACCTGATGGTGAATATTTAATTTGTGTTTGAAAAAGCTTTTTAAAGATTTTATCAATATCCATAGCGGCAATCTTCATAAGCTCGTCGCCAATTTTCTTTCCCGACTGTGCAAGGCTTGAAATAATATTATCGTCGTTAGCAAGCAATACAGAAACGTATTCACGAATACTGTTGTTTGTTACGCCCTCTGTTTCGGCAAAGTTTATTATTGCACGAAGTACCTCGGTATTGTTTTTCTCCAATATGCTTTTTACGCAAATATCACGCTCTAATCTGCCAAATATAATCAGATTCACTTTATCTGTCGTCCTTTCGTTGTACGTAAAATATACGTGTTTATATTACAAAAGTGTGTCAAAATATCACACTATAAAAGGTATTATATCACAAATATTACAAAATTGCAACATTAATATCAAAAATATTTACATTTATTTTTAAAAGTTGTAATCAGCATGTAACAAAACTCGACAAAAAAAGAAGAGGATGTTAAATTTTTTTAACATCCCCTTCTTTAGAAAATATGAAAAAGTCCTATTCTTTTTACAATTATTTTTGAATATATTATTGAATATTAGTTTTCCAAATTATCAACTGCGTATTGTGCTTCTTCGGCAGTAAATTTCTCGCCGTATTCGGAAATAAGCTGGTCATAGATGGCACTTTTAGACATACTCATTGTTTTTTGATAAGTTTTTGCTTTCTTTAGTGCATTTTCTTTCCAATCTGCCTTTAAATTATCAATTGCATATTGAGCTGCTTCAGTAGGAAATTTCTCTCCGTATTCAGAGATTAGTTGGTCGTATATACCTTGTTTGGACATATGCATTAAGTTGGAATATGTTTCAGCTTTTTTTAAGGCATTTTTAAATTCGGTAGAAACCTCTTGCTCCTGCTTTTGTTCGGGCTCTTGTGTCTGTGAGGTGTTTGCGGATTGTTCCTGCACGCTTTCTTCGGTTTGTTCAACCTGATTTGTATTATTGGTTGTTGGTGATGTATTGTTAGTGCCTGCTACGCCAATAATAACGATAGCGGCTATTATCCACACCCACCATTTTTTATAAAATGGTTTTTTGTTTTTTGCACCGCACCCAGGACAGACTTTAGCACTTGTCGCAATTTCCTTATTACATACTTTACAATTTGTTGTTTTTCCCATTGTTAGACCTCCTTTGTAATATACCGTATTGGGATATTAACATTATACCACTTTGGTATAATGTTGTCAAGGTGATTTTATGAGATTAAAGGAATTAAGAAAAAAGAAAAAAGTAACGCAGTTAAAGCTTGCAATGGATTTAAATATGAATCAGAATACAATATCAAGATATGAAAACGGAGAGAGAGAGGCGGGGTACAGAGAGCTTATTTTATTGGCAGATTATTTTAACGTATCGTTAGATTACTTGCTTGAAAGAAGTGAAAATCCTACATTTATTCCGTAATGTAAAATTTTATATTTATTCTTTTGTTGTATTGCATGGCTTGCTGTGCAATAATTTTTTTCAAATTTGTTATAGTTGTTTCTATTTAATTATAAGGCACAGCCTTTAGGCAAGGGAGGCTTTAATAAAGGGTATCTAAACCATCTCTGTCCCTTATATAAGGAATGTTGAATGTTGTTAAAAAAGAAATAGGTTGACAATATCCTACAATTTGTATATAATATAAATTGTAGGATATATTTAATGTACAAATAATAGGAGATAGTTATGAATATAAATACTGAAACAATCACAACTATGACGGAAGCAAATCAGAATTTTTCAAAGGTTGCCAAAGTGGCAGAGAATAATGGTCAGGCAGTTATATTTAAAAACAACAAGCCGAAATTTTTGCTTATTGATGTTGACTCGGGCGTCTACTTTGATATTACTGATGATGAAAAAATTGATGTAGCTGCAAGAAGAATTATGAAAAGATTTAAACCTGCTTTTGAGGAGTTGGCAAAATGATTAAGTTAAGCAAAGAAAAGGTTTTGCTTTTGCATCAATTAATCGCAGAGGAAACGGGTGGTAGTGTTGGTGTAAGAGATGTTGGACTTTTAGAAAGTGCCCTTAATAACGCGTATGCTACATTTGGCGGAGAAGAACTGTATAAGAGTAAAGAGGAAAAAGCGGCAAGTCTTGGATTTTCGTTAATATCTAATCATGCCTTTGTTGATGGAAACAAAAGAATTGGTGTTTATGTTATGCTTACTTTTTTAGAGGCAGAGGGCATAAAAATAAATTGTACTAATGATGATGTTGTTGATTTTGGTTTATCTGTTGCTTCGGGTGATATGAAATATGATGAGATTTTAGAATGGATAAATAAATTCAAGAAATAATTTTTTCCTAACTTAACACGAACTATCGTAGGAAAAGAGTTGCATCTAAACCTTATACCCATTATATAAAAAACGAAAAAAGGAAGAAATATATGTTTAAAATTTTACACAAAAACGGAAAAGCAAGAAGGGGAGAGTTTACCACAGTGCACGGTGTGATACAAACACCTGTGTTTCAGAATGTGGGTACTCTTGCCGCAATAAAGGGTGCAGTTGACACAAGCGACTTAAAGGAAGTGGGTTGTCAGGTTGAATTATCCAACACATACCATCTGCATCTTCGTCCTGGCGACAAGGTTATAAAGCAGCTTGGCGGCTTGCATAAGTTTATGAACTGGGACAGACCAATTCTTACAGACAGCGGCGGCTTTCAGGTGTTTTCACTCTCATCCTTAAGAAAAATAACCGAGGAGGGTGTGAGCTTTAATTCACACATAGACGGGCACAAAATATTTATGGGCCCCGAGGAGAGTATGCAAATTCAGTCAAATCTTGCGTCTACCATTGCAATGGCGTTTGATGAGTGCATAGAAAACCCCGCACCGTATGATTATGTTAAAAAATCGTGTGACCGCACATACAGATGGTTAGAGCGCTGCAAGGCAGAAATGTCACGCTTAAATTCACTGCCCGATACAATAAATAAACAGCAAATGCTTTTTGGTATTAATCAGGGCGGAATATATGAGGATTTAAGAGTGGAGCATATGAAAAAAATTGCCGAGCTTGACTTACCAGGCTATGCCATTGGCGGACTTGCAGTTGGTGAAAGTCACCAGGAAATGTATAGAATAATAGATGCAGTTGAGCCGTTTATGCCTCAAGACAGACCGCGGTATCTTATGGGCGTGGGAACACCGTCTAATATTATAGAGAGTGTGGCAAGGGGAGTTGACTTTTTCGACTGTGTTATGCCATCACGAAACGCAAGACACGGCTTTATCTTCACACGTAACGGAACAATGAATTTGATAAATCAGAAATTTGAAATGGATACACGTCCTATTGATGAAGAGTGTGGTTGCCCAACGTGCAGGAGATATTCAAGAGCATATTTAAGACACTTGTTTAAAGCAAAGGAAATGCTTGCAATGAGATTATGTGTATTGCACAACTTGTATTTCTACAATGAGCTTATGGCAATGATAAGAAAAGCAATTGAAGAGGATAGATTTGAAGAATTCAGAAAAGAATACAGTGAGAAGTTAGATAAAAGGATAAACTAAAAAAACGGGCAATGCCCGTTTTTTAGTTTATCAGTAATTTTCTGCGTGGATTTCAAAATATGCCTTTGGATGTGCACAGGTTGGGCACATTTCGGGAGCCTTTGTGCCGACCACTATATGACCGCAGTTTCTGCATTCCCAAACCTTAACCTCGCTCTTTTCAAATACTGCTGCAGTTTCTACATTATTAAGAAGTGCACGGTATCTTTCCTCGTGATGCTTTTCAATTGCAGCAACAAGTCGGAATTTTCTTGCAAGGTCACTAAAGCCTTCCTTTTCGGCAGTTTCTGCAAAGCCTGCATACATATCTGTCCATTCATAGTTCTCGCCTGCAGCGGCAGATTCAAGATTTGCTTTTGTGTCGCCTATGCCTTCCATTTCCTTAAACCACATCTTTGCGTGCTCTTTTTCGTTTTCAGCTGTTTTTAAAAATAGTGCCGCTATTTGCTCGTAGCCTTCTTTTTTTGCAACTGATGCGAAGTAGGTGTACTTGTTGCGTGCTTGTGATTCACCTGCAAAAGCCGCCTCAAGATTTTTTTGTGTTTGTGTTCCATCATATTTGCTCATAGTATAACCTCCTTGGTTTTCATATATATTATTTGTTAAATAAACGCAATATATGTATCATATTGCATTTCCGTCTTTATCAAACAGGGGCAGGGGTTCAAGATAAATAATATCATCTCTATTGATTGCATCGCCCTCGGCAAGAACTGCCATCTTACCAACTATGCTGCCGCCTGCGGCTTCAACAAGTGCTTGCAGAGCATCTAAAGATTCACCCGTACTTATTACATCGTCAACTATAAGAACCTTCTTGCCCTTCATTTGTGAAGCTTCTTCTCCGCCAATGCAAAGAGTTTGCATTCCTTCGGTTGTGATTGAATTTACGTTTACACTAACAATGTCGCTCATATAAAGCTTTGGTTTTTTTCTGGCTACAATGTATTTTTTGCCCGATATTCTCGACATTTCATATGCAAGCGGAATGCCCTTACATTCTGCCGTAATTAAAACATCAAATTCGGGTGCTTTTTTTATAAGCTCGTTGGCTGATGCAACTGTAATTTCAGTGTCGCCAAACATAATAAATGCGGCAATTTGCAGGCTTTCATTTATAGGGAAGAGAGGTAAGTCTCTCTTGATTCCTGCAATTTCCATACTGTAATTCATCACAAAACCTCCCAAAATACGATAATACATATTACTACTATATTATAATACATATGTTTTTTAATGTCAAGTTAAAATTTGTAAGTAATGGTGTTTTGAAAAAAGAAAGGGCTATTAAAATTTTATTTTTTACCCAACAAAAAGTTATTTGTTTAACAATCTTTCCATAATGCCTGCCGCTTCCTCCACAATTGCAAGACACGGACGTGTTTTGTAGTAATCGGGTGTTCGGTCGTCGGGAATATGGCTTTCCTTTTCATCTTTTCTTTTTTGCAAAAGTTGACGGCATATAATAGAGCCTTTGTCTTTTTTAAATTCCTCGGCAATTTCCTGTATAAGCTTGTAGTGCTCGCTTTTTTCCTCCTTACTGTTTGGTGAGGAATAGCCGTATTTTAAGCCTGCAACCATAAATGCACCGCTTAAAGCTCCGCAAACCTCCCGTAGTCTGCCCATACCTCCGCCAAATGACGAGGATAGACGCATTGCGGTTTCAAAGTCTATGTTAAGGTCGTCGCAAAATGCTCCCAAAACGGCTTGTGAGCAGTTATAGCCCTGTAAAAATAAATCCTTTGCTTTTTCTGTTTTTGTCATAGTCGGTTTATCCTTTCTTTTGTGATTATGTTGAAAAAGAGGTAGATTTTAAAAATCTACCTCTTTATAACTGCCGCTGATCGGGGTCGAACCGATACGGATTATTAGTCCACTGGATTTTGAGTCCAGCGCGTCTGCCAATTCCACCACAGCGGCATATATAGGGAATGTTAAAAAAGCGCAGACCACATAAAACAAGATGTTTTCAAGGTTTTTAAAATTAACCGAGTAAAAAACCAAAGGCAAACAATAAACTTTAGATTTTAAAATCATACAACAAGTTTGTTGTTTTATGCTACAAACAAACCTCACCACTCGACGTACACACGTACGCCTTCGGGTAACCTAAAAACATAGCAGTGGCTTTGTTTTTAGTTCGATTTGTCCGTTCTGCATCTTTTTTTCCTATTCCCTTCTTTTTTTGTAAGATTATTCAGCTACAAAAGGAAGCAAAGCTATAATTCTTGCTCTCTTTATTGCTGTTGTAAGTTGTCTTTGATGCTTTGCACAGTTACCGCTGATACGTCTTGGAACAATCTTTCCTCTTTCTGAAACATATCTTCTTAATTTAGCTGTGTCTTTGTAATCAATAGACTCTACTTTATCAACACAGAATAAGCAAGCCTTTTTCTTAGGTCTTCTTGCTCTTAATTGCTTATCATTCTTTTCAGACATGATTCTTTCCTCCTTATCAATTTTTATCAATTAAAACGGTAAATCGTCTTCACTTCCGTCGATTGCTGCAAAATCCATTTCATCGAAGCCGTCGGCAAAGCTTTGAGCTTGTGAAGGATTTTGTGCAGGAGTAAAGTCTTGATTATATCCGCCATTTCCTTGCGGCGCACCGCCCTCGGTACGTGAGCCTGTAAAGTAGGCTTCATCAACAACCACCTCGGTTGCATAATTTCTTTTGCCGTCTTGTCCTTCCCAGTTTCTTGTTTGGATAGAGCCAACAACTGCAATCATACTGCCTTTGTGGAAATAACGTGATATAAATTCACCTGTTTGACGCCATGCCACACAATTTATAAAATCAGCCTGGTAGTTTCCGTTCTGGTCTTTAAATCGTCTGTTTACAGCAATACTGAATCTCGCCACATTCACACCTTGCGGAGTCTGGCGAAGGTCAACGTCGTGGGTTAATCTACCCATTAGCATAACTTTATTCATACTAACACCTCGCTGACTATTATTCTGCGTCTTTTCTGATTACGATAGATCTCAATATACCGTCTGTTATCTTATAACGTCTTTCAAGCTCTTTTGGGAACTCGGAATCTGCCTTAAAGTTAACAAGATAGTAGAAACCTTCAGTTCTATCATTAATCTCATATGCAAGTCTTCTCTTGCCCCACTCATCAACAGACTCAACCTCGCCGTTCTTTTCAATAACCGACACGAACTTGTCTTTTAGAGCAGTAACACTTTCCTCTGTAAGTGTTGCGTCAATGATAAAAATTGTTTCATAGCTGTTAAGCATTTTTTCAGCCATTTCATTGCACCTCCTTATGGACTTATGTCCCGAAAACTATTATTTCGGGCAAGGATTGCCCGCCTTTTAAAAGCAAGCCTAAACATTATACACTATTTTTATGGCTTTGTCAAGTAATAATTGTAAAAAAATTAATTTAGTTAAACAATCCGCAACGGTCAATAATTGTAAGAATTCTCATCATATCGTTTGTGAGCATTAACTCACCGCTGTCGTTACCCTTAAGCTTGCCTTGTGCAACAAGCTTTCGTATGGTTGGCACGTAGCTTTTATTCATATTTGAGTCTATGTAGTTAAAGTACCCGCACCTTTCGCTAAAACGTGCTTTTAATTCGTCGTTTTCCTTTTTTAGCAATTCAATTGTATTTTTTAGTTCCTCGTATTGTGTCATAGTAAGCTCCTTTTCGTTTTTTTGTTTACAACAGTTTTTTAATTCTTCGAGCGGATAAAATCTGCCAGGACACTCCGAAGCTCCCACCTCGGAATGTCCTACAATTTCTGCATTGGGATAAATATCAACTAAATAGATAATTAATTCCGCTAACGCTTTTTTTTGCGCAGATGGCATAGTCTCCTCCACACTGTAATCGCCTTCTGCACCAACACCTATTGAGCAGTTGTTTTTCCCCACCACGTGAGCACCCACCGACCATAACGGTCTGCCTCTGTAAATTGTTCCGTCCTTTCTCACAAGAAAGTGATAGCCAATTCCGCTCCAACCTGCATTTTTGTGTATTAAATCTATCTGCTCGGCAGTTGCGTATTTTGAAGCCATATGATGAAGAACAATATATTTTGTGCTGTTTCTTTCACACAGAGTAGTTTTCCAATTCCAATTTGTTTCTATAATGTTCATTTTCCCTCCGTAATATCACTAATCTTTTTTGAGGCAACCTCGAAGCCCTTTATGAGCCATTTGGGTACTGCAACGCCTATTTGCACAAGGTTTTCAAGATTAGAGCGTATTTCATTAATAATAAATGTGGCAAGGGTAAACCAGCCAACAAATGAAGTAAAGCCTAAATCAACCTTAATCAACTCGCCAAGCTCATTAAATGATACACCCACAAAGAACGCAATTGCAATCACAAGCCAGCAACCAACCTTTTTAATAATACCCTTTAAGCCTGCAGAGCTGTTTTCGGTTTTTGTGTAGCGTGCTTTTATAACGCCTGTTATATAATCGGTAACGTTAAGTACCATAAATGCCACAAACAAATACCAGTGAGTGCCAAACAACTGGCACATAATTGCAACAGCACTGCCCCAGAGAACATTTGCCTTACAAAACAGCTTTTCCATATTTTTACCTCCCTTCACTGTTTTAATGTTTCTTTTGGTATATAATATACCTTTTTAGAACCTTTTGTTCTTAATCATTTTACAGGTAAAAAGAGTGTTTTTCAAAAACATAAGCTGTTAAATTTAACTGTTTTTTTAAAAATGAATAATAATTGGCAAATTTTTTTAAAAAAATATTTCAAAATGAAATAAAAAAACATTTCTGGCGATTTTTTGTTTACCCAAACTTTCATTTTTTATTGACAATTTCCACAAAATTTGTTATAATTTAATTTAGCTGTAAAAAATACAAAGAGATAAGGAGAACAATAATGCAACTTCTATATTTAAGACGTTTTTGCGAATTGATTTTATTAACGGTATTACCAAGTATTATAGCCTCTGCAATAGTACAGATGGATAGAGTTCAAGGTTTGCTTTTCTATCCTGTTTTGGTTATTGTAAGTGTAATATGCACTATTATCTTCTTTGGCGGTAACGGACTGATGATGCGAAGAATGGTAAGGGACATTGAATCAGCAAGGATATTTTATGAGGTACAGACCTTTGCATTTTTGTTGTATACAATAGCTATCACACTGATATGTGTATTTAGATGGACAGATATGAGAACGGCATTGTTTTTCCACGCAAGAGTATTCGAGGTAATATGCGACCCTATTGTTGTGGACCCCGATGATTTAACCATAAATCTTTTAACACCAACAGATTCTATAATTATATCAACCACCTTGTATGGTTTAATGACATATCTTTCATATCCGTTCTTTAAGAAAAGATACGAAAAGGAAAAGATTGAGATTCAAAAGCAAAAGGAAGAGGATGCACAAATTCTTGAACAGGAAGAATATGCACAAGCAATTAATAACGATTATATAAATAATTTTTTTGAAGATGATGAAGAAGACGAAGCGTTTAACGAAGAGTCTGAAGAAGACGAAGCCGACAGACTCTACACAGTAAAAGAACTCAAAAGAATGGAAAAAATGGAAAGAGCGAGTGCTCCTGTAAGAAGGGGTCAACGCATTAACTGGAGCAGAAAGAAAACAATTTCCGCAAACAGTGCAAACGATATAAAGAAAAGAGACCAGGTGAAGGATTATATACTAAACTTTGGCTCATATTCATTTTATCAGAGGATTATTACAAAGGAACAACAAGGGTGAGTACATAGGCTCATATGTGGGCACAAACCTCAAACAAAAATTAGCGGTAAAAGGAATAGGTAACAACCGATATTACGAAAAAGGCAACAAATAAGGAGTGATATATAATGTACAAAAAAGTTCCAACAGACTTGAACTTTGTTGAGAGAGAAAAAAAGACAGAACAGTTCTGGAAGGATAATGATATATTTAAAAAGAGTATTGACGGGCGCAGGAATGGCGAGGTTTATACATTTTATGACGGACCGCCCACTGCAAACGGCAAACCACACATTGGTCACGTTTTAACAAGAGTTATTAAAGATATGATTCCGCGTTATCAGACAATGAAAGGCGCAAAGGTTATTCGTAAGGCTGGTTGGGATACTCACGGCTTGCCTGTTGAGCTTGAGGTTGAAAAGCTTTTGGGACTTGACGGCAAAGAGCAGATTGAAGAATATGGTCTGGAGCCTTTTATAAATAAGTGCAAGGAAAGTGTTTGGAAATACAAGGGTATGTGGGAGGATTTCTCGGGTACTGTTGGTTTCTGGGCAGATATGGACGATCCGTATGTAACATATCATAACGATTTTATTGAATCAGAATGGTGGGCACTGAAGCAGATATGGGAAAAGGGACTTTTATATAAAGGTCACAAAATTGTTCCATATTGTCCACGTTGCGGTACCCCGCTTTCTTCTCACGAGGTTGCACAAGGCTATAAGGATGTAAAAGAGAGAAGTGCAACTGCCAAATTTGCGGTAGTTGGTGAGGAAAACACATACTTCCTTGCATGGACAACAACACCGTGGACACTTCCTTCAAATGTGGCACTTTGTGTTAATCCGCACGAGGAATATGTAAAAATTAAGGCAGACGGTGCTTTCTATATTCTTGCAAAGGCTCTTGTTGAGGCAAATTTCCCCGAAACAGAGTATGAAGTTGTTGAAGACTATGTTGGTAAAGACCTTGAATACAAGGAATACACACCGCTATTTAATTTTAAAGAGCTCGATAAAAAGGGATATTATATTACCTGTGAGGAATATGTAACATTAACAGACGGTACAGGTATTGTTCATATAGCGCCTGCATTTGGTGAGGACGATAACAGAGTGGGACGCTTGTATGATTTGCCGTTTTTACAGCTTGTTGATGCCAAGGGTGAAATGACAAAGGAAACTCCATGGGCAGGCACCTTCTGTAAGGCTGCAGATAAAGAAATTTTAACAGACCTTGAAAGCAGAGGTTTATTATTTAATGCTCCAAAATTTGAGCATAGCTATCCGCATTGCTGGAGATGCGATACTCCGCTTATTTACTACGCACGTGAATCGTGGTTTATAAAGATGACGGCTGTTAAGGATAACCTTATAAGAAATAACAACACAGTTAACTGGATTCCTGAATCAATTGGTAAGGGACGTTTTGGCGAGTGGCTTAACAATATACAGGATTGGGGATTAAGCCGAGACAGATATTGGGGTACTCCTTTAAATGTTTGGGAATGTGAGTGCGGCAAGCGTCACGCAATAGGCTCAATTGCAGAGTTAAAGGAAATGTCATCAAACTGTCCCGATGAAATTGAACTACACCGTCCGTATATTGACGCTGTAACAATAAAATGTCCTGAATGTGGCGGCGAAATGCACAGAGTTAAAGAGGTTATCGACTGTTGGTTCGACTCGGGTGCTATGCCGTTTGCTCAATGGCACTATCCATTTGAAAACAAGGAAATATTTGAAGAAAACTTCCCTGCAGACTTTATCTCCGAGGCAGTTGACCAAACAAGAGGCTGGTTCTATTCACTTCTTGCAATTTCAACCCTTATTTTTGATAAAGCACCATATAAGAATGTAATAGTTTTAGGACACGTACAGGATGAAAACGGTCAGAAGATGTCAAAATCAAAGGGTAATGCAGTAGACCCGTTTGATGCACTCCAAACACACGGTGCCGACGCAATAAGATGGTATTTCTATGAAAACAGTGCACCGTGGCTGCCTAACCGCTTCCATGCAGGTGCGGTAACCGAAGGACAAAGAAAGTTTATGGGTACATTGTGGAACACATATGCATTCTTTGTATTGTATGCAAATATTGATGAGTTTGATGCTTCAAAATACAGTATAGAATATGATAAGCTTGCGGTAATGGATAAATGGCTATTATCAAAGCTTAATACTCTTGTTAAAACAGTTGATGAAAATCTTGCCGACTACAAGATAACAGAAACAGCAAGAGCATTAGATGAATTTGTAGACGAATTATCAAACTGGTATGTGAGACGTTCAAGAAATCGTTTCTGGCTCAAGGATATGCCGCAGGATAAGATAAATGCGTATATGACACTTTATACTGCACTTGTTACATTGTGCAAAATAAGTGCACCAATGATTCCGTTTATGAGTGAGGATATTTATCAAAATCTTGTAAGAAGTATCGACAAAGATGCTCCCGAATCAATCCATTTATGTGACTTCCCCGAGTATGACGAAGCACTTATAAATAAAGAGCTTGAAGCAAAAATGGAAGAGGTATTAAGCATTGTTGTGCTTGGCAGAGCCTGCAGAAACAGTGCAAATATCAAGAACAGACAGCCTATTGGAACTATGTTTGTTAAAGCTCCTGAAGTTCTTGAGGATTTTTATGCCGAAATTATAAGGGACGAATTAAATGTAAAAGCAATTGAATTTACCGATGATGTTTCTTCATTTACAGATTACAGCTTTAAGCCTCAATTAAGAACTCTGGGCAGACGCTTTGGTAAGAATCTTAACGAAGTAAAAGAGGTGCTTTCATCGCTTGACGGTGCAAAGGCTATGGCACAAATCAGGGATACAGGCAAATTAGTAATTAATATTGCAGGTGTTGATGAGGAGCTTTGCGAAGAAGATTTATTAATAGAAACAAAGCAATCGGACAGCTTTGAAACAAACAGCGATAAGGGCATAACAGTTGTGCTTGACAAGAGATTGACCGATGAGCTTATAGAGGAAGGCTTTGTAAGAGAGATTATTTCAAAAATCCAGACAATGAGAAAAGAAGCAGGCTTTGAGGTTATGGACTATATCAGAGTTTCCTGCGGAGGCAACAACAGAATTGCACAAATTCTCGATAAAAATGCCGAGTATATTAAGTCGGAGGTTCTATGCCGTGATGTTGTAACCAATGGTGCAATAGGCTCAACAAAGGAATGGAGCATTAACGACGAAAAGGTAACACTTGGTGTGGAAAAATGTTAGGTATTTGAATATGTAAAATAATAAAGGGCAATCTGTCAAAGAATTCTGACGGATTGCCCTTTGTGCTTTGTGCAAACTTGTTCAATGTAAATCCTTTTTAGTGCAAAAATTACCATACATAAATACCACTAAAAAAATATATACAATATTGACATAATAAGAAAAATATGATATACTGCTATTAGTAGAATTGTAAAAAACCTGCGGGGTTTTATGATTCGAGTTTGACAAATCAAAAAACATTACCTGCACGTATTTTTTGATTTGTCAAATAAAGCATTCACATAAGAGCGTAAAGCTCAAAAAACGGAGGTAAATAAAATGAAAAAACGTATTTCATTGATAATTGCAGCGGTTATGATTATGACACACCTGCTATCAATCGTTTCATTTGCTGATTTTAGCGACGTTAAGGACGATAATCCTTATAGACAAGCTATAATTACACTTACAAAGCTTGGTGTAATTAACGGATATGAAGAAGAGGATAAAACCTTCACGTTCAGACCTGAGGGTAAAATAACAAGAGCAGAATTCACAAAAATGCTTGTTACAGCATTAGGACGCGGCAACTACACAACAGAGCCTACAGAGTTTAGTGATATTGACGGTCACTGGGCAAGATATAATATCAAATCTGCCTACGATATGGGAATTATAAACGGCTTTGATGACGGCACATTCAGACCCGATGAACAAGTTACATATGAGCAAGCTCTTAAGATGGTTGTTTGTACATTGGGATATATCGACTTTGCCGAAAGTAAGGGCGGTTGGCCAAATGGCTACACAACACAGGCAAATGAACTTAAATTAACAAAGGGTGTTACAGGTCAGAAAAATTCCGAGCCTGCCTTAAGACAGGTTATTGCTCAAGTTGTATACAACGCTCTTGAAGTTAAGAAGATGGAAAAGAACGTAAAGGGCGAATATGAGCTTACAGATAAAACAATACTAAATGATGATTTAAAGGTCTACAAGCTTGAAGGTAAAATAGTTGGTGTTGAAGGAATAAAAACAGACGATTGCACAGTTTCTCTTTTAGATTATCAGATGGCTGTTAAGGCAGGCGGCGAGGAACACGTAATTGATGTAAGAGATTACAAGGAGCTGTCTGTTGCGGGATTGCAGCAATATGTTGGTAAGCAAGCCACAGTTTATTATGCATTAGATAAAGCAAGCGACGTAAAAACACTTGTTATTCTTGATACAGAAACAGTAAAGAATACTACATATGAAATTTCATATGAAGACATTGTAAGCTTTAGCGGTACAGAATTAAAGTACTACGAAAAGGATGCTGTAAGAGCAAAAACAATTAAGCTTGATCTTAATAATATGACAATTGTGTATAACGGCGAAACACTTAATTTGACAGACAGTTATGAGCTTTACGGTAAGGATGCAACAGCTGCGTCTGCACCAATGGGTAAAATTGCAGCAGTAACAGAGCTGTTAAATCCAACAAGTGAGCACTATATTTACGGTGATGTTGAACTTACCGACAGTGGTTCAGACGGAACAATAGATATGGCAACAATCAACGATTATCGTTGGATGATTGCTCATAAGGCAGTAAGCGGTAATGATTATAAGGTTCAGAATACATTTGTTACATCAGAAACATTAACTCTTGATCCTAATAATGTATATGAAAAAGTATACGTTGAGGAAAATGGCAAAGAGGTTGAAGCAACTGCAATTTCAAAAGGTGATGTAGTAACCTACACAACGAGCTTCGACGGAACAGTTAAGCGTGCGTATGTTTCAAAGCAAACAGTTAAAGGTGAAGTAACTTCATTAAGCTCCGATAAAATATCAATAGAAGGCAAGGAATATAACCTTGACAGCAAATGTGTGCAATATATGAGGAAGAACGGCTACACTGTTAATGTGGGCAGTAATGCAACAATGTATCTTGATAAGCTCGGTACTGTAATTTACGGTACAGTAGCTGCAGAGGCTGCACTTCCTTACGGCTACATTGCCAACGTAACAGAAGATCAGGGCGAGGGTGTAGCGTATGTTCAGGCATTTATACCTTCATACAATGCTTCAAAGATAAGCAGCCTTAAGATTTCAAGCTCTGTTATAATCGACGGTTCAAAGGTAACTAGTGCTATTGAAGTAAAGAATCGTCTTGCAACAGCTGCGGGTGGAAAGAACAACTCCGATGTGAGCAAAACAGAAATACCTGCTTATACTCCTGTAGATACAACATATTCACAGGTTGCAAGAATAAAGGTTGATACATCAAAGAAGGAAGTTACAGAAATAATAACACTTGATTCAACTGCAGAGGATAAAGAAAACACAGATAAGTCAAGAATTGTAAGATACTGGCCTGTGGAAGAGTTCTCATATAACTCAAACAAATTTACTGCAACAGTTACAGATCCTGATGATTCATTAAGCACAATAAAGAAGAGCTTTTCAATAAATTCATCAACAGTAATTATTGACGTTCCTGCCGACAGAACACCTTCAGACGGCGAAGGCTATGCAAAGAGAACATCAACAAACTTCACATCAGGTAGTGAATATTGGGTAGAAGCATACGATGTAAACAAGAGTCTGGTTGCAGGTCTTGTTATAAGATATGCAGTAGATGATGCATCGTTGGGTACAAAGCATACAATAGATTCACAGCACAGTATAATCGGCGGATATGCAAATGATGTGAGTGATGACGGTGAAACACTTGTAACAAAGGTTCCGCTATATTCAGGCTCAAAATCTGCAACAAATAAAGAGGTTGCTTCCACTTTGGCAGGCTCAAAGGATGTATTTAATGCAAACTATAGCATTGGTGATATAATTCAGTTTAGCACCAACGAGGATAATCAGATTAAGGAAATTGATTATGTATTAAATTACGAAGACGATATTAAGCCTGTTCTTGAAGGAGCACTTACAGACGGTAAGAAATATGACTGGACAGCAGAGGTAACTCAAGAAGCAGCAAACAGATGGCAAAAATATAAGTTTGATTTCAGATATCCAAAGACAGGTCTTTCAAGTGCTACAAATAGCTTCTATAACACATATGACTTCCAGGGCTATGCTGCACCGTATTCAAGTGCTACAATGTATAATGTAGTGCGTGTGGTAGAGGGCGAAAACAAGATATTTGTTACAAAGGACGGTATTGAAGATGATGCAGACAGAGAGCTTACTGACTACACAATCGCAAACAACGGTCAGCCTATTTCAATTTCTTCATCTGTAAACATCTTGAAATTTGTGCCGAACGGCGTAAGAATCAATAATAAGCTTGAATACTTTACTCAATATGAGGAGGATGGCACAACACCATTAAGTGTTGATGAAAGCTTCAAGAGTATAGAAGAAGATGGTGAGGAATGCTCAAAGATTATGATAAGCATCATTAAGGGCAGCATTAAGATGATAGTAATATATCAATAAAAATTTGGAGGTCGTTATATGAGCATAAAGTATAAAAGAGTGCTTTTAAAGGTAAGCGGCGAAGCACTTGCAGGTAACAACGGCTTTGGACTTGATGAGGGCACGCTTGCACAAATAAGTAACAACATCAAGGAAATAGTTGATATGGGTGCAGAGGTTTCAATTGTTGTTGGCGGCGGAAACATCTGGAGAGGCAGAAGCGGCGAGAATATGAACAGAACAAGAGCAGACCATATGGGAATGCTTGCAACTGCAATAAATGCACTTGCACTGTGCAGTGCACTTGAGAACTGCGGAGTTGAAACAAGAGTTCAGACCGCTATTGAAATGCACTCGGTTGCAGAGCCATATATAAGAGGCAAGGCAGAAAGACATCTTCAAAAGGGAAGAGTTGTTATATTTGGTTGCGGAACGGGTAATCCGTTTATGTCGACAGATACAGCCGCAGCATTAAGAGCGGTTGAAATGGAGGCAGATATTATACTGCTTGCTAAAAAGGTTGACGCTGTATACGACAGCGACCCAAAGCTTAATCCGAATGCAAAAAAATACGACGTGTTATCGTTTGATGAGGTTTTATCGAAAAATCTTGGTGTTATGGATTCAACTGCCGCATCAATGTGCAGAGATAACAATATGCCGATTTTAGTGTTTGGACTTAACGACCCTGAAAATATTGTTAGAGCCATAAAGGGTGATGCCATAGGTACTCTGGTCAACACAAGCGGCTCACTAAAATAAGGAGGTAAAAGGAAAATGGCAAATTATCCTGAAATAGAAGCAAAAATGGAGAAAAGAGTTAACGGCTATCACAACGAATTAAAAACTATTCGTGCAGGCCGTGCAAACGCATCAGTCCTTGATAAAATAGCTATTGATTATTATGGAACAATGACACCTATTCAACAAATAGGTGCCATATCCTCACCTGATGCAAGACAGCTTTTAATTCAACCCTGGGATGCAACAGCACTAAAAGCTATTGAAAAAGCTATTAATGAATCTGACCTTGGTATTACTCCGCAAAATGACGGAAAAGCAATAAGACTCAACTTCCCTCCTCTAACAGAGGAAAGAAGAAAAGAGCTTGTTAAGCTTGTAAAAAAATATACCGAGGAAGCAAAGGTTCAAATAAGAAACGTAAGACGTGATGCTATGGATGACTTCAAGAAAAAGAAGAAGGACGGAGAGGTCACAGAAGACGATTTAAAGGGCATTGAAAAGGATATCCAAAACCTAACAGACAAGTATATCAAGGAAATTGATGGTATTTGTGCTGATAAGGAAAAGGAAATATTAGAGGTTTAAGCTGGTGTTGGCAATCCGCCGGTGCGTTCGGCGCACCTGCGGATTGTTTTTTCGTAACACACAGGTTTTTTGGTTGCTTATAAAAAGAAAGGCAATAGACAAAGATATGATATTTAAAAGAAAGCAAAAAATTGAAATAGACCCGCAACGTCTTCCAAAGCATATAGGAATAATAATGGATGGTAATGGAAGATGGGCAAAAAAGAGGGGACTTCCCAGAAGTGCAGGACACAGTGCAGGTGCAGAGGGTTTAAAAAAGATAGTAACCGAGGCAAACAAGCTTGGTATAAAGTATGTTACTGTGTATGCCTTTTCAACTGAAAATTGGAAACGTCCCAAAGAAGAAGTCGACTATTTAATGAATTTACTTATGGACTATCTTATAAACGCAGAAAAAACACTTGCGGGCGAAAATGTTGTTGTGAGAGCAATAGGCTCAAGAAAAGAGCTGTCCGAAGAAATGCGACAGCAGATTAAAAAAACAGAGGAGTTTACTAAAAATAATACGGGTGTTGTTTTAAATATTGCCTTAAATTATGGCAGTAGAGATGAAATTTTAAATGCCATAAAAAATATATACTCCGACATAGAACAAGGAAAAGTAGAAATCGGTGATATAAACGAGGAAATGTTTGCCGATTATTTATATACAGCAGGACAGAGCGAGGTTGACCTGCTTATAAGAACAAGCGGCGAAAAGAGACTTTCAAACTTTATGCTCTGGCAAGTAAGCTATGCAGAAATGTGGTTTACCAACAAGCTCTGGCCCGATTTTAAGCCAAAGGATTTAAGACAGGCGATATATGATTATCAGAATAGGTGCAGAAGATACGGAGGAGTTTAAAATTGCCCATCTTACCACTTTTTGCTTGGGACGGTATACCTGATACAGCACCCAAACTTCAAAATGGCAATCTGGACAATTTTAGGAAGTAGGGTCATCCTACCACTTTTCCGTTTTAATTTAAGAAGGGACTGAAATTCAAATGAAAACAAGAATATTAACAGGTGTAATATCTGCAATAGTTTTTATTGGCATTTTATTGTTACCGCCGCTTGTATTTACTATTGCACTTGGTATAGTGGGACTTATAATGCTTTCTGAATGCTATTTGGCAACAGGGGTATCAAAAAAAGTAAAATATGTAGGATATTTGTGTGCAATAATGTTTATGCTAACTGCATATGGTTGTATAAATATGCCGCAATATTTAAAATGGGACAGCATAGTGGAAATAGTTGCTATTTTTACCATTCTTGTACATATGATACTTGTTGTTAAAGAACATTCAAAAATCAGATATAGCGAGGTTTTGGCAAACGGATTTTTAACTGTCTACATTACAATTTCCGTTATTTGCATATTCTTTTTTAAAGAAAGATTTGGATTGTTAAATATGCTATTGCTCTTTATATGTGCATGGGGTACCGACACCTTCGCATATTTTGGAGGCAGATTTTTTGGCAAGCATAAGCTTATAGAACACGTAAGCCCCAATAAGACCGTTGAGGGTGCAATAAGCGGTGTTGTTGGTACCACAATTTTGTGTGCATTGTACTTATATTTTATTTATGATATGCAAACAGAATATCTCATAATTGGAGCAATAACAGGCATCATAGGAAGCATATTCTCTCAAATGGGAGATTTGAGTGCCTCTGCTATAAAGCGTGACACACAAATCAAAGATTTTGGAACAATATTCCCCGGACACGGTGGATTTTTAGACAGATTTGACAGTGTAATATTTATAGCACCAATTATATACGTATTGTTTAGTGCACTAAGCAATAGTCTTTAAAGGATGAATATATATGAAAAAGAACATTTCAATTTTAGGCTCAACAGGCTCAATAGGCACACAAACACTGCAGATTGCCCAAGAGTATAGTGATAAAATAAATGTTGTTGCATTGTCGGCAAATTCCAATATTTCATTGCTTGAAGAGCAATCACGTAAATTTAATCCCGAAATTGTGTGCGTAACCGATGAAAACAAAGCCGACGAGCTTAAAATCAAGTTAGCAGATACCAATATAAAGGTTGTATCGGGAAAAAAAGGTTTAATTGAATGTGCAACTGCAAAAAATGCCGACACTGTTGTAACAGCGGTTGTGGGAATAAGCGGTTTAGAGCCAACCATTGAGGCAATAAAGGCAAAAAAGGACATAGCACTTGCAAACAAGGAAACACTTGTTACAGGCGGACATATAGTAACAAGGCTTGCGCGTGAATACAGCGTTAAAATATTGCCTGTTGACAGTGAGCACAGTGCTATTTTTCAATCGCTTATGGGCAACGAAAAAAGAGCCATTAAAAAAATACTGCTTACAGCCTCGGGCGGACCGTTTATTGGCAAAAAGCGAAACGAATTAGAAAATATAAAGCCCGCCGATGCACTAAAGCACCCGAACTGGAATATGGGTGCAAAGGTCACAATAGACTCTTCCACGCTTGTTAATAAGGGGTTGGAGGTTATTGAGGCAAAGTGGCTTTTTGATGTAGATATAGATAATATTGAGGTTTTAGTACACCGTCAAAGCATAGTTCATTCAATGGTTGAATATGTTGATAACGGGGTTATTGCACAGCTGGGCACACCCGATATGCGTTTGCCTATTCAATTTGCTCTCACTTATCCAAACAGACTGCCAATGCGTGAAAACGAAATAGATTTTGCAAAAATTGGTCAGCTTACATTTGAAAAACCCGATACCGAAACATTTTTTGCACTTGAGGTAGCAAAAAAGGCGGGACGTGAGGGTGGTATTTTACCAACAACCTTTAACAGTGCCGATGAGATGGCAGTTGAGTTGTTTTTAAAAGGCAAGATGAAATATACTCAAATATCTGATTCTATTTCCTATGCAGTCAACACAGTAAAAAACATAGAAAATCCAACACTGGAGCAGATTTTTGAGGCAGACAAAGAAGCAAGAGAGATAGTATTAAATTGGAAGGAATGATTTATTAAATGCTAACTGTGATTGTGACGGTATTACTTTTTCTTTTGATGGTATCGCTCCACGAGTTTGGCCATTATATTGTGGCTCGTATATTTAACTTTAAGATTTTAGAATATGCCATAGGCTTTGGACCAAAGCTTATAAAAAAAGAAAAAAACTCGATACTGTATACAATAAGAGCCATTCCGTTGGGCGGATACTGCAAATTTGAGGGTGAGGACGAGGCAAGCGACGACCCACGTGCGTTTTCAAACCGCCCTGTGTGGCAAAGAATACTTGTTGTAGCCGCTGGCGGAGTATTTAACGTAATACTTGGCTTTGTTGTGTTTGCATTAATGATGCCATCTCTTTCACCTGTGGCAACAAATGTGGTTGAGGACACGGTAAAATACAGCTATCTTGAAGATGCAGGTGTAAAAAAAGGCGATGAAATTATAGAAATAAACGGTAAAAAAATAAGCTTTTACAACGATATTGCACTTTATACCGATAAGCTTGAAAAAGACGATAAAATGAATATAACAATAAAGCGTGATGGTGAAAAGCTTAATTTTAACATAATGCCAACAGAGCAGACGGTTATATATAACTATCTTGATAGCGGTGTGGAATGTGTAGTTTTAGTAAACAGAAATGAGGAAAAGGAATTTATCCCATATGGTGATACATTAAAAAAACAGGATAATTTAATAGGCACAAGTCAGAAGCAGACACGCTACCTTATAGGAGTAACAGTTCAAAATGAGGATATAACATTTTCTAATATGTGGGGATATGCCTTTAACAACACAAGATTTGTTGTAAGACTGGTGTATTCATCCCTTTGGGATATGATAACAGGCAAAGCGGATATGAGCCAGATGTCGGGGCCTGTGGGAATTGTTAGGGAGGTAAATAACGCAGTAACACAAGAAAGCTACAGCTTACTCCACGTGCTTAATCTGCTTGCTCTTCTAACAATAAATCTTGGCGTATTTAATCTGTTGCCATTTCCCGCACTTGACGGCGGAAGAATGTTTTTTATGATAGTGGAATTAATACGAAGAAAACCCATACCCCCTGAAAAAGAGGGCACAGTGCACGCAATAGGAATGTTGCTGCTATTGGCATTGGTGGTGTTTGTATCGTTTAATGATATTATAAAATTAATAAAATAAAACCATTCTGTAAATACAACAAAACAATATAAAACTGCAAGAGGATGTTCTGTGTTAATTAGATTACGAGTTTCAAATTCGCAGAATTTGACTGTTTGAGTAATTGAATTAATACAGAGCATCCGTGTTGCGTACGTTTTATATTGTTATACAAAAAGAGGACAATTAAAAAGAAAGGAAAAAGATGAAACGAATTATAAACATAGGCGGTGTAAAAATCGGCGGTGATGAGCGTGTTGCAATTCAGTCGATGTGTAATACCGATACTCGTGATGTAAAAAAAACAGTGGCACAGATTTTAGAGCTTGAAAATGCAGGGTGTGAAATTATACGTGTTGCCGTGCCCGATATGGCGGCGGCACACGCAGTAGCGGATATAAAAAAGCAAATACATATTCCGCTCGTGGCAGATATTCATTTCGACTACCGTCTTGCGTTGGAGAGTATGAAAAACGGTGTCGACAAGGTGCGTATAAACCCTGGTAATATAGGCGATAAGGGCAGGGTGAAGCAGGTTGTTAATATGGCAAAGGAACGTGCAATTCCAATAAGAATTGGCGTAAATGGCGGCTCATTAGATAAAGAGCTGTTAAAAAAATACGGCGGCTTGTGTGCCGATGCACTTGTTGAGAGTGCGTTTTCACACGTGGAAATACTTGATGATTTAAATTTTAAAGATATTGTGGTTTCAATTAAGGTTTCTGATGTGCCAATGATGATAGAAACGTATAGGAAATTTAATAAAATGTCGGATATTCCGTTGCACATCGGTGTTACAGAGGCAGGCACATTAAGAGGCGGAACAATAAAATCCGCAGTGGGAATTGGTGCACTGCTCTCGGAGGGAATAGGAAACACCTTGCGTGTTTCTTTAACTGCAAATCCTGTTGAAGAGATATATGCGGCATACGATATTCTAAAAGTCCTGGATTTAAGGGAAAATGGTGCCACACTTGTTTCGTGTCCCACCTGCGGAAGAACGCAAATAGATTTAATTTCACTTGCAAGTGAGGTAGAAAAAAGAATAGCAAAAATAGATAAGCCAATAAAGGTTGCCGTTATGGGCTGTGCAGTGAATGGTCCGGGTGAGGCACGTGAGGCAGATATAGGCATTGCAGGCGGCAAGGGCGAAGGCCTTATCTTTAAAAAAGGCGAAATATTAAAAAAGGTAAAAGAAGAAGACTTGTTGAGTGAGCTTATGAAGGAGTTGGAAAAAACACAATGAAAAAGTTTTTGGTAATAAACGGTGTTAATATGAATATGTTAGGTGTTCGTGAGCCAGATATATATGGCAAAAACACCCTAAAGGATTTAGAAGAGCAAATCACAAAAAAGGCACAGGAATTAGGTGTTGAGGTTGACTTTTTTCAAAGCAATATAGAAGGTGAAATTTGCACCGAGATACAAAAGGCATACGGTGTGTATGATGGAATTATAATAAACCCTGCGGCATACACACACTATTCATATGCAATTCGTGACGCAATAGGCTCGGTAAAAATAGATGCAATAGAAGTACATATTTCAAATGTGCATAACCGCGAGTCATTCAGAAACGAATCCGTTATAGTGCCCGAATGTGTGGGACAAATCTGTGGTTTAGGCTTTGAGGGATATAACTTAGCTCTTGAGTATCTGGCGAATAAAAAATGAAAAACAGAATAGAGAAATTAAGGAATACACTAAAGGATAATGAGGCGGTGTATATATCGGGATATCCCAACATATTTTATTACAGCGGTTTCACAAGTCCCGATGCACGGCTTATTATATCACATAACGAGCAAATAATATTAACCGATTCAAGATATACCATACAGGCAAAGGAGCAAGCTCCTGATTTTGAGCTTATGGATATTTCCAAAAGTTACAAAAGTGCATTTGAAAGAACTGGCAATGTAAACCTTGGCTTTGAGGGTGAAATGCTAACTGTTAAAGAGCTTGAAAAAATAAAGAGTGTAATAACCCAAAAGCAAAGCATAGACGATATGCACGAAAAAATAAACGCACCCCGAAAGATAAAGGACAAAGCAGAAATAAAGAAAATAGCACAAGCTGAGCAAATAGGCGATGAAGCATTTTCATATGTACTAAATAAAATACATACAGGAATGAGTGAAAAGGAAGTTGCACTCGAATTAGAATTTTTTATGAAGAGAGCAGGTGCGAGTGCACTTTCGTTTGAAACTATTGCGGCATCGGGTGCAAGAAGTGCAATGCCACACGGCACTGCTTCGGATAAGCTCATACAGAACGGCGATTTTTTAACACTTGATTTTGGCTGTGTTTTTGAGGGTTATTGCTCGGATATGACAAGAACTGTTGTTTTGGGAAAAGCACAGGGGTGGCAAAAGGAAATATATGATGTGGTATTAACGGCACAGCAAGAGGCTCTAAAGGCAATTGAGAGCGGTAAAAAGTGCTCGGATATAGACAAAATTGCAAGAGATATTATAACGGGTGCTGGCTATGGTGAAAATTTTGGTCATGGTCTTGGCCACAGCGTTGGAATTGAAATTCACGAGATGCCCTCGCTTTCACCCAAATGTGATGAAATAATAGCAGAAGGACACGTGCTCACAGTTGAACCCGGCATATACATAGAGGGTAGGGGCGGAGTAAGAATAGAGGATTTAATTGTGGTAGAAAATTCAAAGCCAAGAAATCTTACAAGCTCAACAAAAGAACTAATAGAAATTTAAAAAGAGGCATTTATGCCTCTTTTTAAATTTCTATTTACCAAAAAGCATTTCTTTTCTGTGAGTTAAAAAGAATACACTCTTAAAACCATCGCAATATTTTTCCATTGCAGCAATTACCGTTTCGGGCTTTAGGTTGTAGGTGTTGCCAATTGCAATGCACATTTCAAGAGTTAGGATGTTTTCTTTTTTATCTATCCTTTTTAAATCGTAGATGTATGGACGTATATCCGATTCCTTTATACCGCTTTTAGATTTTTTCATAACCTTTAATTCCTTGTTTTCAAGGAATTTTGCAATATCAACATCGCCCTCGCACTCGATTTCCGTAACATATATTGCCCTGTTTAGCTTGGTAAGGTCAATTTCCTTTTTGGAATTAACCTTTTTAACCTCAACAATTGAGTAGCCAAGCGGCAGTGCATTGTTTATTCTTGTTTTTAGCTCTTCGTTTGAAAAGTCGCCGTCAAAGCCAACACTCATATACTCACAATCCGATGTAACACCAACAGACAGTGGTTGTGCCACAGTCATTATGGGATGCGGATTAAAGCCCTGTGAAAACATAAACGGAAGATTACTTCGTCTTATTGCACGATGAAACAAACGCACAAAATCGAGATGCGATATGTATTTTACACGCTCATCACGTGCGTATTTAATAATGTAGTTACTCATTTTTTCCGCCTTTCCATACATACGCCCGATTTGAATGATGCCATACCGCAATTAGAGCATTTTTCTCTGCAATGCGGTGTGGTTTGTGCCATTTTTGCCTTTTCGCTCTCACGCATAAAGAACTCCTTGGTTACCCCCACATCTATATGCTCCCAGGGTAGTATTTCATCATAGTCACGACGTCTTGCATTGTAGAAATCGGGGTTTATGCCAACCTCATCAAATGCCTCCATCCATAAATCAAAGTTAAAGTGCTCGCCCCAGCCGTCAAATTTACAGCCCTTTTCAACCGCTTTTAGTATAACAGAGCAAAGACGGCGGTCGCCTCTTGCAAACACACCCTCAAGATAGCTTGTTTTGTTGTCGTGCCAATTATAGCGTATTCTTTTCGACTTAATGGCAGACTTAAGAACGTTTTGCTTTTCAATAAGCATTTCTCTGCTATCTTGCGGCTCCCATTGAAATGCAGTAAACGGCTTTGGAACAAAGCTTGATGTGCTGACCGTAATATTAATGTTATTGGCTCTTTCTTCCTTTGGAATAGCAAAATATTGGTCGAGTACCTTTTGTGCCAAATCTGCAATACCTTCAACATCCTCTTTTGTTTCAGTAGGCAGACCAATCATAAAATATAGCTTAACATTTGTCCAACCGCCTTTGAAGAGCATAGAGGTGGACTGCATAATATTATCCTCGGTAATGTTTTTGTTTATAACATCACGCAGACGCTGTGTTCCCGCCTCGGGTGCAAACGTTATGCCTGTTTTACGCACCTTTTGCACCTTGTTCATCAATTCAAGTGAGAAATTATCTATTCTTAACGATGGCAATGAAAGACCAATTTTTTTCTCCTCGGTAATATCCAAAAGACCGCTTGTTAAATCGCCAAGTCCCCCGAAATCGCTTGTTGAAAGCGACGAAAGGGAAATCTCGTCATAACCGCTGCACGTCAAAAGCTTATCTGCAAGATTAAGCAGTGTATCGGGCTTTCTTTCACGTAACGGACGGTATATATACCCTGCCTGACAAAAACGACAACCACGCATACAACCACGCATAACCTCAAGCATAACTCTGTCGTGCACAACATCTCCAAACGGCACAATAATGGTATCGGGTGCGTAGGTGTTGTCAAAATCAGGCATTATACGCTTTTTAATGGTTTGCGGTGCTTCCTCCTGATTTGGAGTGATTGATTTTATTGTGTTATCCTCGTTATATTCAACATCATAAAATGAGGGCACATATATGCCGTCGATTTTGGCGATTGTACGAAGATAATCCTTTTTATCCTTTTTACCGCTTTTCTTCCAGTTTTTATATGCTTCCACAACCTCGTGTATCATTTCCTCGCCCTCACCAAGCATAACGAAATCAAACACATCTGCAAGTGGCTCAACATTATATGCACAGGGCCCGCCTGCACATATTATAGGATATGTTTCGTCCCTGTCCTGTGAAAGAGCAGGGATTTGTGCCAAATCAAGCATATTTATAATATTTGAATATGAAAGCTCATACTGAAGTGTGAAGCCGAGCATATCAAAATGCGTTATCTCATCGCCCGATTCAAGTGCAAAAAGACGCATACCGCGTGTACGCATCTCCTGTTCCATATCTGTCCACGGTGCAAACACTCTCTCACAAAATGTATCCTCTCGGTTATTCAGTGTGTGATAAAGTATCTTTAATCCAAGGTGCGACATTGCAATCTCGTATGTGTCGGCAAAGCAAAAGCCAAAACGCACATCAACCTCGTCGGGATTTTTCAAAACACAATTAAGCTCACCGCCTGTATAACGTGTGGGCTTTTCCACGTTGCTCAAAATTTTATCTTTTAGTGTAATCACTCGGTTTTTCCCTCTCTTTTAGCATTTCTTGCACTAATATATCCGTTAACCTTATCTACAAGACCGGGAATCATATCAATTGCCTTATTAAGCGGTGACGGACCGCCGCCATCCATAGGTATAAGACGCACATTTCCGTTGTTAATTACCAAAAATGCCTCGGGTGTAACCTTAACACCGCCGCCTATACCGCCGCCGCTCGATGGCTTATCTGCACTGCCAAAATCGCTTCCGCCGCCACCAAAGCCCACAGACACCTTCGATACAGGCACAATTATTGTGCCGTCGTCCATAGATATAACATCGCCTATTACCTTTTTTGTTTCCGAAATAACATCAATGTTTTTCATTAAACTGTCAAGCATCTGGTTAATGTTACTGTTCATTTATTTATCCTCCTTGAAATTGTTTTGTATTTTCCTATTAATTTTAAAACCATTGTAAGCAGTATAAGAATATGTGCAATGCGTGTGCGTAAAATAGCATATAATCCTCCGCTTATAACAGTGTTGTCAAAGTCGGGTGAAATATCCACGCTATGCTCCTTAAGCTTTGTATGCTTACTTAAAAATCCCAACACCCCAAACACAGATGCATATGCACCTCCGCATATAATACCTGTATCTGCGGGGTCGCCTGTGCCGATGTGTGCACTTATATTAAGCTTTTCAATTGTTATTGCGTTGTGAAATATATATTTTATTATTCTTTTTGCATACTTTATAATATCATCAAGCATATTCCTTAAAATGTTAAACTGATTTTTTTTGCCCTCCGAGGCTTTAGTTTCGCTTGCGGTTTTCTTTTCCTCGTCCTTTACAACACCGCGTCCTGTTTTTGAGGACGGATACAGATGAAATTTAAAGAATGCGTATTTTATGTCAATTGAGCTTCCGTCGGAATTTATTAAAAATATACATCGTGCGGGTAATAGTGAGAGAATTAATAATATTGCTAAAATAGTAAGAATAATATATAAAGCAATCAAATTATCAGCTCCCTTCTCTAACACCATCCTCAACAGTATCTTCAATCTCCAGCTGTCCGTCGTGCGGGTCATCGCCTGTAATATCCTTTAAATTAACGCTTGGTAAATCCTCGGGTGATTTCAAGCCAAAGCAACGCAGGAATGTATCGGTTGTAACGTATAAAATGGGTCGGCCTGGAGCGTCAAGTCTGCCTGCCTCCTCAATAAGACCACGTTCATAAAGTCTGTTAATGCAACCGTCGGAATTTACACCTCTTATATGCTCAACCTGTCCTTTTGTAACGGGTTGCTTATATGCAATAATTGCAAGTGCCTCCATTGCCGCATTTGAAAGAGGCTGATTTCTTTGCTCACCTAATATTTCCTGAATGTATGTATAATATTCGGGACGTGAGCATATCTGGTATCCGTCAAGTATTTCTATTATGTTAAAGCCACGCTTTTCACGGTTGTATTCTTCGCAAAGCTCTGTAATTGCGTTTTTAACCTCATCAATTGTAACATCAAGCACAACCGCAAGCTTTGCTGCCTTAACGCTCTCGCCTGCCGCAAACAGAATTCCCTCTATTGCGTATTTTATATTGTTCATTATTTTTATCCTTTCATATTTTGTTGCGGTTTATTTAACCGCAGCAATTATAAAATCATCTGTATTCTCGTCAAAATCTGCACGTATCTGGTTTAGCTTTATCATTTCAAGCACCGCAAGGAACGTTGCAATCATTTCGGGCTTTGAATCATCAAACCGAAACAGACTTTTAAAGCCTACTCTTTTTTTCTTGCCAAGAGTTGTTTTTATTTTGGTAACCATATCATCAACGCTCACCTTTTCTCTGCCCACAATTCCCGAAAACGCACGTTTTTCGGGCGGTTGATAACGCAAACGTCTTGAAAGAATACTGTTAAAAGCATCTGTCAGTGCAGAAATTGAATGTATGTGTGAATATTCGGGAGTGGGGAACTTTATATCCTCCTCCTCGCGAAACACCATATACTTCGACGAAAACTCGCTCTTTCTAAGCTCCTGTGATGCCTCCTTAAACTTTTGGTATTCAATAAGCCTGTTAGCCAAATCTTCACGAGGGTCCTCCTCCTCTTCCTCATCACGAGGCAAAAGCATTCTCGATTTTATAAGCAAAAGCTGTGATGCCATAACCAAAAACTCGGAGGTGTATTCTAAATCCGACTCCTCAATTCCCTCAATTGCCTCAAGGTATTGGGCAGTGATTTCAACTATCGGAATATCGTATATATTCACTTTATTCTTTTTAATTAAAGTCAACAACAAATCAAGAGGACCTTCAAATGTGTCGAGCTTGTACAATAAAGAATTCATATTACAAAGCCATCCTTACAAACACATTCAATAAATTTATAATTCCATTAAACACCAAGCCAACGCCTGTTCCTATAATTCTTGAAAATGCACCTGTAAGAGAAAGCACCATAATAAGAATCATACTGTATCTTTCGTATTGCAAAAGCTTGTAGTAGCTGCGGTTTGATAGGAACATTCCAAGTATACGTGAGCCGTCAAGTGGCGGTATTGGAATAAGGTTAAATATCATAAAGCAAAGATTAGTTTGTGCAAAGTACATTGAAAATGTCTGTAAAAAGTCAGTTAATGAAGTAAATGCACCCGTCTTTACATTTATAATAAAGAAAATTGCATAAATAAGCAACCCCGCAAAGGCCATAATAAGATTAGATAGCGGTCCTGCCACGGCAACGAGTGCCATACCTTTTTTTGTATCTCTGTAATATCTTGGGTCTACCGCAACGGGCTTTGCCCAGCCGAAGCCTGTTAAAAGCATCAACAGTGTTCCTGTTAAATCAAGATGTGCAAGCGGATTAAACGATAATCTGCCCTCACGTCTTGGAGTGGGGTCACCAAGCTTATCCGACACAAAGCCGTGTGCAACCTCGTGCCCTGTTATTGCAATCAAACGGCAAACAATGCTGATTAAAAATACTAATATGTTCATTAATATATCTCCTAAAAATAAAATTCAAAAAGTTAATTATATACCTATTATATTATATAATTTTTTTGTGGTTTTGTAAAGTATTTATTTAAAAATAATTTTTATGTACGTTAGTGGGCAGAATGTATAAAAAAATAGAAGGAGGAGATATATATAATAAGAAAAAACACAAAAGATAAAAAAGATAGAAAAAAATCGAAAAAAGGTATTGACAAGTGGTGTTAATTGTGGTAAACTGTCAAAGTTGTCTTTTGGAAGATGGCTTTGAAAAAAACTTTTAAAAATTTTTTAAAAAGTTTTAAAAAAGGTATTGACAAGCATAAAAACTTGTGGTATACTAGTTAAGCTGTCGCAAAGACAGAGAATGTACATTGAAAAGTAAACAGTGCAGAGTTCTTGTCAAGACATTTAGAAAATGTCAAAACAATGAGTTTTTTATG
>JAZRPB010000009.1:0-23524 GCA_045649025.1 Clostridia bacterium | reverse complement strand
GCAATTCCTGCAATAGTTGCAACAACCTCCATAGAGATTTTTACATTACCTACATCAAGTTCGTCATCGGCTTCCTTGTCCGGAATAGCAACAGTTTCAACCGATTCTTGTATTTCATCTTTTTTAATTTCTTCCATAGTGCTTTCCCTCATAGCCTTTCTGTCCGGCATACACTGTGCAATCTGCGGACTGTTTTTTACAAATTCAAAGTATTATATATATTATTATAACAGATTTTTTATTTAACTTCAACTATTTTTACACAATTTGCAGATAAATTTAAAACATCTGTTGCAATTTCGGTGAGTTTTATTACGTCCTCCTCACCAAAACCGTCTTTTCTTACTGTTATTCTTACAGAATTATCGCTTGCATATACGCATATTTCACTATAACCCTTCGATTGAGCAATACTTTCAATCTGATTTTCTGCTTCTATTTCAGATGTAATATTTATTATCTTCTCGCCTGCTTTTTTGCGGATTTCCTCGTCGAAGCTTGTGTTTGCAGCAGTTGCGTTAAGAATTTCCATAGACTTTGAACGTGCACTCTCTCTTTCCATACGTGAGCGTTCAAAGTAATTTCCGCTCGTATCCTCAACGCTTTCTACGGTTGATGCTTCCTTGCTGTTCTCTGTGTCCTCTGCACTATCCTCAGTGTTTTCCTGTGTACCCTCTTCTGTGTTCTCCTCAACATTCTCCTCAACACTCGAAACATATTGTGCCTCGCCAAGCTTTTTGCCTGTTTCTATGTAGCTTTCACCGTCACTTACCTGTATACTGTCCTGATACGACCAGTTAAGGTATCCCGCAATTCCTATAAGAAGCACCAAAGATGCTGCCACAATCTCCTTTCTTTTTAAAACCAAATCAATTACCTCCTTTTTTGTAAATACATATTTTATGTGCCTCAACGTCAAGAGCAGCCATTACTGCACGAGTGAGTTTTTCTTGTATTGCGATGCTGTCGGCACCTTCAGCGGTTACAATCACACCCTTAACCTTTGGATACACCTCATCAATAATCATAGGCGTACCGTCATCCATAACAGCCTTTTCATCATAGCTTTCGTTACCTGTGCCAACCGAGGTTGTACTTTTTCTTTTTTCGTAGGCTATATTTTTCTTGCTTGTTCCCTGGTATGTTATCATAACACTAACATCACCTGCACCATCTATATCCTTAAGGATTTTTTCTAACCTTTCCTCATCGTTAAGAACCTGTGAGGGCTCGCTTGTGTTATTTTTATCGTTTGCTGGAGTGCCAAAAAGAGAAATAAAGATAAGTCCTATTATAACTATTAAAATTAAAACACGATTATTCTTGTTTTGTATTAATTTCTTTAATATATTTTTTTCCATTTACAGTTACCTCGTTTACATTGTATACCTCCATAAGTCTTTTTACTATGTTTTTATTGGGTGTAGCTGTGCTTATGGTTATATTTTTGATACTCTTTATATTTTCATTTTCCACAAGTAAATTCACACTCACGTCAGCATTAATTTTAAATTCATTTTTAAGTCGCTCCTTTATTTCATTTTCTATTCTGTCTGTAAGTGCATTTTCTACTGATTGCGAATATATCTGCTCATAGTTTTGCGTGTTCGATGAAATCTCATCAAAGCCTGAAAATATATTTATTTTAGTGAGTGATGAAAGGGGAGAAACAATTGCAGCAATAATTATAAAGCCTGTTATAACGCTCACATATTTTCTCATACTGTCGGGCGTGAGCATAGCACCTATAGAGGAAAGCAGGGCTGCACCTATTATTGTTATAATATAGCTTTTCATATTGGGTTCTCCTTTTATGTACTAAAGCCAATTATCATTGCAATGTTTATAATAAAGAGCACTGCAACCATAATTGTGATTGCAAAAAGAGTTGTAACACACCTGCTCATTTCCCAAAGCATATTACTTATTCTTATATCTGTAACAGGCTCACACACTGCCCCGAGAAGTCGGAGCATAAGCTGTATAATTCCTATTTTTATAACAGGAATTGCACAAATTCCTATTATAGCTATAATCCCTGCAGTTCCTGTTGCATTTTTCATTATTTTAGCACCGCTTATAAGAGTTTCTAAAGTGTCGGATAAAAACGTGCCCACAACAGGCACAAGTGAGCCTATTGCAAATTTTATTGATTTAGCACTCATTGTATCAAGCACAGGTGCGTTTAAGCCGTAAATAGCATTTACACCTGTAAAAATTGTTATAATAGCAGCCATAAGCCATTTTGAAACGGAGTTTATAAGCTTGGAAAAGCCGCCAATACGCATACTTGTGTTTATATTTGATGTAACGTTTAAAATAGCACCAAATACAGTAAGCGGAACAAGTGCTTTTTCGATTATAACAGAAACTATATAAACCGTTCCCGAAAGCACAGGCTCAAACGATGCGGCACTTGCAGGCTTTCCGCATATGGCAAGCGTAATCATAATAAGCGGGGACAGTTTTGTAATAAAATCACACATTAAGCCTGTAACATTAACTGTGTATTCAAGTGCAATGGAAAAGTATTTTAGAGAAAGTGCACTTATTAGTGTAAACACTGTAAAAAAAGCCGCTTCACCGCTTGTTTTTTCACCCAATGCATTTGAAAGAACACTTGTTATTGAACTTAAAATAACTATTATAATTATTGTAAGTATAAAATGTGTCTCATTTTTGAGTTCATTGGTAAGATTTAAAAATAACAACTCCAATAGCTTTATGGGATTTAGCGTAAAATCGCCGCTGCTTATTGATGATACTGCGTCGTTAAAAAGGTTTTCACCTTCAATATACGGCACCTCTGTGGCATATGCATTTACCCCAAGCAATATAAAGAAACCTAAACTAAATATACCCAATCGTTTCAATGCAAACCTCCAAAAAGCCTTCTATAACAGGCATAGTCATAAACAATATAAAGATTTTACCTGCTAAAAACACCTTTTGTGCAATAGCTTGTTCGCCGCAGTCACGCAGAAGCTCGCCGCCATATTGAGTTATGTAGGCGGTGCCCACAACCTTTATAATTATTTCAAAATATTTTTTATCCACACCGCTTTTTTGAGTTATCAGAAAAATAGAATTAACAACCGAAATAACTGCCTCGGCAGTGTACGACATTATTATGATTGCACACACAACAGATACGCCTATTGCAAATTCCTTCCTGTACTCACGTAAAAATAACGACAGTAAACCGCCAATAAGTGCAATACCTATAACCTTAAAAATATCCATAGCTACAAATTAAAAATGTTTTTTACCGCTTCAAACAAACTGCTTATTTCCTCTATAATAATTAAAAGTACGGCTATAAGACCTGCAATTGTTGTCATTAAAGCCATATCGTCACGTCCTGCACGTGACAGGAGTTGATTTAATACTGCAATAACAATACCAACTCCCGCAATTTGAAATATTAAATCCACATTCATAGCACTATACCAACATCAAGCATAAAAATGCACCTGTTAAAATTCCGCCGCTGCTGTAAAGTCTGCAATATTTTTCAACATCATAGCGTGCCGAGGATATATGTACATCAAGCATATTGGAAACATAGTCTATGTTTTCTGTTTGCTCCTTTTCGTTGGTCATTCCAAGCCGTGTACATAGCAGTACAAGAGTGTGTGTATCTTCTTTATTAAGATACATCTTTGCACAATTTTCTTCTATTGCATATTTTAGCGCTCTTGAAGCACCCATTGCTTTTACCTTGCTCGAGGCATCAATAAAAATACTGTTCATATTGGAATTTACACCTGTCTGATACAGTGCCTTTTCCATATTGTAGCCGTTAAAGGATATATTACTTTTAAAAACAGTAAGTGCATTTTTTATAGATACTAAATTCTTAAGTCTGCTTTTTATTTTATAGCTTTTAAACATTCCTGTGACAGTGCATACAAAAAGTATAATAACTGCAAAAATAAGCCTTGTCATAATTAATCTCCCTCAATATTATGTGCATTCGTTTTTGTGAATAATTTGTGTTTTAAATTCGGACGTTTTTGTGTCCCTCGATAATACAATAAATATATCAAACAGGTCAATGAGCGAGGAAGTATCCTCTCTCTTTTTAATATCCCAAACATCAAAGCCGTGAATTGTGGCTATAATTTTTACACCGCAATTTATTATAGTTTTTATTGTTTTTATGTTCTCACTATTTCCAAGCTCGTCCGTTGCAATAGCCTGTGGCGACATAGAACGAAGCACCATCATCATACCTGTGTGCTTGTCAATTCCATCAAGAATATCGGTATTAATTCCCATATCAAAGCTTGTACGTCCTTCATACAAACACGCAATTTCACTTCTCTCGTCAACAACGCTTATGCGTATACCTTTGTTTGAAAGCTCACGCACAATATCACGAAGCAGAGTGGTTTTACCTGCACCTGGCGGAGCAATAATAAGTGTATTTTTTATGCTTCCGTTTTTATATATTTCATCAATAACGCTACCTGCACACCCCTTAACCTCAAGTGCAAGGCGGTAGTTTAGTGTGGAAATATCTTTTATAAATGTAACAGTGCCATCCTTTACAACACCGCTTCCGCAAATACCTATTCTGTGACCTCCGTCTATTGTTATAAAGCCCTCGGATATGTTTTGTTGCTTTGCGTACACCGAGGATTTTGTTGCAAGCTCTAATGCTTCATCTAAATGCTGACGTGTAATTTTTATAGCACCTTTAGTGCTTTTTGTTAGAAATCCTGCCGAGCTTAAGTAGTATGTCCCATCGTTGTAATAGAGCATAAGCGGTTTTCCAAGACTCATTCTTATTTCATATGCTTCCTCAAAATTTATACGGTACATATACTTACGTAGTGACTGCGGCATAAAGTTAAGTATTCCTCTTGATGTGCTATGGTGAATTGTTGATATGTACATTGTTTTTACTCCTCTTTTTAGTGTTTGTATATATAATGTATTATGAAAAATTTAAAAATATTACTCTTTGTCCAATTGTTAAATAAATACTTGAAAAAAAAGTCGATTTGTGTTAGAATTGTTGATGTAGTTACATATATTAAGTTTACAGATTGAGGTGATAAAGGAAAATGAAAAAAATCATATTATTGCTTATACTATTGCTATGCACTTCTTTTGTAGCCTCATACGCACAGGAGCAGACACTGTTTAGTGCAGATACCAAGCAAGAAAGTCAAGAAAATTATTTTGAATATTCCACCTCATTTACAGATAATATAGAATGTAGAGGAATACAGGTAAAAAATGAAAAGCTTGTGTTTTACATAGACTCAAACGAAAACACAATACTGCTTAATGTTAAACCCATTCCTTTAAATACAACAAACAGACACATTAGCTATAAATCAAGCGATGAATCAGTCATTAAGGTGGACGAGCATGGTTTAATGCAATCACAAAATAAGGGCGGCAGTGCAAAAATAACTATTACGTGTGATGGTGTTATAAAAGAAATCACAGTTGATGTTATAAGAGCAGTAAGCGGTGTTAAGCTTTCAAGAAACGATATGCTTTTCTATATAGACCAATACGCAAGTGAGCCGCTTAAGGCGGAGGTTTTGCCGTCGGATGCAACAAACAAAAAAGTGAGCTACAAAAGCTCGGATACGGCAGTTGTGTATGTGGACGAAAACGGAGTTGTGTCGCCTGTTGGTACAGGCAGTGCAAAGGTAAGTGTCACAACCGATGACGGCGGCTTTAGCGATTCGTGCACAGTATATGTTCAAATTGCAGATATACCTGTGAGAGCGTGTTATATCACAAATGCAATTGATTGTATGAGAGTGGGCGAGGAGTATGCACTAAAGGGATATACATATCCGCAAAATGCAAAAAATAGTGCTATAATGTGGCATAGCTCGGATGAGAGTGTTGTATCGGTTAATAACGGCAATTTAAAAGCTTTATCTGAAGGAATGTCGGTAATTACGGCTTCAACTCAAAATGGATGCGAGGATAGCTTCACAATTGTTGTATACGGCGAAAATGATCAGGTGGTATCGAAGGTGATTTCACAAAATGTTGAGGAAAGAATAAATAGTATCTCAATGCCTGCTACATATTCAAGGAGTAAATATACACTAAATGAAGCCATAAATATGCAGCTTAAGGCTTCACCCACAGTATTTACATCAAATGCATCCAATGCAACACAAAGTGATGTTGCAAAATATATCAACAATGAAAGTCTTAATTCGGGATATGGAAAATATCAATTCCTTGATTTGAGAAAAACAAATGGCATAAGTGAGGACAGATTAAATAAATATTTAAGCGATAAGGGAATATTAAGAGGAAAAGCAAAGATTTTTATAGAAGCGGCAAAGCAATGCGGCATAAGTGAGGTATATCTGGCGGTACATTCTGTGCACGAGAGTGGAAACGGTACGTCGGAGCTTGCCTGCGGAGTTGACTACAACCAAAAAAAGGTATATAATCTTTTTGGAATAGGTGCATATGATGATGACCCTGTTAAGAGCGGTGCAAAATATGCTTATGAACAAGGCTGGACAAGTATAGATGAGGCAATTTACGGGGCAGCTCAATGGATTAGTGCTCATTATATTAATTCAGGACAAAACACATTGTATAAAATGCGTTGGAATCCTGAAAAGCCGGGCTTTAATCAATATGCGACCGACGTTGCATGGGCACAAAAGCAGGCCTCGGTGCTAAAAAGTCTTGTTGAGGGTGTAAACTCACCTATAAGCTTTGATGTGTCGTTGTATAATAATGATGACGAATTTGTAATAAAGTATGATTAAGAGAGGAATAGTATATGAATAACTTAAAAATTATTGCTGCTGCGGCAAGCGATTGGGGAATAGGTAACAGCGGCGACCTGCTTTTTTCAATAAAACAGGATATGAAGTTTTTTCGTGAAACAACAATGGATAACGTTGTTGTTATGGGCAGAAAAACACTTGAATCGTTCCCAGGCGGACGTCCTTTAAAAAATCGTGTAAATATTGTATTTACCCGTAACAAAGCTTGTGTTAAAGAGGATGTTATTGCGGTAAGTACAGTTGATGAGTTGTTTGAGGTATTAAAAAACTATGAGGATAAAAAAGTATTCGTTATAGGCGGCGGAGAAATATATTCACTGCTTTTACCTTATTGCAACGAGGCTTTAATAACAAAGGTTAATGCAAAAAAGAGTGCAGACACATTTATTAATAATTTTGATGATGATGTAAACTGGAGGGTGTATCAGGAAAGTGAAGAATATACCGAGAATGATTATATCTTTCAGTTTATAAGCTATAAAAGAGTATAAGAACTTATTTCTCACCAAACTATACCAAATAGCATATTATGCAGTATAGGGAGGTGAAATAATATGTGTAATTGTAAAAATGAATGTGCATATCTTGCAGTTATAATAAGCATTATTTCAGGTGTGGTATTGGGAACATTATTTGCACTTGGTCTTATTTCAACAGGCTTAATTTTCTGGGTATATCTTTTAATAGGCGTTCTCGGAATATTATTAACACCAATATACGGTCAAAATAGTGCAGGCGGTTGCGGTGAAAGCTGTTTTTGCAGATACCGACAGCTGATAACACTTGCGGGTGCGGGTGCAATTGTATTTGCAGTAGTGGGCTTGATTATTCAGTTTATTGCTTCAATAACAGCTATTGCAATAATAATTGGTCTTGCCACTTTCTTTGCAGTGTTCCTGCTTTCGACGGTAGCTTGTTTTGCACAGTGTATATGTAACGATTAAAAAATACTGAAATAAAAAAGGCGGTGTAAAATTTACACCGCCTTTTTACATCCCCGTTTAATTATATGTCTTTTATAATATCGTTATATATCTTATTTGGCGATATATCTCTTTCCATAGAGATTTTTTCAATATCATTTATGGTAGGGGTTACTTTTTTTACCCCGAAGCCTTGTGATTTTACAATATTCACACTGCCGTATTTTGTTTCCTTCTTTTCATAGGTTGTTCCCATAACGTATTGATTACACAGTACCTTGCGTATTCTTGTAGCAGAGGTATTTTCAAAAATAACTTTCATTGCATCATCGCAAAAATGTTCATTACACAAGCAGCAAAGCATAATGCCCTGTTCACCTGTGGCAGTAAAGATGGGAACGGTATAAACATCCTCTGCACCATTTTGCAATAAAACGTTTCTGACATATAAAATTGAATTTGAATTTATATTGTCTATATTCGCTTTTAGCTCTACAATTGCATTATTTGATGAAGTGGTATTTGTATGGCTTAAAACAGAGCTTTTATAGTCGCCAAGATGTGCCATAACGCAGTTTGGCTTATCAAAAGACATTTTACCTATTCCGCAACCACGCACCGTATTTTCCAAATCGGGCATTTCACCCACACTGTCGGCAAAAACCTTCAACAGTGCCGCACCCTTTCTTGTGCAAAGCTCTGCTTCTATATTTCCCTCATAGTAAGAAAGGGAGGATAGCATATGGCGTGTTGATTCAAGAGGTATTTCACTTCTGCCGTAGTAGGTGTCTTTTTTTCCATAGCCTGTACATATGGGTGAAACAATCACCTTTTGAGGCTTAATCTCCTCCATCAGCATACAAACACCAACAATATTTGCTATTGATGTTAAAAAACCAAGCGAATGGAAGTGGATTGTTTGTGCTGAATGTCTGCCATAAGAGGCAACTGCCTCCGCACCTGCTAAAACGGTATATACCTCTGTTGCTTTTTTTCGTACCCAAGGCGAAACAGTGAGTGTAGATATCACATTTTTAACACTTTCAAGCGTCATATAATGATGTTTTTGAAAAAATTGGTCTTGTTTGTCCTTTGGGGAACTCATTCTTATACTGATATGAGTACCCGATATGCCATTTGTCTGCATATTGTATGCCTTTACTCTGACAGATGGCAAACCGAGATTATTTACTTTTTCTAAAAATTCTTCCTTTTTATCAATTAACTCATACAGTGACGACATAAGCATATCGCCGGACGCTCCCATAGAACATTGCAAATATAACGTTTTCAAGTTGGCGTCCCCCCTTTGTGTTATTTTACATCATCTAATGAAATGATATTTACGTTATCTGAATTATATTCGGATTTCATAACATCAACCAATGCACCAACAGTGTCAAGGCTTGTCATAAGAGTTATAGAACATTCAGTTGCAGTTCTTCTAATTTTGAAACCATCGGAATTAACATCATTACCTTTCTTTGGTATATCGATTATAAGGTCAATCATTCCGCTTCTTATAATATCGAGAACGTTTGGAACACCCTCCGATATTTTCTTAACAACCTGTACATTTATTCCATTTTCTTCAAGGAATTTAGCTGTACCTACTGTTGCAACAAATTTACAACCCATATTTGAGAAGTCTTTAGCCATAGGTAGGAAGGTTTCCTTGTCTATATCCTTTATTGTTGCAAGAATTGTTGAGCCAGGCTTTGGTATGGATATGCCTGCTGCCACAAATCCCTTATACATAGCTTCAACAAAGTTGTTGCCAACGCCCAATACCTCACCTGTTGAACGCATCTCAGGGCCAAGTGATACTTCAACATTTGGTAGCTTTTCAGTAGAGAATACAGGCACTTTTATTGCAACTGTGCTTGTTATTGGTGCAATACCTGTTTCATAACCCATATCCTTTAGTTTTTCGCCAAGCATAATTCTTGTTGCTATATCTATAACAGGCACATTTGTAACCTTTGTTATATATGGTACTGTACGTGAAGAACGTGGGTTAACCTCAATAATATACAACTCGTTTTTAAATTCTATAAATTGAATATTAATCATACCAATAACCTTTAGCTCTCTTGCTATTCGGTATGTTACATCCTTGATTTTTTCAACAATTTCATCGCTTACGTGTTGAGGAGGATAAATTGATATAGAGTCACCGCTGTGTACACCTGCACGCTCAAGGTGTTCCATAATACCTGGTATTAATACATCCTCGCCATCGCATATTGCGTCTACCTCTAATTCACGTCCGCCAAGATATCTGTCGATAAGAACAGGATTTTTTGTATCCTTTTCAAATGCGTCTTTAAGATATCTTGTGAGGTCATCTTCATTTCTTGTGATTTCCATACCCTGACCGCCAAGAACGTATGAAGGACGCACAAGCAGAGGATATTCAAGTCTTTGAGCTTCTGCAATACCTTCCTCAAGTGACCATACAGCCTTACCCTTTGGACGCTTAATGTTAAGCTTTTCAAGCATTTCATCAAACTTTTCTCTGTCTTCAGCCTCGTCTATTTGCTTTGGTTGAGTACCAAGAACCTTAACGCCCATATCGTCGAGGAAGTTTGCAAGCTTAATAGCAGTCTGACCGCCAAACTGAAGTATTACACCGTCGGGCTTTTCAAGCTCTATGATGTTGTATACATCCTCCTCGGTTAATGGCTCAAAGTATAGCTTGTCTGATGTATCAAAGTCTGTTGATACTGTTTCGGGGTTGTTGTTTATTATAATTGTTTCAATGCCTGCTTTTTGAAGTGACATTACAGAATGAACAGAGCAATAGTCAAATTCAATACCCTGACCTATTCTTATAGGACCTGAACCTATAACTATAACCTTTTTCTTGTTAGATGGTACAGCCTCGGTTACCTCGTCGTAGGTTGAGTAATAATATGGTGATACTGCCTCAAATTCGCCTGCACAGGTATCAACCATCTTATAAACGGGCTTAATACCAAGCTCAATACGCTTTTTATATACCTCGTCACCGCCGCAGCCTATAAGCTCGCCAATGCCCTTGTCGCTAAAGCCCATTTTCTTGTATTTCTTTAAAATATCGTATGTTAAATCGCTTAACGTATACTTCTTTAATTCCTCCTCGGCAAGAACAATGTTCTGGATTTTGTGCAGGAAGAACATATCCATACCTGTGATTTCGCTCAACTTATTAAGATTATATTTTCTTCTTATAAGCTCTGCTAAATCGAATAATCTTTCATCATCGGGCACAACAACTCTGCTCTTTAGCTGTGCAGTTGTTCTGCTCTTTGAGGCCTTGTGATCAAGAGTGTATTGCTTTATTTCAAGAGAGCGTATACCCTTTAAAAGTGAGCTTTCAAAGGTGTTGGAAATAGACATAACCTCACCAGTTGCCATCATCTTTGTGCCAAGATTTCTCTTTGCACCAAAGAATTTATCGAATGGCCACTTTGGAATTTTAGTTACAACATAGTCGATTGCAGGCTCAAAGCATGCATATGTTTTACCTGTGACTGCGTTTTTGATTTCATCGAGGTTGTAGCCTAAAGCTATTTTTGCTGCAATTTTTGCAATTGGATAGCCTGTTGCCTTTGAAGCAAGAGCTGATGAACGGCTAACTCTTGGGTTAATTTCTATAACTGCATAATCGAAGCTTTCGGGATCAAGTGCAAATTGAACATTACATCCGCCCTTAATTTCGATTGAGTTTATAATATCAAGAGCTGCTTGTCTTAACATTTCGTATTCTTTGTCTGCAAGTGTGAGTGCGGGTGCAACCACAATTGAGTCGCCTGTGTGAACGCCAACAGGGTCCACATTTTCCATTGAACATATTGTGATGCTGTTGCCTGCACCGTCACGCATAACTTCAAATTCAATTTCCTTCCAGCCCTTTATTGATTTTTCCAACAGTGCCTGTCCCACTCTTGATAAGTGAAGACCTTGAGATAGAATTTCAATAAGCTGTTCCTCATTTTCAGCTATACCGCCGCCTGTTCCGCCAAGAGTATATGCAGGACGAATAATAACAGGGTAGCCTATTTTCTTTGCAAACACAATACCATCTTCAACGTTGGTTACAATTTCAGACGGTGCAATTGGTTGGTTTGTACGTTCCATAAGCTTTTTAAAGCTATCTCTGTCTTCGCCTTCTTTAATTGACTCAATGGAGGTACCAATTACATTTACTCCGTATTTTTCAAGTATGCCTGAATCGTATAGCTCACAGGCAAGGTTAAGACCTGTCTGACCGCCCATACCTGCTATGATAGAGTCGGGACGTTCCTTTTTTATAACCTTTTCTATTGTTTCAATTGTAAGAGGCTCAATATATGTGTTGGTTGCCATACCTCTGTCGGTCATTATTGTTGCTGGGTTAGAGTTTATTAAAACAACCTCAATGCCTTCTTCTTTAATTGCCTGACAGGCTTGTGTGCCTGAATAGTCAAACTCAGCAGCCTGACCTATAATTATAGGACCAGAGCCTATAACAAGAACCTTTTTTATGGATTTATTTAACGGCATATTACTTTACCTCCTTTAAAAAAGTGTCAAATAGCATTAGTGTATCGTGCGGACCGGGTGATGCTTCGGGATGGAACTGCACACTTTGTACAGAGTATTCCTTGTGCATAATACCCTCACACGTTCCGTCATTTACATTTACAAATATTTCCTCCACACCCTGCGGATAGTCGCATAAAACATAGTTGTGGGTTTGTGCTGTAATATATACCTTGCCTGTTTTTGTATCCTTAACAGGTTGATTTCCGCCATGATGGCCAAACTTCATCTTTTGAATTTTACAACCAAGTGCAAGACCTATAACAAGATGTCCCATACAAATTCCGCGTATAGGATATTTACCAAGTAAAGCCTTTATTGTTTCTATTGTGCCGGGAGCATCGTTTGGATTGCCAGGGCCGCTTGATACAAACACAATGTCGGGATTAACTTTTTCAATATCAGCACTTGTTGCATTGGCGGGGAATACGGTCACCTTGCAGTCGCAATCTGTTATTCTTTTTAAAATTGACTCTTTTGTGCCAAGGTCAATAAACGCAACGTGAGTTGTACCTTTTTCATTTAACACATATGTTTTCTTTGTGGTTACGCTCATCATAACATTTTTGTTATCAAATGTGTTAATAAATGCAAGTGCTTCTTCATCTGTTGGCTCGCCCTGCATAATAGCACCCTTCATTGAGCCTGCATCTCTTAATACACGTGTGAGTGCTCTTGTGTCGATACCTTCAAGACCAACAACACCCTCTGATTTTAAGAAGTCGTCAATATCCATTTCATTTCTGAAATTTGAGGGATAGTTGCATTTTTCACGAACAACCAATGCGTTAAGGCTTGTATGCTTCGATTCGTTATCCTCTAAATTTATGCCGTAGTTGCCAACCAATGGGAATGTCATGGTAACAATTTGTCCTGCAAATGCAGGGTCAGTGAGCTCCTCCTGATAGCCTGTCATACCTGTTGCAAAAACAACCTCGCCCACAACATTTTTGATATCACCAAACATTTCGCCGCTAAAACGCATACCGTTTTCTAAAATAAGTTGTGCTTTCATTTTGATTTTTAGCCCCTTTCTTCGTAGTAATTATGATTTTACAAAAAAAAATTGACAATGCAATTGTCAATTAAAAACAGAAATACTAAACAAAGACATAATATCTGTATCATATAACTTCGATTTTGAGTTGTGAAGCATTGACGTAAGCATAATAATATCCCTTTCTTTATAGTATTTCTCGCTATTAGTAAAATATGAAAAACATATTTTAATTTTGTTAGTTAATGAGATAAAGTATAAATACAATATTCTCAAAAAAGCCTTTTTGCTATTATATCACCAAACAGAAATTTTGTCAATAATTCTGCAAGATTTTATTCGTTTTGTTTAAAACGTATAGTTTTAATATATTTAACATCAAATAATTTTGTATAATAGTTAATTATACCGTACCCTCTTCAATATGAATAAGCACCTGTTCTATTATTCTTTTTACGTGTTCATCGTCTATTGAATAAAAAGTGTTTTTACCATCACGTCTTGATTTTACAAGACGTGCCTCTTTTAAGGTCTTTAACTGATGGCTTATTGCCGACTGTGTCATATTAAGAGCCTCGCATATATCAATAACACACATTTCGCTGTCGAACAGTGCCCAAAGTATGCGTATGCGTGTGTTATCGCCAAAAACCTTAAAAACATTGCTTATATCCGATGTTGTGGTTTCATCGGGGATTTGCGATTTAATTCTATTGAGTATATTTTGATTATACTGACAGTTTTCACATATATGCATTGTAGTATCAGCCTTTCTTGCCCACAAATAAATGTATACACATATCTGTGGGCAGATGCAGTGTAAATTTATCTTTTTGAATAGGTTTTTGTAATGATTTGTGCCGCTTCCTGCGTGGAGGAGGCACTGCGTACAATTTTTAACAGGTTTATATACTCGGAGCTGTTTTTTGAAAGCTCATTTCGCATTAACCACGTTGCCTCCTGTTCGGCAGGTGTTAAAAGTGCTTCTTCACGGCGTGTGCCCGATTTAACAACATCAATTGCAGGGAATATTCTTTTTTCCTGCAGACCTCTGTCGAGCTTTAATTCCATATTGCCTGTGCCTTTAAATTCCTCAAAAATCACATCGTCCATTCTGCTTCCCGTTTCAACAAGAGCTGTTGCAAGAATAGTAAGACTTCCGCCCTCACGTATGTTTCTTGCCGCACCAAAGAATTTTTTTGGACCATACAGTGCATCGGGGTCAAGACCTCCCGAAAGAGTACGTCCCGTTGGTGCAACAGTTAAATTATATGCTCTTGCAAGACGTGTTATAGAGTCCATTAAAATCACAACGTCTTTTTTTTGCTCAACAAGTCTTTGTGCACGCTCTAAAACCATCTCCGTAATTTTGCAATGATTTTCGGGCATCTGGTCGAAGGTTGAAAAGGCAACATCGGCATTTTCTATCGACTCACGAATATCTGTAACCTCTTCGGGACGCTCGTCTATAAGCAAAATTATAAGCTCAATATCGGGATAGTTTTTGGATATTGATTTTGCTATGTCTTTAATAAGTGTTGTTTTTCCTGCCTTTGGCGGTGCAACAATCATACCTCTTTGACCTTTGCCTATGGGAGCAATCAGGTCTATAACCTTTGAAGAGAGTGTATCGTTATTTTTTGAAAGCTCTATTTTTTCGGTGGGGTACACAGGTGTTAAATGCTCGAAGGACTGACGCTTTAGAGCAACATCTATGGGGTCGTCATTTATTGCTTTAACATATAACAGCGGTGAAAATTTATCACTATCCTGTGAGGGACGGCTGTCGCCGTATATTTTATCGCCTGTTTTTAAACGGAAGCGTTGTATTTGTGTGGGTGAAACGTATATATCACCCTTCGACGAGCTATAATTTTCAACACGTAAAAATCCAAAGCCGTCTTGCAAAACATCCAATATTCCGCATACGCCTACTGCATCGGCAGGACGTTCACGCTTTTTTTCTTTTGCATTTTGAAGCTGTGATTTTTTTTCTTCTTCTATTAGTTGTCTTTTTTCACGTATAAGTGTAATAATTTCTTCCTTTTTTGAATTATAAATTTTATCAATACCTAGTCCTTGTGCTATCTGCTTTAACTCATCTTTTGTTTTTCTTTCCAATGCAACTCCATCCTGCACTATAAAAAACCTCACTTTATTATATAATTTTTATATTGAAAAAATTTGCGAACAATATTTTGGAAACCAAATTTTATCCTGAAAAATATAGATATAGAAATTATGAAAAATAACAACCATATTATAGCATATATTGTTAAAAAAATCAAGTGTAAAAAAAATAAGTGCATAACGTGCTAAATTGTGCAAAAAAGAGCAAAATGTATTGTCGATTTTATTGACAAAATGCCAAAAGTATGATACAATGAAGTTTACATCATAATGGCAAAATGTGTCTTTTTTAAGCATTTTTTATGTCTTGATTTATTATAAAAAAGGGGTGCAGAGTGAATGAGAATAACAGATGAGCAAATAAAGAAAATATGTTCCCCCTCCATATACACAAGAGGTATGGAGTATTTTCGTGAGGGCAGAGTACATCTTCGCAGACGTGAAGATAATCTGTTAAGTGCCGTTGTTGATGATGATAGCTTGTATAATGTTATGATTAAGTTTGAGGATAACGAAATAAAGCAAACACTTTGTACTTGTCCATACTATGAAACTATGGGCTGTGCCTGCAAGCATATTGCGGCAACTCTTATGCAACGACGGATTGAACTTGATGAAGGCGTGTCGTTTAACGGCGAGAATGACAAAATTGCAAAAGAGGTATGCTCCTCATTTGCCAATAAGCTTAAGCCTAAAAACATTATATATGTTAAGTTCCATTTATATGTTACCCAACCTTCACTTGATGTAACAAATTTTTCCATGGCTCTTGAGATGGGCACAAATAAGGGGGAAATGCAGGGTATTGAGAATTTTCTAGAACAATATATTATGGGTAAGAGGTTTAAAATAGACAAATATACCGAGTATATTCCGTCGGTTACAGAATTTGCCTCGCCACAAAAGGAAATAATAGATATACTTGCAGAAACATATGAAAATCACAGTAATAAATCGGAACTTTATTCTAAAGCCTCATATCAGACAAGCTTTGGCATAACCACTGCTGTGAGAATTTTGCATTTGCTCGAGGGTGTGGATTTTTCGTTATTCTATAATGGGATGTTAATTCCCGATGTAAGAATAGAACAGGGTGACCCCGATATTATAATAGATATAGATGCAGTGGACGGCGGAATAAGCCTTTGTGTTAATGAAAGAGGCTATTCGCTTTCCAGAAACGGCGAATACTTTTTATACGACGGCATAATCTACCACACAAGTGAGGAATGGCGTAGCTATTTTATGCCTATATACAGAGCACTTGCAACTGAAAGCCGTACACAAATCACATTTGAGGGTGAGAACAGAATTTCATTTGCAGCATACGTACTGCCACACTTAAAGGATAAGCACGGAGTTATAACAACGGGGATTGATGAGCTTGTGGTAAACACAAAGCCTGAATTTGAAGTTTATTTTGATATGCACTCATCTGCAATAACTGCCGTTATAATTGCAAGATATGGCACTGTTGCACAATCGCTGCCGATGTCGGAGGATAAAACAAAGTCGGAGCAGATTGTGGTGCGTGATGTTCGTGCTGAAACGGAAATGCTCGCGTTTTTTGAAGGCTTTAGCTACAATAACGGCACCTTTACACTTAATAACAGCGATAAAATATATACATTTTTAAATATAACCTTAAGAGAACTTGAAAATAAGGCGAAAATTTTTAAGTCAGAAGTTTTTGATAATATACACGTTAATGAAGCAGACGCAATAGGTACAACGGTTAGCTATAACAGTAAAGAGAACTTATTGGAAACAGAGCTTACATCAACGCTAAATGACGAAGAACTGCTAAATATTTTAAATGCAATAAGATTAAAGAAAAGCTTTTACCGTCTAAATGACGGCAGATTTGTATCACTCGATAATCCGCACAAGGCGAATATATTTAATCTTCTTAATCAGCTTGATTTCTCACAGGAGGAAATTGCAAAAAGAAAGAAGTATATACCAACATATCATGCAATGTATCTTGATTCATTGCCATATGTTGATAAAACAAAGTCGTTTGATGATTATATAAATGAAATAAAAAAAATCACACCAACAATACCGCGAGGTATTTCCAAAGTTTTAAGAGCATACCAAAAAACAGGACTAAAGTGGTTAAAGCAATTAAGTTACCTTGGCTTTGGCGGAATATTGGCAGACGATATGGGTTTGGGTAAAACGTTGCAGGTGTTAGCATATGTTAAGGGTGAAAAACCGCAGCAGCCTGTGCTTATTGTTGCACCAAGCGCACTTATATATAATTGGCACAGTGAAATTATGAAATTTATTCCGTCTTTAAAAACTCTTGTTGTTGACGGAGCAAAGGAGCAAAGAAGAGAATTAATAAACACATTTGATGATTACGAAATAGTAATTACATCTTACACTATGTTAAGACGTGATATAGCAATGTATTCTAAAATACAGTTTTCCTATTGCTTTATAGACGAGGCACAGTATATAAAAAATCCGAGAACAAAAAACTCAATAAGTGTTAAAAAAATAGATGCAATGCATAAATTTGCACTCACGGGCACACCTATTGAAAATTCGATTTTGGAGCTGTGGTCTATATTTGATTTTGTTATGAGCGGATATTTGGGGGATTTAAGCGAGTTTAGGAACACTTATATGAGCGGTAATGGTCAAAAAACCGACTTTTTGTCATTAGAGCAGTTAAGAGAAAGAGTTAAGCCGTTTATTATGCGAAGAATGAAGGCCGATGTATTAGAAGAACTGCCCGAAAAAATTGAGCACACAATGTATGCCGACCTCACAGGTGAGCAAAAGGATATGTATATTGCACATCTTTCACTTGCTAAAAAGAAAACACTGTCGATGTTTGAGGATGGCAGTGCAAACAGTGTACAGATTTTATCTTTGCTCACAAGGTTAAGGCAGATATGCTGTCATCCATCAGTATTTGATGAAAACTATATTTATGGAAGCGGTAAGCTTGATTTGCTTGTTGAATTAACCCAAAGCAGTATAGACGGAGGACACAGACTGCTTGTATTTTCGCAGTATACATCTATGCTCTCTCTTATAAGAGAGCAATTTGAAAAAAGAGGAATACGGTGCTTTTATCTTGACGGTAAAACCCCGTCATACGAGCGAGTGGAAATGTCGCAAAGGTTTAATGACGGCGAAAGAGATGTATTTTTAATTTCTTTAAAGGCGGGCGGTACAGGTTTGAATTTAACAGGTGCAGACACAGTTATTCATTACGACCCGTGGTGGAATCCCGCAACAATGGACCAAGCCTCCGACAGAGCCTACAGAATAGGGCAAACAAAAGCAGTGCAGGTTATAAAACTTGTTTCAAGAGGTACAATAGAGGAAAAGATTATACATTTACAGGAATCTAAACGCTCGCTGGCAAATGATATAATTCAAATTAATAACGATACAATTTCATCACTTTCACGTGAGGAAATAATATTGCTGTTTGAATAAGGTAATATAAATTTACAACAAATACAGAAAGGGGAGGTGAATGCTTATGAATAATGAAGAAGCTTTTGTTGAATTTAAGCGGGTGGAAAAAAAGAAGAAAAGTATTAGAATAAATGAGCGTGGCTGGAATATTATTGCATTAATTGTTATGGCACTTATTGTAAATGTTGTAACAATAATATACAGCTGCGTATCTGAAGATATATATTACTGGTCCACTGCCGAATCGTGGAATATTGCAATAAAAATTGCCGATGGTGCGTATAAACCTAATTTATGGGGAGAGGTATACAATTCAATAATTAATCTTGATTTTAATTTCCTTTCGTCGCTATTGCCTGCTCTGTTTATAAAAATATTCGGGCAAACAAGGCTTGTGTATCTTATATCACTTGCAAACTGCTATATTGTGAGTGCCCAAATTGCTATATATTTTCTTGCTAAAAAGATAGGTAAGGCACCGCTTGTTACAATGTTTTTGAGTATGCTTATAATACCTGCATCATTCTATATGATGATACGAGGCTTTTCAGAAATAAGCGGATTATTTATAAGCATTATATGTATAAATCTGTACTTTACCAATAAGAAGGAAAAGAGCATTTTGCGTGCTGTTATAATTGGCTTATTACTTGCATTACTTGTACTTATAAGCAATGTATATCTTTTCTTTTCAATATCCTTTGCCACTGCTATGGTTGCAGAGTCGATAATTTTAAAAAAGAAAATTCATAAAAGTGTTATAAGCATATTAGCTATGGTTATAATTTTGCTTGTGTTTTTTAGAGATTATATTACAGGACGAATAATTGCACTATATGGAAACGGAAGCTTTGATTTTAACTTCATTTTAAACACAAAATTTCTTGTACGATACTTTGGTTTAATATTTACACTATTGCTTATGGGAGCATCAATATATATAACCATATCAAAACAGGAAAGAAAAACTGTCTTTTTATGGCTTGAGCTATTTATTTGCTATATTATGCTTACTGCAACGAAAATGCACGGACAACTACATATTTTATTGTATTTGCCGTCAATTATTGCGTTATTTGTACTATGTGTAAAATATATAGAAAAAGAGAAGGTGTTAATTGGAGTTGTGGCTCTTTCGCTTTGTCAGAGTGCTTCTGTGTTTATTAAAAGGGAACAACCTCAAAATGTTGAGGATATTAAATACTACAGTCCTCTTCCGTCATTTTCATTAAGGGCGCCTGTTAGAAATAGCAGTGATGATGTTCTTTCGCTAAAGTACATGCTCGATAATCTTGTTGGTGAGGGAGAGTATCTTGGTGTGCTTTCGTATTCAAACAGTATGAATGCGGATATGCTAAATAACGTGGAATTATCGTTAAATAAAAAACAATACAGACGTAACTATATTGCATTTACAATTCCGTGCTTTGATAATATCAATCCTGATATATCGCCGCTATGTAATGCAAATTATATGCTTGTACCAACCAAATTCCAAACAATAGCAGATAACCAGAATATTTTGGTGACTGCAACAGAAAGCTTTTGGAGATGGGAAAACATAGCAAGGGCGTATGAAGAATTATATGAATATGAAACATATATAGATGGTGTCAGCTATAAGGTGTTCCGTAGAGTGAGGAATGTTACAGATACCGAAAAAAGACAATTCATAGAAGCGTTAAATGAAAAGTTAAATAACAATTAACAATTTGTTTATAGAAAAGATATACGATATATGATATACTCTAAAAAGGTGACTGCTGCGTGTGTCTGCCACGCGGCTTGTATTGTTATAAATTTGCAGAAAGAAAGGTAATGAAATTTAAAGTGCGTAGTTGTATATATTGTGGCAGAGAATTAGAAAAGGGAGAAAAATGCAATTGCCCGTCGGCAGTTGTAAGACGCAGCGCCAACGCATCACAGGAAAGAACACAAAAAAGTGAGAATAAAACGAGTGATGGCACATATTCATACAGTGCTAAAAACAATAGCTATTACACAGGCTACACAAAAAAGGAAAATCCTATAAAATCGGCGTGGAATAAATACACACAACGAAAAAAAGCCGCAAGGTCGCAAAATAGTACTGTAAGAAAACGTCACAGAAGAAATATATTTTTTGATGCTGTTTCGTTTATAAAGTCGCCAATAACCACTATATATAATCCGGGCGAAATGAGTATGGCGTTTATTTTTGCGGTTATAGCATTATCAGGAATTGCAACAAGTTTGGGTGCATACACCTTGTTTGCAAGAATTATAAACGGAGCTGCTTCTATTAAAACAGGCTCTATAAATATAAGTATGATAATGAGCGGCATAAACGGACTTTCAGGTGTGGCGATATTTGCAGTGATAAGCACTATAATATCAATAATTGCGTTCTTTGTATACTGCGGATGTTTGTATATCATAAATAAATTTGTTATGCGTTGTAATATAAGCTTTCGCGACTTCATATCAAGATTAGTGCTTTGCCCGATATGTATTGCATTTGCAAGTATTGCTGCTTTGGTATTTGGTATATTTTCAACAACAATATTCGCCCTTTTTATGTTTTGCGGGATTGCTTCGTGGATTATATTAACATATGAGTCATTAAAAACACTATGGTCGTCAAAAACACCAAATCAGGTTTTATACGGAATGTTGGCAGGCTTATTGCTTGCAGGTGTTGTGTTGTGGAATGTTATGTGGTTGATATAAGGAGTGTGCATTTTTGATATTTTCTTAATTTAATAAATTACGAAGGAGAAGAATATACAAATGATTAATACAATTTATACAGTTGTTGAAGTGGCGCAAATGCTAAAGGTTGGCTCGGATGACGTAATTGACGCTATCAACGAAGGTGCTTTAAAGTGTATTAATGTGGGGACAAAACAGGTAATAACCGAAGAACTGTTAAATGAATTTTTAAATAAGCCGACTAATAACAAAAATGAATTTAATCTGGAAACAGAAATGGTGGTTGGCAAAAGTAAAAGAGTTTTTTATGGTAACAGAGGCACCTCAAATAAGGTTGCAAATATGCTCCTAAAGGATTATATACCATATTTTCTTAATTTAAGAACAACAAATGCAAGCGACAGAACACTCGAAGGGTATTTTGGCATTGCAAAATACTTTTGCCGCAGCAAGCTTGAGGGCGGTTTGGGAGATTATAAATTAAAAGAGCTTGATGATGTAAAGATACACAATTTTTTTAAAAGTATGGTACGTAACTACAGTCAGGCAACTATGGATAAAATTTATGTGGTTTTAAAGCTTTCATTAAAATATGCCTGTAAAAAAGGGTACATAAAAGAGTTTATAATGGAGGATATTAGAAAGCCGATAAGCTTAAAATCAACAAACAAGGTAAATGCGTACAGTGAGGATGAGCTTAATACCATTATGAATGCGGCGGAGGGCTTTCCCGAAATGAAGCCTATACTTGTCTTATTGCTGCATACGGGAATGCGTCCGGGAGAGTTGCGTGCATTGGAATGGAAGAATTTTAATGCTAAAAACAAAACGCTGTGTATCACGAATGCAATAACAATAAAGGCAGATGATTTTGTTGTTGGCGGCAGAGCAAAAAACAGAGAAGCTGTTTTGGGGAAAACAAAAACAAATGCAAGCGTTAGAACAATACATTTAAGTGACAAGGCAGTGGAAACACTCAATGAGTGGAGAGCATATATAGATACAAACGCAGAATTTAAGAATGTAAAGAATTCGCCGTATATATTTGTATCAAGGTATAGTAGGGGCTTTATTTCCGAAAGTGCACTAAATTCAAGATTTCGCAGATTTCTTAAAGCGTGCGGTCTGGACAATAAGGGCTATACATTTTATCGGTTTAGGCATACCTTCTGCACAAAATTAATAAAGCATACCGATTTGCGTACTGTTCAGGATTTAATGGGAGACAGTACATCAAATGTGGTGATGAAACACTATATTACAGTTAGTGAATCTGATAAGAAGAATGCAATTGAAGATACATTCAATTAAAATATAAATATGCCAAAAAAGGCACAAGGAAAGGAAGTATAAATTATGTTAAAAGAAGTAAGCACACAAAACGCACCTGCGGCAATAGGTCCATATTCACAGGCAATTAAGGTGGGAAATATTCTGTTCACATCAGGACAAATCCCCGTAAATCCTCAAAATGGTGAAATCCCCGAGGGTGTTGAAGCACAGGCAAAGCAAGCCATGACAAACGTAAAAAATCTTGTTGAGGCTTCGGGTGCTTCTATGGATAATGTTATAAAAACAACAGTATTTATAGCAAATATGAATGACTTTGCAAAAATAAACGAGATTTATGCACAGTTCTTCACAAAGCCGTACCCTGCACGTTCGTGCGTTGAGGTTGCAAGATTACCCAAGGATGTTTTGCTTGAGGTTGAGGCGATTGTTGAGTTTTAAAGCAAAAAATATTACAAAAATGTAAAAAATGCAATTATGGTATAGACAATTTAAAAAAAATGTGATAAAATTATTACATATGTAAAAAAGTCACTATCGTGACTGTCGTTCGCATAGCTCACTTCCATAGGTAGACTTTTTTGTAATTCAGGGAATTACAACTTAAAAGTAGTAATTTCCTGAAAGATAAAAAAGTCACTATCGTGACTGTCGTTCGCACAGCTCACTTCCATAAGTAGACTTTTTTGTAATTTAGG
>JAZRPB010000008.1:0-59500 GCA_045649025.1 Clostridia bacterium | reverse complement strand
TAAGTAGACTTTTTTGTAATTTAGGAAATTACAACTTAAAAGCAGTAATTTCCTAGAAGATAAAAAAGGAAAGGACTGATACAGATTGCATATCAATGATATGAAGCCCAAGTTAAGGGCAATGCTTGTTATTGCTATTTTAGCGGCGAGTGCAGCACAAATGAATAATGTATTCGCAGATGAAGTGGCAGTTTCGGGCGGCGATATGCTTGATCAGGCTGTTGCTTTGTATGAGAAGCTTCAAGGTAACGAGGTTTTGGTTCCCGAACATCTTTTGGAGTATGAGATGGACGAACATCTTATAAAGTCGGTTGTTTTAGGGTATGTAAACCTTGATGAAATTGATGCTGCTGTTGCATGTGAAGAGGTAAGAAAACAAGATGTTATAACTCTTCTGTACAAAACAGTTATCAACTACGACAACAGCTATACTATTTCCGAAGAAGAAGCAACACAAATACTTAACGATTGTTGCGATAATGCACTTATAGATGAAGAAAATCGACTTGCATATGCCTTTATGATGAAGCAGGGCATTATAAAGTCGTATGTAAACACAGAACCCAATAAGGTTATCACGTGGGATAGCTGTCGTATCCTTGTTGATTTAATATACGATTATTTTGTACAAAATGTAACCTTTACGGTTAATGATACGGAAATTACTATCGGCACAAGTGCAGATACAGTTATTGATAACTGGGGTGAGCCTCAAAGAATAGATAAAAGCGACTATGGCTTTTTGTGGTATGTATACAATCTCGACGAAAGCAATATGTGTATGATTGGCGTTGAGGGCGACAGAATTTGCGGATTTTACACAAATGCTGATGGCTTTGGCTGTAACGGCGAGGTGTATAAGGGCGATAGCGTAGATACATCACAGGATGTGTTAGTGTCGCAGAATATACGATTTATTTACAATGCAGATAATTGTGTAGACAGTGTTCTTTACACATCGCGCGAAAACGGTCACGAAAAGGATAAAGAAATAGAGCAAAACAGAGTGAAGGAATTATTGGATATGATTAATTCCTTTAGAGATAGAATAGATTTAAAGCCATATGTTTTAGACAGTGATTTGTCAAATTCAGCGTGGCTGCAAAATCTTGAGGCTGTTGACACAGGAAATGATGTGCCAAATTGTATTTATGGAGGAGATATATACTCAATATATCAAAAGCTCATAAAAGAGCCGTCATCAATTATATACAGTGATACAAAAAAAGAAACTGCAATAGGAATAGACGCAACACTTGGTGCAGGTGAGGTTTTATATGCTTCGTTTGTGGCAGATGAGGAAGTTGACGTTGATAAGATAGACAATCAGTTCTTAAATGAAGAAAACACACAAGAGCTTGCAGACAACGACAATGTTTTCGGACTTATTTCGTCGGTAAACGCTCAAAACGGAAGCTTTTTAACTGCTCCGTTGCCGAGTGACGGAGAGGTTGTTGCCCCTGTTATTGAGAACGATAAAGAAATGAGTGTGGATGAGGGCGAGGATATAGTTTTAGATATACAAACTCGTGTATCCAACGAGTATCTTCTTGAGGTATACGATACCGAAAATGAAAACTACATTGTAAACAGCTATGTTAAAGCAGATAATAACAAGGTAAATATCAGCTCGGATATATTGCAAAATGGTGTTGATTATAACATCACATTAAGCTCTGTAAATGATGAGGGTGCAAAGGAAAGTGCCGAAGATATTTCAGTAAGCTATGGCGACGCAACAGAGGACGGTGTTAAAATCACAACCGAAGGCGGTAAAACGGAAAATGACTATTTTGCACTAAAGTGGGATAGTGAGCAGTATCACGATTTTTACGTTGATGTTTACAACTCAAACGGTGAATTAATAGTAAGCACAATTATTGAGGATGAATACGAAGCCTTAATACAGGGCCTTGACCCCGATAAGTATTACATATATGTGACTGCACTTAAAAAGGGTACAACTATTGAAAAATCACAAGATTCCGTTGAGTTGGAGATTGTGATGCCATCTCCTGTTATAAATGAGTATATACTCGATAAGGATGATAAGTATTACTTTGTATATGAGGATAGTGACCTTGGTGTTTTATATTTCTATGATGAAGAAATAATAGAGGTTAAGGAAAACGGTAATACTGTTAAGAAGAAAAAGATAATTCAAAAACAGGTTAAATCATCAAAGGCATATCGTGAGTTAGCAAAATATCAAAGACGAATTGAATACATCACAGGCGAACCTGTGGAGATAAGCTACATAAATACTACAGGCAGTGCTATTGTGAATGAGGCAATGAAATATATAGGTGTTCCTTATGTATGGGGCGGAACAAGTCCTGAAGGCTTCGACTGCAGCGGTCTTGTTCAGTATGTGTGCAAAAACCTTGGTATTAGTGTAGACAGAGTAACACACGAGCAGGTTACAAACGGCGTAAAAATAGAACGTGAGGATATAAAACCTGGTGATTTAATATTCTTCAAACAAGATTCGGGATATATTGGTCACGTTGGAATATATGTAGGCAATAACAGCTTTATACACGCACCAAACAGGGGCGATGTTGTTAAAATATCAGAGCTTACAGGTTACTACGATACTCATTATTATGAGGCAAGAAGAGTTAATTAAGGGGGAAATTTAAATGGCTTATGCGGCAATTGCTTGTACAGATAAAAGCTACCGACGCAACAATATAATAATACTTTCAATTATGTCTATTGTTGCAATTGCAAGTGTTGTAATGCTTATATATAGCTTCGTTAACGACAGAATACATTTTGGATTAGCGTGGCTTATTGCATTTGTGTTGTCGTCATCATATGTGTTAATAAGAAGAAACACAGTTTTTTCAACATATCTTGCAACAGATAAGCAAAGCATTTATATGAATACCTGGACAAACGATTTTCTGCCGTATGATGTTTCAAATAAGATTAAACTTGTGAGGGAGTTTATTCCTGCCAAAACAAAGCTTATTAAAATTCCCATAGAAGAAATTAATTCTGTTGTTATAGGCACAAAGAACTTTATAAAAAGGTATGCAGAAGAATGTATAGATTTTCAACAGAAGGTGTTGCCCTTTGAAAGAACAAAGGATTATTACCAAAAAAGGGCTATAAACAGTATGGATATTTTCTTTGTAATAACAGAGGATGGCTCATCATACTTTATGCCTATTGAAAAATTCTCGTCAAGAGATGTATCAAGAGTGTTGCAGTTAATACAGAGAATTAATCCTGATATAAATATTAAAATAAACAGTAAAACCTTCAGATTAAGCCTGAAGAAATAATAAAGAAAGTGGAGCAGCTGCTCCACTTTTTGAATATCATTATTTATATAGTAACGGTGAATATTTGTAGAAAATGTCCACTGCATTCTTATACTGCTCATCCGAAAGATGTGAGCGTAAATGCTCCTTTACGCCGGCCTTGTCGCCCATATTATAAAGACTTATCAATTCTGTTACGTCAACCTGTGATATTACAGATAAAAATACTGTACGCTCGTGTGGCTTCATTGCTGAAAAGATTTTATTGTAAAGCCCTTGATTTGTGTTTGTGTTATCTGTTGTAAATTCTATTACATCGGTATTTGCGTAGTCATCTTCTTTGTTTTTATTTATAGTATCCTGTTTTTCGCTATATGTATGATAACCGGAGTATTCTTCGTTGGGATAATCAGCATCGGATTTAACTACTTCTATTCTTATTTTTGTTCTTGATGTTCCTGCAAACACATTTTCTTCACGTCTGTTTTCATCAGTGTCATCATTCATTATATCTTCTAAAGACTCGCTATCTAATTTATCTTTTTTGGAGTTCCCAATTTCATTTCTGCCTACAGATGTATATTTTCTGCTTTTTCTTAAGTATGTTTTTGCAGTATATTCGTCTAATATACCATCCTCAACAAGTTCATTGGCAAGATCTGATAAAGCATCCTGATACTCTGAATTCATAAGTGCTGTGGAAACAAACTCCAATGCCGGCTCAATATATTTAGGAACTATGTAAAATTTATATACGCAAGCACCCACGGCTGACAACACAACAAGAACTGCTGCAATAATTATTAATATTTTCTTCCACAATTTCATCCCACAAAAATCCTTTCATTTAATCTACATATAAAATTATAACATAACAACACTAAAAATACAAGAGTTTGCCCTAAATAATTAATAAAAATTTAAATTAAAAAGCAGATATATATGTGATATGCACCCCAAATGTTAGACACTTATGGAGGTGAATATTTATATTATCTGCTTTTTTAAATATGAATTGAATTTTAAGGGGGATTTTTTTAGTTAAGATATTGTTCGGGATTTAGCAATATATCGCCGTCATACATCTCAAGATGCAGGTGTGTTTCTTTAATGTTTTCACCTTTTGCCTCGCCAACTGTGCCAATAATATCGCCAGCTTTTACAGTGTCGCCAATATTTAGATCCTCAACTGTACCAAGACACATATATCTTGTTATAAACCCGTTTTCGTGCTTTATTGCAATGCCCTCGCCGTATACATCGGAGAAAATATCCTCAACAGTTCCATTTGCACACGCACTCACGCTACAGCCCAAGTCGGCAGCAATATCAATTCCGTTGTGTGTACGCCAGTCGCCCATTGCCTCGTTGTACTTTAATTCTGCGGAAAAGCCCTGTAAAATTTCACCGCCCGACGGCATATTAAAATACGGCTCCTCGGCATTTACAATTATTGCAGTTTCTTCTACATCGGGATTATTTAAAGCATAATCTGGGGAAATGTCGCTGCTGTAATTAACCTCCATATTTTCCTCGTGTGGTATTTCTTCTATAATCTCTTGTTGGGCGGGCTCGGGTTCTTCTATTATAACAGTATCACTAACAGGTGTGCTTTCATTTGAAATGGCATCGTTTATGGGATTGTCGGGTACAGTATCAACCGATGCAACCTGATTTGTATTTTCCTTTTCTTGCAAATTACTCTTTTCACTAAAATATCCTGCAACACCTATAGCTAAAACACAGCAGCAAAGTGCTATGTAAAAGCCCGGCAGTTTTTTTGTTATTTTGTTTTCATTATCGTTCATAATAACCTCCGTTATTTTAATTATTAAGGAATTAACTCCTTGCTTATTTGGTATTTTAACCGAAATAAAGGGATTTATACCTTAAATTGGGTACTTTTTTGCAAATTACTTGATAATTGACCATATATTAATAAAAAAATATTGTTGAAAAGTATTCCCAAAATCAAAATAATGTAGTATAATTATATAAAGAGGTGAAGTGAATGCATATTGAGAGATTAGACGCAAATAAACTAAAAATAATTTTATCTGATATGGATTTTGCGGATTTTTCTGTAACAAAAAAGCAGCTTGCTATGGATAGAGATATGCTGCGTTCTTTTATTTTAAAACTTATGGACACAATAAGTGGGGAAACTGACTTTAATCCCTATAACGGTAATATAGTAATCGAGGCAAAAGAGCAAGAAAGTGGTATGAGCATTATTGTAAGCAAAGCACCAATTAGCAGAAAATACACAAAAGAAGAGCTAAAAAAGGCGGCACATATTAATGCAACCGTAAAGAAAAAGCCAAAGGTGCACAAGGGGGTAATGCATAATATCTACACGTTCAGCAAATTTGAGAATGTGTGTGAGGCGTTGCATCTGGTGGATGATGCTATTCATAATTCAAGCTCACTATATAAGTATAATAATACATATTGCTATTTAACAAAAATAGACAATGCGGTTTGCGACATAGATATGTCTGTTTGTAAATCACTTGGTGTATTTAATGAATATTGCGACTATTCACAAACAAGCACTATTAAAACAAACCACATAAAAGAACATGGTGAGCTTATTGCAGAGGGTAAAAATCTTGTTTCTATGGCAGAGGGTGTAAGAAATATTAATATTTTATAAAATATATAAAAATCACTTGAAAAACTTGGATTTTAATGATATAATACTGACTGTAAACGGAATTTGAAAAAATTTCCCAAAAAGAAAAAAGGAGAAGGATTAGTATGAATTTATTTGGATTAGTTGCATATGCTCAAACAACAACACCAAGCGGAGCAACAGGGGAGGTTTCACCAGTTATGGCAGGTATTGTACAAATTTTACCGCTTATAGCTATTATTGTTGTAATGTATTTTATTATGATAAGACCTCAACGTAAAAAGGAAAAGGAATTAAGAAACCAAATAAGCAAAATGAAGGCTGGCGACAAAGTTGTTACAATAGGCGGAATTGTTGGTAAAATTCACAGTATAAAGGATAATACTGTAATAATTGAAACAGGCAACATTGGCACACCAACCGAAAAGAGCTATATTAAATTTGAAAAAGATGCAATAAAATCAATTGAAGTTAAATTAGAAAACTAAATCAGTAATTAAAATAAATACTTCCTCATATATTGTATAAACAGATGTGTGAGGAGGTTTTTATTTTGTCTTTAAAAGGAATTTTACGCGGGCTTGTTGTGTCGGTTTTAATGACAGTATTTTTTATTTTACTTATTTCTGTTGTTTTATATTTTACTAATATATCGGAAAAGTATCTTAATGTGGCAGTGTATGCACTAACGGCACTTTCGGTTGTTACAGGCTCGGTTATATGTGCCAAAATAAGTGAGTCTAAAATTTTACTTAATTGCCTGTGTTGCAGTGCACTGTTTTTGTTGGCACTTATTGCGGTATCGTTAATTAAGAATGCAAATATTTATTTTAATACACATTTTTTAATAATGAGTGTAAGCGTGTTTGTGTGTGGTATTCTGGGGGCTATTATAGGTAAATAGGGTTTTTAGTAATATCAAACAATAAAATTTTAAATCATCTCCGTAAATTCTATTTTAAAGAAATAATTAGTTGGTTAAAAGTACTTGAAATTTTTTTAAAAAAAAGTTATAATTAATATATAATAAATTTTATTTCATAAAATTTATAAAAGCCTTTCGGCTTTTATGCGGTCTTGTGACCGCTATATTAATTGACGGCGTCGCAAAAATCTACTTGCAAGCAAAGATTTTTGCTTTCTGGTAGAATTAATATATACTAAATTTTATTTCATAAATAGGGCACATAAGCTGCAGAAAGGGATACTATGGGAGGAATATTTGGTGTAATATCAAAGAAGAGTTGTGTATTCGATTTGTTTTTCGGCATAGACTACCACTCACATCTTGGAACAAAAAGAGGCGGAATGGTTGTGTATGGTAAAAATGGCTTTAACCGTTCAATTCATAATATTTCAAACTCACCGTTTCGTACCAAATTTGAACGTGATGTTGAGGAAATGGATGGTAACTCGGGAATAGGCTGTATTTCAGATAATGAGCCGCAGCCGCTTATTGTTCGTTCGCATCTGGGTAATTTTGCAATTACAACGGTTGGTTATATAAATAATATGGACGAGCTTCTCAATTTGGTGTACTCAAACGGCACAGTTCATTTTCTTGAAATGAGTGGCGGCAACATTAACCAAACCGAGCTTGTGGCGGCAATAATAAATCAAGAGGATAATCTTATAGACGGCATAAAGAGTGCCCAGAAGCTTATAAAAGGCTCTATGTCTATGCTTATTCTTACTGCTGATGGTATGTATGCTGCACGTGACCGTCTTGGACGAACACCCATTATTATAGGCAAGAATGATGATGGTTTTTGTGCATCGTTTGAAAGTTTTGCTTATTTAAATTTAGGATACAGCGACTATAAAAATCTTGGACCGGGTGAAATAGTGTATATGACACCTGATGAGGTTAAAACAGTTTCACCTGCGGGCGAGGAAATGAAAATATGTTCATTTTTGTGGGTATACTATGGATACCCGTCATCGTGCTATGAGGGAATAAATGTTGAAAATATGCGTTATCGCTGCGGTGATAAATTAGCACAACGTGATGATGCGAAGCCCGATATTGTTGCAGGCATACCCGATTCGGGTATTGCTCACGCAATTGGCTATGCAAATCAGTCAAAAACTCCATATGCAAGACCGTTTATAAAGTATACACCAACGTGGTCAAGGTCATTTATGCCAACAAGTCAGAAGGACAGATGTGAGGTTGCAAAGATGAAGCTTATTCCTATAAAGGAGCTTATAGAGGATAAGAGCCTGCTTTTGATAGATGACTCAATTGTACGTGGTACACAGCTTGGCGAAACAACCGACTTTTTGTATCAGAGCGGTGCAAAGGAGGTTCATATAAGACCTGCGTGTCCGCCTATTATGTTTGGCTGTAAGTATCTTAATTTTTCACGCTCCAAATCCGAGCTTGATTTAATAACAAGACGTATAATAAGAGAACGTGAGGGTGATGATGTATCCGATGAGGTTTTAAAGGACTATGCAAATCCCGACAGTCAAAACTATAAGGAAATGGTTGAGGAAATAAGAAAAAGACTTAACTTTACTTCACTTAAATATCACCGTCTGGATGATATGATAGAAACAATAGGCCTACCCGAATGTAAGCTATGCACATATTGCTGGAGCGGTAAGGAATAATTTTTAGGGGCTTTTAAAGCCCCTTTTTATATCTTTAATTGATATTCCGTTTAGCAAAACAAGAGTTAAAATGTAAACACCTCCCGAGAATGTACATTTTAAAAAGGTAGATAGGCAGATGTTGTGTATGTAGTAATCAATGGGTGTATGAATAAGAAATAAAGTAACTGCCATTGCAACTGTACTCAAAAGCGGTTTTATAAAAATATTCATATAATCCATTTTAAAATGTATAGTTCTTTTTACGAGCACTAAAGAAATAATCATAAAAATAAAGTATGCAATATCCGAGCTTATTATGGCACCGTATATGCTCATCCTTTTAATTAATATTAAATACATTATAAGCTTAACACCAGAGCTTATAAAGGCACAAAGAAAGGACTGTATAATCCTGCCTGCCGATTGAGAAACTGCATTTGATATTTGCGCAACGCATAAAAAGAAAATGCAAGGAGATACACACATAAGCATGTTAGCAGAGTAGGTATTATTAAACAGAAGCTCTAACATATCCTTGCCTATGAAAAATATAGCAACGGCACAGGGTAGACTTAAAATGACAGTTAATTTAATTGCATTTATAGTTGCTTTTTTGGCTTTTTGGGTATTACCTGTTGAAATAGAACCTGCAATAAGCGGTAAGATACTAACACCCAACGTTGCTAAAATACCAACAGGCAAATGGAAAAGGGTTAGTGCATAGCCACTGTATGCACCGTATATAAATCTTGCTTCATCAATACTGTGACCATACTCAATAAGCTTTGTACGAAGCAGAGTTGTATCCATAACAGACATCATCGACGAAATAACCGATGTAAATAAAAGCGGTATTGCAATAGTGCCTATTTTTGACAGCACAACACGTTTTTCTAAAGAGGATGAGCGTGTGTGTTCTTTTTTTAATGATATGTAGAAAATAAATAAAATAAGCGTTGCCAGTGCCTCACCAATGCTGACGCCGAGTGTTGCACCGCCGGATGCAGCTTGTGTGCCTGTCTTTATAAAGTATATAGCAAGCATATACCCTGCACATAGCTTAATAAGTGCTTCTGCAATTTGCGATACGGCAGTGGGTATCATATTTGATACACCCTGAAAATAGTTTTTGTATACACAGCCTAACGCTACAAAAAACACAGACGGAGCAATCATTTTAATGGCAAAAACCGAGCGTGGCTCCTTCATGGCAAGTGCAAAAAAATCCGCACCAAAATACAAAATAAGAGTGCCTAAAATTCCTATAAAGAAAAGTAGTGTTGTGGAAACGCTTATAACTGCCGACACCATATTATGTTCTTTTTTTTCATTGTATTCTGAAACCAGCTTTGAAATAGCAAAGGGCAGTCCCGAAATTATAAACGATAAAAACAGTATGTATATCCCAAACGCACTGTTATATATTGCCATACCCTCCTCCTGTAATATATACGTTAGAGGGATTTTAAAAACTGCACCTATAATCTTGGAAATTGCATTCGCAATCATTAGTATTATTGCACCCTTAACAAAGCTTTGCTTTTTCATTAAATTATCCACCATCCCTTGTATTTTATAATATTTATAATGTAATTATTTTATTACATTTAATAAGAATTAATGGGTGATGTGCTATATAATAATAAACATAAGTAAATATTAATAATATGTTAAATACTAGAGAAAAATACATATAAATTAAAAAATTTCCTTGACATTATGCCATATTTTTGGTATAATCATTGTGATTTATCAGTATATTTGGTAAATTAGAAAAAGATAATGTAATTTATGGAGGTATTAATAATATAATGGACAGTGACAGTATGACGTGGATTCTGTTTTTGGCTGTATTAATTTTATTTTCAGCGTATTTTTCGGCATCGGAGACGGCGTTCTCATCTATGAGCCGTATACGTATGAAGAACCTTGCAAGCGATGGAAATAAAAGAGCAGAGCTTGTGTTAAAGCTTTCAGATAATTACGATAAGTTAATTTCATCAATTCTTATTGGCAATAATATTGTAAATATTGCAGCGTCATCTATTGCGGCGGCTATGTTTGTGAAACTGTTGGGTGATAAGGGTATTTCTGTATCAACTGCAGTGCTTACAGTTGTTATTTTGATTTTTGGCGAAATAACTCCAAAAAGTCTGGCAAAGAATTTCCCTGAAAAGTTTGCAATGACTTTTGCACCGCTTCTTAATGCAATTGTATTTATTTTAACACCATTAAACTTCTTATTCCTGTTATGGCAAAAGCTGGTGTATAAGGTTGTTAAAATCTCTGATGACAGAGGTGTAACCGAAGAAGAGCTTTTAACAATGGTTGAAGAAGCACAAAATGACGGTGAGCTTGATGTACACGAAAGTGAGCTTATACGTAATGCAATAGAATTCAACGACATAGAGGTGTCGGACATACATACTAACCGTGTGGATGTTGTTGCGATTGATATTGAGTATGATAATGAAAAGGTAAAAGGAATATTTGAGGAAAGCGGCTATTCCCGTTTGCCTGTTTATCGTGACAATATTGATAATATAGTTGGTATATTAAATCAAAAGGATTTTCACGCTGCTCTTACAAATGGAAAATCTGTTGAGCAGGTAATGAACGAGCCTGTTTATGTAATACCATCTATGAAAATATCCGAGCTTTTAAGTATACTTCAAAAACAAAAATCGCATATGGCAATCATTGTTGATGAGTATGGCGGTACCGACGGTATTGTAACTTTAGAAGATATTTTAGAAGAGCTTGTTGGTGAAATTTGGGATGAGCACGACGAGGTTATTGAGGAAATTGAGGAAATTTCCGAAACTGAATTCAAGGTTTTGGGAAGTGCAGACCTCGACGATACACTTGAAATATTCGACTTAAGTGCCAATGATGAGGATGATTCAACCACAATTGGCGGATGGGTTACCGAAAATCTTGGACATATACCAGAGGTTGGTGAAGAATTCACCTATAAAAATCTCCATATTAGGGTAACTAAAATAGATTCCAGACACGTTGAAGAAATTAAGGTAACAGTACTTAATAAGGACGACGAAGAGGAAGAAAAATAATATATGAAAAAAACACTGAAGGGGTAAAATTCCTTCGGTGTTTATTTGTAAATAGTTAAATTAAATGAAAGGATTTAATAGTGATAAAAATGGATAAGAAGTACACTATTGAGGATTTAAAAAATATAATTGTTACGTTGCGTAGTGAGAATGGCTGCCCGTGGGATAAAGTGCAGACACATCAAAGCATAAAAAAGAGCCTTATAGAAGAATGCTACGAGGCAATAGATGCACTCGACAACGGAACAGATAAAGATTTCGCAAACGAGCTTGGCGATGTTCTTTTACAGGTTGTTTTCCATGCACGTATTGCACAAGAGCGAGGTGCGTTCGATTTTGATGATATTTTGTATGAGATATGTACAAAACTCATATCACGCCATACTCACGTTTTTGGCGAGGATAAGGCAGGCAACGAGGAAGAAGCACTATATAATTGGGAGAAGAATAAGAAAAAGGAAAAAGGATTAAGGTCAAACACAGAGGTGCTTTTAGATGTGCCCAATTATTTGCCGTCGCTTATGCGTGCTGAAAAGCTTATAAAAAAAGCAAAGGACTTTAATTATGAAGAAAAAGACACAGAAGCACTATATAGCGATATACAAAAAGTGCTTTTACACATAAAAGAGGAAGAGAACGAAAGAAAAGCACAGGAAATGTATGGGAAATTACTTTTTGATGTTACTGCTTTGGGTAGAAGCATTGGAGCAACTCCCGAGATTGCATTAAGCGAGGAATCAAATAACTTTATACAAAGATTTTCTAAATTAGAGAAGAATTAATAAACAGGTACATTCCCCTATTGGGGAATGTACCTGTTTTAATTATGGTTTCATTTTTAGAATTAAATTATATATTTGCTCTAATGCATCTGTCTTTGATATTTTTCTTAAGTTGTCAGACATAGAGCTTAATATTTCGGGATTATCTATCATTTCCATAAGTTTGCTATAAAGCGAATCGGGAGTAAGATTTTTTTCTACAATAAGTGATGCTGCACCATTTTTTTCAAACTCACGTGCGTTTTGCTCCTGATGGTTTCTTACCACGTTTGGAGATGGAATAAGTATAGACGGCTTTGCAAGTGCTGCAATTTCACTAACAGTTATAGCACCTGCACGTGACACAACAATATCCGCTGCCGACATATAGCTTGCCATATCGTTAATATAGGGAACAATTCTTACATCGTCATTTAGCTTAATTCCAAGACGTGAAAGCTCATCCATTGTTTTTTGATAGTTCCTGTCACCTGTGCCAAACAGTAATTGTATTTTACCCTCATTAATCACACGCTCTAATATGCCTAATACGCAGTTATTTATTGCATCAGCACCAAGACTTCCGCCAAACACAAGTACAAACGGTTTTGTTATATTAAGCTTTTTTCGTGACTCTTCCTTATCTGAAGTTAATAGCTCACTTCTTATGGGATTACCCGTTACAACACATTTTTCCTTGCTTTGCAGAAGATTTACAGTTTCTTCAAAGCTTACTGCAACATAGTCTACATATTTTTGTGAGCCTTTAACAGTCAACCCAGGATAGACATTCTGCTCGTGAATAAGCGATGGAACACCCATAGCCTTTGCAGCCATTGCAACGGGTCCACTCACATAACCGCCTGTGCATACAATGCAATCGGGCTTGAAATTTTTTATTATTTTTCGGCATTTAGCCTGTGCTTGTATAAGCTTTGCAGCAATGGGAATATTTTTTAGCATATTTTTTCTGCTAAAGCCTTCAATTTCTATATATTCAATATTATAGCCTGCGTTGGGCACAAGCTTGTGCTCCAAGCCTTTTTCTGTGCCAATAAATAAAGCCTCAAAGTTGTTGTTGCGTGCCTTTACATAATCTGCAATGGATATGGCGGGTATAATGTGACCGCCTGTGCCTCCTCCGGCAAAAATGATTCTCATATTATGTTCCTTTCATTATAATGCATTTTTTGAACGTCTCGATATATTAAGTAATACACCCATTTCAATAAGTAATGTTAAAATTGAAGTGCCGCCATAGCTGAAGAATGGAAGAGCAACACCTGTGTTTGGTACACTTGAGGTTGCAACTGCTATGTTAAGAATAGTTTGTATTGCTATTTGTGATACAATACCTATTGCAGTTAAGGTGCTAAAAACATCGGGAGCATTCATTGCAATTCGCACACCTCTGAATATCAGGAGCACAAATAACCCCATAATAATAACGGCACCAACAAGCCCTAATTCTTCACATATAATTGCAAATATAAAATCGTTATACGGCTCGGGAAGGTATGTATATTTCTGAACACTCTGTCCTAATCCTAATCCGAATATACGTCCTGAACCTATTGCATAAAGTGCCTGTGAGATTTGATATGTGGTATCTTGCATATCTGCAAACGGGTCTAAAAAGCCTGTAATTCTTTCCCAACGCACTTCGTTGAAGGAAACCAAAAATATACCAATAGGGGCAAGAACGGCAAGTGCTATAAGCATTGGCTTTATTGGTGTTCCGCCTGCAATCATTACCACAAGAGCAATACCTGCAATAACTATTGCACCGCTAAGGTGTGTTTCACAAAGCATTAACCCAACAACAACACCAATAATACACAGAAAAGGAAGATTACCGCCAAAGGTTTTCAGATTAAGATTACCCTTTTCTATCATCAATGCAAAGAACATTGCAATTATAGGCTTAACAAATTCAGATGGCTGAACAGGAATAATTGGTGTATTAAGCCATCTTCTTGAGCCGTTGATTTTTCTTCCAAGACCGGGAATTAAAACAAGAATAAGAAGCAAAACACATATTGCCATTACAAATGGTATATATGCCTTGTAGCGTTCATAGTTTATTCTTGATACAAACCACATTCCCACAAAGCCAAGAGCTGCACACACAGCTTGCTTTATAAAAAACGAATATGAGTTTCCACCCTCCTGTGCCAGTCCGGCAGGAGCAGAGGCAGAAAGAAGCACAACCAAACCTGCTGCCACAATAAGAATTACTATAACAAGAAAGGTGTAGTCTATTTCTCCCATAACTAGTCTTTTTTGTTTTTGCTGAAGCTTTTTAGTATGTTTATCTGCCGATGAACTATCCTTGGTAAGTTTAGAAGAAGCATTAATTCGATTTTTGTCGGATGCCATAAGCGTTAATTCTCCTTTACAGTGTAAATATCATTCCAACAAATGAAGCAACACAAAGTATAAGTGTTACCAATGTGAATACCATAACTATTTTAACCTCTTTCCAACCACACATTTCAAAGTGATGGTGCAGAGGACTCATTTTAAATATTCGTCTGCCCTCGCCATACTTTTTCTTTGTGTATTTAAAGTATGAGGTTTGTAAAATTACAGACAGTGTTTCTGCAAAGTATACAAAGCCTATTGGTATTAAATATAGTACAAGTCCCATATTTATTGCCAAGAGTGCAATAATTGCACCTAAAAACAACGAGCCTGTATCACCCATAAATACCTTTGCAGGATATTTATTATATAGTAAAAATCCAAGTAATCCACCCGTTATTGCAATTGCAAGTGATGATAAATTCTTATTAAAGAACATAAATGCTACCGCTGCAAAGGTTAGAGAGGTTACAACTGTTATTGAGCTTGCAAGGCCGTCAAGTCCGTCTGTAAGATTTATAGCATTAACAACACCTATTATAACAAAAAGTATAAGCGGTATATATATCCATATCGGTAATGTTATATATACTGAAGTAAACGGAATTACCAATTCTGTGCTTATATCTGTACAGCAATACATATAGCCTATGTAAATTATCGCAAATAATAATTGAAACAGGAATTTTTGCTTTGCACTAAGTCCTAAATTTCTCTTTTTAACCACCTTAATATAGTCATCGCAAAAACCTACTGCACCAAAACCAAGCGATATTAAAAGTACTGTAACAGAGCTTTCTATATCCTTAAAGCTACCGCCTTTTATAAATGATATTATAAACATAACAACAGCACAAATAACTATACCTGCAATAAATATTATGCCGCCCATTGTTGGAGTGCCTGATTTCTTTTCGTGCCATTTTGGACCTTCATCTCTTATTTCCTGACCAAACTTAAGTTTTTTAAGCCATTTAATAAATGGCGGTGCCAAAAGTGCAGTAAACACAAAAGATATGCACAGGGGTAAAAGATTAAGCATTAAAAAGTTTTTTAATTCTTCCATTTTGTAATATTTCCTTTCATTGATGTATCTTAAAAATTAATATCCATAATAGCATTTACAATATTTTCAAAGTGCATACCGTGTGAAGCTTTAACAAGCACACTGTCGCCATCCTTTATATATTCTTTTGTAAAATCGCAAGCCTCCTGTGTTGTGGCAAAAGAATAAACACTGCTCATACCAAGCTCACGGGCACGTTTTGCAATATACAATGCATTTTCACCAGCCGTAATTAAAACGTCTATTTTGTTTTTAACAATTTCATTGCCCAAATCAAAATGTGCCTTGTCGGCAAATTCGCCCATTTCGAGCATATCACCCAAAATTGCAACACGTCTTTTTTTGGTTGAATAGGGGAGAATAGCAATTGCTGCTCTCATAGAATCGGGAGAAGCATTATAGCAATCGTTTATAATTTCAACGTTGTTGTTTTTTAACAGTTCAAGCCTGCTTGCAGTATACTCACAATTTGCAATACCCTTTATTGCATCTTCAACCCTTACACCAAACACAAGACCTGCACAGATTGCCGCCAATGCGTTATACACATTATGTGTTCCGGGTTGCGAAACTGATACGTTGTATTCAGCTAAATCAACCACAACCGTAAACTCAATTCCCTCAAGACCTTTGTTTTTTATGTTTTTTGCATATACGTCATTTTCGGGGTTATTAATTCCAAAATATACTACTCTATATGGCGGATTTGATGCCTTTATTGTTGAAAGGAATTTATCGTCACCATTTACAATGAGTGTGTTTTTCTCGTTAAATAGCTTTGTTATTTCAAGCTTTGCCTTAAAAATTCCCTCCTGTGAGCCAAGATTTGCAATATGTGCCATACCAATATTTGTTATAACGGCTGCATCGGGCTTCACAATTTCACTAAGACGCTCTATCTCGCCAAAATGGTTCATACCCATTTCAATAACGGCCATTTCGTGTTCCTTTTCCTGTGAAAAAACTGTCCATGGCACACCAATGTCGTTGTTATAGTTATTCTTTGTTTTTAGGGTGTTATATTTAACATTAAGTGCACTATGCACCATATCTCTTGTTGTTGTTTTACCCACACTTCCTGTTACCGACACAGTTGGAATTTTATATTTTTCTTTATAAAATGCCGCAATATCACCCAATGCTCTTAATGTGTTTGAAACCTTAACAATGCACACGTTTTCTTGGGAGGTGATATCATTGTGAGTAATTATAGCTTTGCAGCCATTATCAAAAACACTTTGTATGTACTTATGACCGTCTGTTTTCTCGCCAACAAGGGGAATAAATAAGCTTTTATCGGTTGCGGTTCTTGAGTCGGTAGTGATGTTTTCAACACTAAAGCTGCCGTCGCCGCTAATTAGTTTTCCGCCTGTGGCTTTTACAATTTCGAAAATAGTTAATGATTGCATTAATAATCTCCTATATATATACTTAACGTAGAATAAGTACGATAATGTGTATTTTTATCGTACTTATTGTGGTTTACTAAAAGGATTATTTTCCTTCTCTTATTTTTCTCAACGACTGATAAACAACAACACGTTCATCAAAGTCAAATTTTTCTTTTCCAATTATCTGATATGTTTCCTGTCCTTTTCCTGCAAGGATTATAACATCATCCTTTGATGCATTTTGCAGTGCATACAAAATAGCCTCACGTCTGTCGGGTATAACTGTATATTTGCCATTTGTTTTCTTCATACCGCTTTCAATCATTTCAATAATGGAAAGAGGGTTTTCCGTTCTCGGATTATCCGATGTGATTATGCTGTAATCAGACAGTGTGCCTGCAATTTCACCCATTACCGAACGCTTGGAGTTATCACGGTCGCCGCCGCAACCAAATAGTGTGATAACCTTGCCCTGTGCAAACTCCTTTGCAGCTTTTATTATATTTTCCAAGCCGTCGGGTGTGTGAGCGTAGTCAATTATTACAGTGTAGTCGGTATCTGTTGCTACAACTTCTAATCTGCCAACAACACCTGCTGCACTGTTAAGTCCTTTTCTTATAGTTTCTATATCTATTCCTATACTCAATGCTGCACCCGCTGCACACATTGCATTATATACGCTAAATTTGCCGGGGATACATAAATGCATAGGATAGGTGTTGTTATTGTATGCTACGTCAAAATCAACACCGTTTGCAGAAATTTTAATGTTTGAAGCCTTAAATGCACATTCATTATCTGTGCCGATTGTGAGTATGTTGCATTTCTTTTCCTTTGCAATATCGGCACCTGCCAAATCATCTATATTAACAACGCCGCATTTTGATATATCAAAAAGCTTTGCCTTTGCCATCTTGTAGTTTTCCATAGTTTTATGGAAATCAAGATGGTCTTGTGTAAGGTTTGTAAAAACACCAACATCAAAATTGCAGCCACGTACTCTGTCAAGCTCCAGTGCATGGCTTGAAACCTCCATAACAACGCAGTCTGCATTGCTCTGTGCCATTTCTGCAAATAGCTGTTGAAGCTCCAGTGAGTTTGGCGTGGTTGGAGTTGTGCTTTGAGTTAAAAGCACCTTATCGCCAATTATATTCTGATTTGTGCCAATAACACCAACACAAAGACCTGCCTCTTCAAGAATGCTCTTTATAAGGTATGTTGTTGTGGTTTTGCCGTTTGTGCCTGTAACGCCTATAAGCTTAAATTTCTCCGATGGATTACCGTAGTATGTGCAAGCTAAATCTGCAAGTGTACGTCTTGTGTTTTCAACATATATAACAGGAACATCAACGTCTATTTTATCTTGTGCAACAATCACACAAGCACCGTTTTTTATAGCAGAGTCCACATATTTGTGTCCGTCTGTTTCAAAACCCTTAACACACACGAAAACGTTACCGTCCATTACAGCTCTTGAATCGTATGCAATACCTGTTATATCTATATTATCAAAATTGCCACACCAGATATCACCAAAAAGTTTGTCGGCAAGCATATTAAGTCCCCCTTAAATTTTAATCTTGAGCTGTTTGTCGGAATTCCACGCCAATAACTGTACCAATTGGAACCTTTTCACCTGGCTCTACGCTTTGCTTAACCCCGTAAGCTGAATATATTTCGCTATGACCTGCACCTGCAACCTCAAAATTCAAGTGTAGTGATTTTAAGGAAGCTCTTGCTTCGTTAACCGAAATATTAGTAAAGTCGGGCACTGTAACAAATTCCTCCTCGTGCTCTTCTGTATAGAGAATAACGAGTGAGCCTTCTCTCATAACTGTACCCTCGGGCGGTATCTGTTCAATTACTTTCTCGCCCTTACCTTTAATTACATAATCCAAGCTGTTTTGCTTAAATACATCACCAACATCGTTTCTGTGTGTACCAATTAAATTAGGTACAGTATCTAAAACAAGCGGCTCTTCATCTGCACTATATTGTTTTTCAACACCAAGATAATTTAAAATATCCTCTATTAATTCACCAACAAGAGGAGCAGCAATTGTTCCGCCGTATTTGTTATTTGTCTGTGGCTCGTCGAGCATTACAAGACAAATGATTTCGGGGTCATTTGCAGGTGCAAAGCCCACAAAGGATGCAATACGTTTATCGGAGCCACGGGGAGCCTTTTCCGATGTACCTGTTTTTCCGCCTATTCTACAACCCTTAACGTATGCATTTTTGCCTGTGGCATTTGGCGATGACACAACCTTTTCAAGTATTGTACGCATTGTGTCGGAGGTTTGCTTAGAAATTACTCTATTAACAATTTGCGGCTCGTAGCTCTTTAATATTCCGTTGGAGTTTCTTATTTCCTTCACAATTTGCGGCTTCATTCTCTCGCCGCCGTTTATAACTGCCGATATGGCGGTTATAAGCTGGATGGGAGTAACCTGTATACCCTGACCGAATGCGCTTGTTGCAAGGTCAACCTCACTCATTCCGTTTTTGTAGTATATACTTGATGATTCACCAACAAGTTCAACATCTGTCTTTTCTGATAGACCAAATGCAGTAAAATATTCCATAAATTTATTAGAGCCAAGCTTTATGCCTAAATCCATAAAGGCGGGGTTACAGGAGTTTTGAACTGCTTGCTCAAAGTTTTGTGCTCCGTGACCGTTCTTGTTTGCACAGCTTATATGTCTGTCGGCAACAACTCTAAAGCCTGGGCAGTAGAATGAGGATTCGTTATTTACCGCATTTTCTTCCAATGCAGCGGCAGCGGTTATAATTTTAAAGGTTGAGCCAGGCTCATACGAATCGGAAATCGCCTTATTACGCCACATTTTGTTTTGAAGATTATAAAGCTTCTTATCTTCATCTTCCTCTTCTTCGCTATCCTCTGCAGATGGTGTTTCAAACTGCATTATGTATTCGCTAAAAGCATCCACATTATATGGATTATTTGCATCGAAGTCGGGCTTTGTAGACATTGCAAGAATTTCGCCTGTTTTGGGATTCATAACAATTCCTGCTGCACCCTCTTTAAGATTGTATTCCTCCACAGCCTCCTCAAGATGCTTTTCTAAAAAGTGCTGGATTGTTTCATCAATTGTGAGCACAACGTCGGCACCCTTTGCGGCGGCCAACAGATATTCCTCCTGATCCTTTTCAACCGTTGTTCCGCCAGCGGTTCTTTTTGAAGCTATTGAGCCTGATTTTCCTGAAAGTTCCGAATCAAAGGTTAATTCTATGCCCTGCAAGCCGTTATTATCATACCCTGTAAAGCCAAGAATATGCGGAGCAATAGCATACGGATAAAACCTCTTTGAGTCGTCCTCAAAATACAGACCATTGAGCAATGAGGATGTTTGGGGGTTTTGTTCATAATCCATAAGCAATTTTATTTGCTTGCTTTCCTCGTTTGATATTCTCTTTTTTATTACCTGATAGTTACTGTTTTGAGTAACTAATTTTCTTAATTTGTTCTCATCCATATCTAATATTGGTGAAAGAGTTTTAACAATATATTCAACATTGTTATTCTTCTTTATATCGTTTGGATTACAAATTAAAGTGTCAACTGATGTGCTTTGAGCAAGCACCTTTCCGTTACGGTCATATATATCTCCACGTGAGGCTGTTATTATGCTGTTGCCTGTTTGTTGTGCCTTTGCACGTTGACTCATTTCTTCGCCACGTATTATCTGCCAATAAACAAGTCTTAAAACTAATGCTGCCATACACACAACAACAATAATCACAAGTGGTAAAATTCTCTTTTTGATACTGTTAAGTGACGGAGTCAATTAAATCATCCAAGCCTTTCCTCCCACATCGTAAATCAAATCTTTTTCATCGTGGGATAACGAAAAGATATAATACAAATCCTTATAGTTATTTTATGCTGAAAAAGTCTACTATATTACCGAAAAATGACGATAGCATCTCGCCAAAGTGCTTTATTGCACCCTCCTCGTTCTTTGCGGTTTTTTCGGTTGTGTCTTGTTGTTTAACGTTTACATACACATACTGATAGCTCTCGGGACGCTGCATACCCAATCTGGAGGTTGCCTCCTCCTCAATTTCAGTAAGGTTATAGCTATGCTCCAAATCAAAAGCCTTTTGATTTGTGATAGCCTCTGCTGCCTCAAGCTCTGCAGTCAGATTAGATACAACAAGCTTTGTGTCGTGTACAGAAATAAACGTAGATACCATAAAAGCAGCCGAAAGTGCCACAGCAGCAATACGTGCAATGTAGATTGCACACCTTTTGCTGCGATGTAGTTGCGGTTGTCTTAAAGGCTTGTTATCATATGTAGTATTTAATTGTGTATATTCTTCGTGGTCATACTCATGCTTGTATGCCAAATTTCCATATGCCAAATTATTCACCTATTTTTCACTACAATTTTTCTATTACTCTTAATTTTGCACTTTTTGAGCGTGAATTATATTCAAGCTCTTTGTTGGATGGGAGTATGGGCTTTCTTGTTATAAGCTTAACCGTGCTTTTCTTTCCGCACACACATACGGGAAAGCTTTTGGGACACTCACATCCGTTTGCAAGACCTGCAAATGTCTGCTTTACTATTCTGTCTTCAAGGGAATGGAAGGTTATTATTGCAAGTCTGCCGCCACCACTTAAACAATCAACGAAATCTTCAATTGCCTGCTTTAATATGCCAAGCTCGTTATTGACCTCGATGCGTATTGCCTGAAAAACACGCTTTGCGGGATGTCCGCCATCTAAACGTGCTCCCTTTGGAATAGCCGCTTTTATTATATCCACAAGCTCAAAGGTTGTTTTTAACGGTGCTGCTTCTCGCTTGTCCACAATAAACTGTGCTATTCTTTTAGACCACTTTTCCTCGCCGTACTCGTAAAAGATACGTGTAAGCTCCTCAAGGGAGTATGTGTTTACAACATCATACGCACTTAACGGTTTAGACTTGTCCATTCTCATATCCAACGGTGCGTCCTGCATATATGAAAAGCCCCTTTGGGCATTATCCAATTGATATGAGCTAACACCCAAATCAAGAACTGCACCGTCTATTTTTTCTTTTCCAAGTTTATTTAAAATATCTTTTATCTCACAAAAGTTGTTGTTCACAATCGTAATTCTGCTGCCAAACGGGTTAAGTCTTTTACTTGCTGCGGCAATTGCCTCAATATCCTGGTCTATACCTATAACAGAGCAATTGCTATTTGCTTTTAAAATGCCCTCTGTGTGGCCACCACCGCCAAGAGTGCCGTCTACATATGTTTTATTGCTCTCAATATTAAGAGCTGCTATGCTTTCGTCAAATAAGACTGATATATGCTTAAATTCCATAGTTAAGAATACACTCCGTAAGTAGTAAATTACAGTTTTATTCTACATCAAAAAAAATTAAATTGCAAGCGAAAAACACCATTTTGAAGTATCAAAACGCTCGCAAAAAACCTATTTCTAAAAAATTTAACTTTTCTCTTGTAAAGTTGTTAAAAATAGGTTATAATGATGTTATAGCAAATTGTGGATTTTGTGTGAATTTCTGCACACAATACACAACATATTGTGGTATAAATATATTGTACCACATATTTTGCGATTTGTGAATAGTTTTTTAAAAAAAATTTTACAAAGGAGTTACAAATTTTTATTTTTAATTACGTAACTTTTGGGAGGTTTGCACATATGCCAAAAACAGACAAGATAAAACAGATTTTGACAAAAGAATTTTCAATTGAGGAGTGGCAGGTCGAGAGTGTTATTTCTCTTATTGATGAGGGCAACACTATTCCTTTTATTGCCAGATACCGAAAGGAAAAAACAGGTGCATTAAGCGACGAGGTGCTCCGTGATTTTTACGACAGACTTACATATTTAAGAGGATTAGAAGATAAAAAGGAAGAAATCAACCGCCTTATAGATGAGCAGGGGAATTTAACCGAAGAAATTGCAAAGGCAATAGAGGAGGCTAATACTCTTGCAGAATTGGAAGATATTTACCGACCTTTCAGACCAAAGAGAAGAACACGCGCAACCATTGCAAAGGAAAAGGGTTTGGAGCCGCTTGCAGATTTAATAGAAGCACAAGAGGAGAGTACAAACATCATTGAAAGTGAAGCACTTATGTATATCGATGTTGAAAAAGGTGTTGAAACAACTGAAGATGCAATTATGGGTGCTATGGATATAATTGCTGAAAGAATAAGCGATAATGCGGAATTTAGAAAGGCAATACGTGAAAAAACACTTAAAAATGCAATTATGGTAACAAAGGGCGATAGTGAAGAGGATAGTGTATACAGTCTGTACTACGAATTTTCGCAGCCTCTTTCAAAATTGGCAAATCATCAGATTTTAGCAATTAACCGAGGTGAAAAGGAAGGCTTTTTAAGTGTTAAATTTGAAATGGAGCCTGATATTATACACAATTATCTTTATAAAAAAACAGTGTCAAAAAAGCCGACCGATGCTTCGCAATATGTGGAGGAGGCGGTGCGGGACAGCTATAAGCGCCTTATAGCACCATCAATTGAAACGGAAATTCGTGCAATGCTTACCGAGGAGGCACAAGAGGCGTCCATTAAGGTGTTCAATAAAAATCTTTCGGGACTTTTATTGCAACCGCCAATAAAGGGCAGAGTGGTTTTAGGTCTTGACCCTGGATATCGCACAGGCTGTAAGATAGCAGTTGTGGATGAAACAGGCAGAGTTCTTGATACAGGAATAGGATATTTCACCTTACCAAATCATGATAAGGACAAGGCAAAGAAAATTATAAAAGCAATGATAGAGCGTCATAATGTTGAAATTGTTTCAATAGGAAACGGTACTGCTTCAAAGGAAAGTGAAATATTTATAAGTGATTTATTAAAGGAAATAGACCGTAAGGTATATTATGTTATAACAAATGAGGCTGGTGCTTCGGTGTACAGTGCATCAAAATTGGCAAGTGAGGAATTTCCCGATTATGACGTTGCCTTAAGAAGTGCAGTTTCTATTGCAAGGCGTTTGCAAGACCCTCTTGCAGAGCTTGTTAAGATTGACCCTAAATCAATAGGTGTGGGACAGTATCAGCACGATATGAATCAAAAACGACTTGGCGAAGCACTTGGCGGCGTTGTGGAGGCGTGTGTAAACAGTGTTGGTGTTGATTTAAACACTGCGTCACCGTCATTGTTATCATATGTTGCAGGCGTAAACAAAACAGTTGCAAAAAATATTACAACGTATCGTGAAGAGAACGGACGTTTTAATTCAAGAAAAGACCTTTTAAAAGTGCCAAAGCTTGGTCAAAAGGCTTTTGAGCAATGTGCAGGCTTTTTAAGGATTTCAGACGGCTCAAATGTGCTCGATAACACCTCCGTTCACCCTGAAAGCTACGAGGCTACAAAACAGCTTTTGGATATTTTAGGCTACAGTGAAAAGGATGTTGCAGAGGGCAATATTGGGGACATAAAAACGAGGCTTGGCTCATATAAAACAAACGAGCTTTGTGATAAGCTTGGTATTGGTGCACTGACTATTGTAGACATTGCAGACAGCTTACTAAAAAAAGGCAGAGATCCTCGTGAAGAGTTAGACCAACCCGTATTACGCAGTGATGTGCTTTCTATGGAAGATTTAAAGGAAGGTATGATTATGCAGGGCACTGTAAGAAATGTTATAGATTTTGGTGCGTTTGTGGATATTGGAGTTCATCAGGACGGACTTGTTCACATTTCGCAGATTTGCGATAAGTATATAAAGCATCCAACCGAGGTATTAAGTGTCGGCGATGTAGTTAACGTTAAGGTGCTTGATGTGGATGTTAAAAAGCATAGAATATCGCTGTCTATAAGGGAGGCAAGGTAAATGCATAATATATCGTTTCCAAAGCTTGGTATTGAGCTTAATATAGACCCTGTTGCCTTTATGATAGGCTCTAAAGAAGTATTCTGGTATGCAATTATAATTTTAACAGGCTTTTTTCTTGGATTTTTGTTTGTGTATACCTCGTGTGAAAAGAGGGGAGTAGAAAAAGACACAGTATGGGATATTGCTCTATATGGTTTAATATTCGGTATTATTGGTGCAAGACTCTACTATGTGTTATTTGCACTTGATGAAATGCAAACCTTCTGGGATATATTTAAAATATGGAATGGCGGACTAGCAATATACGGAGGAATTATAGCGGCATTTTTAACGGCATTTACCTATTGCAAAATAAAAAAGCTTAATGTACTTAATACCTTTGATGTATGCGTTGGGGGATTGTTTATAGGTCAGGCAATAGGCAGATTTGGTAACTTTGTAAATGCCGAGGTATATGGCAGAGAAACCTCGCTGTTGTGGGGAATGTCTATTAATGGAGGGGCTCCAGTTCATCCGCTGTTTCTGTACGAAACATTGTGGAATACATTGGGCTTTATAATACTTGTGCTTTATAGGGACACAAAAAAAGCGGATGGTCAGGTTGCGTGCTTTTACGTTTTCTGGTATTCACTCGGCAGATTATTCCTTGAAGGTATGAGGGACACTAAATATATTCTGTATGCAATACCAAATGTGCTTGGAATATCGCAGATTGTTGCACTTGTTGGTGTGATTTTGGGAGCAGTATTCTTTGTGATTTTGCAAAGAAGAGGAAGGAGTCAATGAGTGTTTATAAAATGTGGAGATGTAAACTTGAATGGCACTTCTTTAAAGTTGGATATTACTTATTCCCTCCAAAAAAATGATATAGCTTTTTAAGGGAAAGTAAATAGAGAATATTTAATAAGAAAAAAATCCGTACACCTTGTGTACGGATTTTTGGTGGGAGAGAGTGGATTCGAACCACTGAAAGCGTAGCTAACAGATTTACAGTCTGCCCCCTTTGGCCACTCGGGAACTCTCCCATATGTAAGGGTAAGCAATAAGCTTACCCTGTTTGTGGAGCTGGTGATGGGACTCGAACCCGCGACCTGCTGATTACAAATCAGCTGCTCTACCAATTGAGCTACACCAGCATATTGTTGAGATGGGAGTTACAGGGCTCGAACCTGTGACATCCTGCTTGTAAGGCAGACGCTCTCCCAGCTGAGCTAAACTCCCATATTTAAATTTGGAAAGTCGGGATGACAGGATTCGAACCTGCGGCCCTCTGGTCCCAAACCAGATGCGCTACCAAACTGCGCTACATCCCGCCGTTCTGTGCATCATCTCAACTTGACGACCTGTATATAATACCATAGTTTTAATCTTTTTGCAACCCAATTTACCTATTAAAAAATGTATATATTAGCAATTATATTAATATTTAATGCCAATATCTTTAAAATACTACATTTATCTCTAAATATCTTTATTTTTCTTATTTTTTACTTGTAATTTGTATATAAGTGTGATAATTATTACTATTCCCGCATAGCCGCATACTCTATACACCTTATTTATGAGTGAAGAAAAGCCTATCTGACTTGTTATAATGCCAATGACAGCAAGCAATATAATGCATATATATTTGTTTAAATGTGCTTTTGTCATATCAAGTACACCAAAGCCTGATGATATTGCAGTTGATAAAACAGATACAACAAGTATTACTGAATAAATGGCTGCAATTACCTTGTTTTCGCGAAGTGCCATTGTGAGCATTGGTATTTCGCCCAAGTTAATGAATTTATAGTAAAGAGAGAGCAGTGCCCATATTAAAAATGTCATTGCAAACAACACAATTGCCGATATTATACCTGTGTATACAGCATCACGTTTTGTTTTTATTCCGTCCGATAATGAGGCTAAAGTAAATCCCGAGCCTAAAAGATTATAGCCTGCATAGCCTGTGCCTGCAATTATAGCACGTGATGTATTAGAAAAGGTCTGATGCTCACGGTAACGCAAAATATATATTGTACAGGCACATATACCAATCACTATAAATATACCTAAAAATCCGTTTATTTTAAGGGCATTATTGTTTTTTGTGGCAAGTATAAGGGAGCATAGAAAACCTAGTAAAATGCTACCGTAGATGTGTTTTATACCGCATAATAAATACAGCATTTCACCTGCACAAGCACACATAACGCAGTATACAACACACGTAAATACAAGTGTTATGGTGTTTACAATGGTATTGCTTCGTCCGCGAAATGCTTTTGCAAGCAGTGTGTTGTAGTCGGTTATGTTATATATTCTGCAAATGTTTAAAATAAAATATGCAAAGTATCCGAAAATTGCAGAGGATAGAATAATTCCCAACAGTCCTGCCTTTGAATGTACAACAAAAAAACTTAATATTTCCTGCCCTGATGCAAAGCCTGCACCAACAAGTGCGGCAATATAGCTGTAAGTAGCAATTATTATGTTCATAATATACACGTCCTTTTATAAAAATTCACAAATCATATGATATATTATGTTTTTTTGCATAAAAAAAGAACGAATAGTATGAAGCTGCATACTATTCGTGTTATTTTTGAAATTAAAGAGCTGCTTTTGCAGTTTCGCAAAGCTTTGTGAAAGCTGCAGGATCTGCAATAGCTACTTCTGAAAGAACCTTTCTGTTCATTTCTATGCCAGACTTCTTAAGTCCGTTCATAAGAGTTGAATAGTTCATTCCGTTCATCTTTGCTGCTGCACTTATACGAGCAATCCAAAGTCTTCTGAAATCTCTCTTTCTTCTCTTTCTGCCCACATATGCGTTTTGCATTGAACGCATAACAGCTTGGTTAGCAATTCTATATTGCTTACTTTCTGCACCTCTAAAGCCCTTTGCAAGCTTCAAAATCTTTTTATGTCTTTTTCTTGTATTTAAAGCACCTTTAACTCTTGCCATTATCGACGTACCTCTCTTTCAAATTATTTGTAAGGAATTAACTTCTTAATTACTGCTGCGTTTGCCTTTGAGCAGTATGCTTGCTTTCTTAACTGTCTTTTTCTCTTTGTTGTTTTCTTGTTAAGAATGTGTCTTCTGAAAGCCTTGTTCATTTTAACCTTACCGTTTTTTGTAAGATTGAATCTCTTGGCAGCACCTCTGTGTGTCTTTATCTTTGTCTTAGCCATTTTTGTCACTCCTTCCGAATATATAACAAATTATATCGGGCCTAAAAACATAGCCATGTTTCTGCCCTCAAGTTTAGCAGGTTTTTCTACTTTGCCCACTTCTTTTACTGCCTCGGCAAATTTATCCAGCAGGGTTAAACCAATTTCTGAATGACTTACCTCACGGCCGCGAAAACGTACAACCACACGCACTTTATCACCATGCTTTAAGAACTTTATAGCATTTCTGCATTTTGTGTTAAAATCGTTTGTGTCGATAGAAGGAGAAAGCTGAACTTCTTTTGTGTTTATAACCTTCTGATTCTTCTTGTTTTCCTTTTCGCGTTTTCCAAGCTCAAACTTATACTTGCCATAGTCCATAATCTTGCAAACAGGCGGTTTTGCCTGCGGTGCAATCTTAACAAGGTCAAGGCCTTTTTCGTTTGCTAAATTTTGTGCAGCCTTCGCATCCATCACACCAAGCTGTTGGCCGTCTGCTGAAACCACACGCAATTCTGCATCTCGGATTTGCTCGTTGATTTGTAATTCATCCTTACTAATGGTTGATCCCTCCCTAAAATATAAACATTTTACCATAAAGCATTAAAAAAACGGATGCAACGCCATCCGCACAAACACATAAAAATAACATATGTTATTTTTTAGTATTTACCGTAAAACACGTTAGCCGTACGGTGAGAACGGATAGTTCTGCTTGTTTTTTACCTAAATATTGTACCACAATTTAACTCACTTGTCAAGCATTTTATTAAAAAATATAAACAAATTTATTCACAAAAATTTTGTTTATTATGCTAATTTTAGACAGAGGTATAGACATTTATTACATATTGTGTTATTATTTATTTATAAATAACAATATTTATTAAGAGGGTGGAAGAATGAAAAGAAATACAGTTTTAATAATATGTTCAGTATTTATGGCGGTGTGTATTGCACTTTTAGCATTTTGTGTTGTATTTTTTATAAACTATGATGGTGATGGTGGAAATGATGAGCAGATAAGTGAAGTTAGTCCGTCTGCAACACCAACAAACTCGGAAAAGAAGATGTATGTTGTAAACACACAAACAGGTGTTGATTTAAAAAGCGAGCCGAGTATGTCGGCAACCACGCTTGTGAGTGTTCCGCTTGGAGGACAGGTTGCGGTTAAGGACGGTCAGATACAAAACGGATATATTGAGGTATCATATAATGGTACACAAGGTTATATTCCATCAAATAATCTTACAGAACACGAAATTGTGGCACAAACTCAAGTGAGTGAAAGAGATTCTGCCTCGCAGCAAACAACTGCTAATTCAAGTCCGTATGTTGTTGACAAGATGAGTGTTGAAGGTACAATGTATGTTGTTAATGTTTCAAATGCAATATATTTGCGTGCAGTGCCTGAAGAAAACAGTGCTAATATAACCACAATTCCATACGGTGCAAGTGTTGGCTACATAGCAGATTGCGGTAATGGCTTCTATAAGATAAAGTACAACGGTCAGTATGGATATGCAAAGGCAATGTATTTGTCGACTGTGTCGCCATATTCTGGACGTGGAAAAGCATATGATTACAGAACTGTATCGGGTGTTGAGTATTCTATATATTTAAGAACTGCTCCGTCTAACAGTGCAGACCATTATTGTGAAATACCTGTTGGAACATCGGTTATATATTACGGACCTGCGGGTAACGGATTTAGTGAGATTGAATATAACGGCATTGTGGGATATGCAAAAACGCAATATCTAAGATAAAATAGGGAAGTGCAATAAAAAATGAGGTACACATTTTTGTGTACCTCATTTAATTTACAATATTATTATTTAATCATTGAAGCAACTTCGTCTGCAAAGTTTTCTTCTTTCTTTTCAAGACCTTCGCCTGTTTCAAAACGAACAAACTGCTTTAGTGTGATGTTACCTGCACTTGCAACGTACTTACCAACAGATTCCTTGTTTTCAGCCTTAACATATTCTTGCTCTAACAAGCATATTTCCTTAAATTCCTTTGCAAGACGGCCTTCGATCATCTTTTCAATGATGTTAGCAGGCTTGTTTGCATTTTTAGGATCATTTTGAAGTTGAGCAATAAGAATGTTCTTTTCGTGCTCCTTGTAATCATCAGGAATATCTGCACTTGAAAGATACTTTGGATTAAGAGCTGCAACCTGCATTGCAACATTCTTTAAACATTCTTTAGTAGCATCGTTATTTTCAGCATCAGCTTCTACAAGAACACCAATCTTACCTGCTGCGTGGATATAATCCATAACAGTGCCTGATGTTTCAATTCTTACAAAACGTCTGATGTTCATATTTTCGCCGATTTTAGCAACCTTAGCTGTAAGCTCGTCGCCTACTGTGCCTTCGCCGCCAACAATTGGAAGAGCCTTTAGAGCTTCAACGTCAGCAGGGTTGTTAGCTGCAACAGTTTTTGCAATGTTATCAACAAATGTAAGGAATTCTTCGTTTTTAGCAACGAAGTCTGTTTCGGAGTTAACCTCAACAAGTACGCCAACATTGCCGTCTATATAAGATTTAACGATACCTTCTGACGCGATTCTGCCTGCTTTTTTAGCAGCTGTAGCAAGTCCCTTTTCTCTAAGGAATTCTACTGCCTTGTCCATATCGCCGTCTGTTTCTGTAAGAGCCTTCTTACAGTCCATCATACCGCAACCTGTCATTTCTCTTAATGTTTTTACATCTTGTGCTGTAAATGCCATTTTCTTTTCCTCCTATATATTAATATCAGATAAAATTATTCAGCGTCTTCTTCAACACTTTCTTCAACAACTGCAGCAACAGCATCTTCGCCTTGTCTGCCTTCGATGATAGCGTTTGAAATTGTTGATGCAATAAGCTTTACGGCTCTTATAGCATCGTCGTTACCAGGAATAACGAAATCAACTTCATCAGGATCGCAGTTTGTATCAACTATAGCAACCACAGGAATACCAAGCTTTTTAGCTTCTGCAATAGCTATCTTTTCTTTTCTTGGGTCACCAACGAACATACATGCAGGAATCTTTTTCATTTCCTTAATGCCGCCAAGATACTTCTCAAGCTTATCTCTTTGAGCCTTTAGCTTTATAACTTCCTTCTTTGGTAGCATTTCGAATGTTCCGTCTTCTTCCATTGCATTGATTTGAGCAAGTCTTTCAATTCTCTTTTGAATTGTTTGGAAGTTTGTTAGCATACCACCCAACCATCTTGCGTTTACGTAGTACATTCCAACTCTTTCTGCTTCTTCCTTAATTGAGTCTTGAGCCTGCTTTTTAGTACCAACAAAAAGTACCTCACCGCCATCAGCAGCGATGTCTCTTACGAAGTAGTAAGCTTCCTCTACCTTTTTAACTGTCTTTTGAAGGTCGATTATATATATACCGTTTCTTTCGGTAAATATATATTCTGCCATTTTAGGGTTCCATCTTCTTGTTTGGTGACCGAAGTGAACACCTGCTTCCAAAAGCTGTTTCATTGAAATTACATTTGCCATTTTTTTGTCCTCCTTGTTTTTTAAATCCTCCATATTCGTCTTTTTTCTATCAAAACCCTCGGCAAAAGGGCAACGTTGATGAAATCGGAATATGTGTGTATTTTACATAGCAAGTTAGTATACCACAATTTTTAACAAAAATCAAGTATTTTTTGTAAAAAAATCAACAAAATCAAAAAATATATTAATTATTCATTTTCCGCCATTCTGTAGCCAACACCTATTTCAGTGAACACATATTTGGGATCTGCGGGGTTTTCTTCAATTTTTCTGCGTATATTTGCCATATTAACACGTAAAATCTGGTTATCATCATCTGCGTGAGGGCCCCAGATGTTTTTTATTATAAATTCATAGGTAAGAACATTTCCTGCATATTTTGAAAGCAGTGAAAGTAATTTATATTCAGTGTTTGTCAGCTTCGCATCCACGCTATCCACATAAACACGTCGTTTGTTGTGGTCTATTGTGAGATTACCCACCACAAATTTGTTTTCGTGTGAATTATTATTTGAAATGTTGTTTTTCAGATGACGTATTGCGGTGCGTATTCTTGCCAACAGTTCACTTGTACCGAATGGTTTGGTTATGTAATCGTCGGCACCTGCATCTAAAACCTTTACCTTTTCTTGTTCATCGGAGCGTGCAGAAACAACAATAATAGGCATTTGCGACCATTCACGCACTTGCTTTATTATATTAATTCCGTCAGTATCAGGTAAGCCTAAATCTAATATAATAACATCGGGGCAATGTGAAGTAACATACATAATTGCTTCTGCACCATTTGAGGCAGGTAAAACATTGTAGTTGTTTGCTTTAAGTGAGGTTGATATAAAATTTAATATATTTTTTTCATCCTCAACCACAAGAATATTGTATTTATAATTCATTGTATATTCCTTTCTGTTATAGTGGCAGTGTGAAGCTAAATATTGCTCCTCCGTCACGGGCATTTTTAGCACTCATAGTGCCATTATGAGCTGTTATTATTGTGTTGCACACCGATAAGCCGATGCCCATATTCTTTTTTAAATCGGAATTACCTTCGGAGTTGTGATGAATTGCTACATCAAATATATTATCCAAAAGCATTTTGTCTATGCCGATGCCGTTATCTCGTACTTCGAAAACTACATTGTTGTTTTGAGTGTAAACCGTAAGCTCTGTTTTTGTGGCACTAACGGAATGAATTGCGGCGTTTTCGAGTAAATTCAATATAACCTGTTCAATCAAAATTGCATCCATTGCCACCATAAGAAAATCATCGGGAACAGAAACTGTAACATTGAAATCAGGGAATTGCTTTTTGAATTTTTGCAGACAGTCTGCAACAAGCTCCTCAACAGATTCATTTGTTTTGGTGATTTGTGCCTTTTGATTATTAATTTTTGTTATTGAAAGTAGGTTTTCTACCATTCTGATAAGCCATTGAGCATTGCTTTTTATGTCAGCAAGAAGCCTTGCTTGCTCATTCTTGCTTATATGTTCACCACTCTCTATAATTGTGCTTGTACAACCTAAAATGGATGTTAGGGGAGTGCGTAAATCATGAGAAACGCTCCTTAATAAATTGCTGTGCATTTTCTCCATTTCTGATTCTCGCTTAATTTTTTCCTGCTCCTTTATTTGCGTTGTAAGCATACTTGTTGTTATTGATACCGCAAGCATACACATTATCGTTATGGGATATCCTGATATTGTGAAATTAAATTGAAAATATGGATATGTGAACACATAGTTTACCCCCAAAACTCCAATTATTGAAGCAACAATGCCATAGAAATATCCCGATGTAAAGCGTGAGGTTAGAAACACTGCAAGAATTAATACCATTGGTACGTTATAGGTGTTTGCGTTAATTTGTCTTAATGCAAAGCACAATAAAAAGGCTAATGTAAGAATAAAAATTGAAATAACAATATTCCTTTTTGGTGATGGAAATATTCTTTTAAATAATTTCATTATTAGAATAATTATCCTTTCCTATATTGTAAATTTTGTGCTTTTATTATGCTTTAACCAAAGCCTGGCCAATGTTCAGCACGTGATCGCCAATTCTTTCAAAATCGGTAAGCATTTCCGAATAAAGTATTGAGGCTTCGTCCGAACAGGTTTTTTTCTTCATTCTTTCAAGCTGATTTTGGCGGAACAGACGTGTTAAATCATCTATTTTCTGTTCTATATCGGAGATTTTTTCGAGCTCATCGCGGGATATGGTGTGGTTGGTTATTATTGTATCTATTGCTTTTAGCGAGTATTCCTGCATTTGGGCTATTTCACTTGATGCTTCATTTGAGAATGAAATATTTTTAGACTCTAAAGCTTTAGCATAACCGCAAATGTTTACTGCATGGTCGCTTATTCTTTCAAGATTTCCCGATATTTTAAACAGTGCACTTAATTTCCCTGAATCTTCAAGGTTTGATTCGTGTGCAATAATATGTGAAATATGCTTTGATATTTCTTTGTTAAGGAAGTCGATATATTCCTCTGTTTTTTCTATATCGCTTATATGCAATGCAATCCCTTTTAATGCGGCAGAAAAACTGTAGTTTACATTTCTTCTTGTCATTTCTGCCATACGATTTAACTCCATTGAAATATTGCTTATTGCAATTGCCGATGCACCGATTTGGTGTTCGCTTGAAGCATCTGTTGGCTTTATGTATAATAATCTGTGCTCATCCGTTTCAGTATCGGGTGCATCCTTTAATATAAATGTAGCTAATTTTGCAAGCTGCGTACCAAACGGAATAAGGATGATTGTGGTTGCTACGTTAAACAATGTATGCATATTTGCAATTTGCGATGCGGGGTTATCGGGTGTAAGTGACTGCACAAATGAGGTAAGCGGTGTAACAATACATATCGTTGTAAATAAGATGGTACCTATTATATTAAAAGCGAGGTGAATAACCGTGGTGCGTTTTGCGTTTCTGCTTGTTCCAAGTGATGCTAAAAGAGCAGTTATACACGTTCCTATATTTTGACCAAACAACACATAAACGGCACTTGGTAAGCCAATAAGTCCGCTTGTGGCAAGAGCCTGCAGAATACCAACAGAGGCAGATGAGGATTGAATGATGGCAGTAAAGATAGCTCCTGCTATTATTCCAAACAAAGGGTTTTGAAATTGAGTCATAAGATTAATAAATGTTTGCGACTCACGAAGCGGCATCATTGCACCACTCATCATATCCATACCTATAAATAAAATGCCAAGACCTGCAATAATATTACCGTAGTGGTGCAGAGTTTCTTTCTTCAGAAAAACAACCATTGCCACACCTATGAATGCAAATACAGGGGCAAGTGCTCCAACATCAAGAGCAATAAGTTGACCTGTGATTGTTGTACCAATGTTGGCTCCCATAATAATCCATACTGCCTGTTTTAGAGTCATAAGACCTGAATTAACAAATCCAACCACCATAACGGTTGTTGCAGATGATGATTGAATTACGGCAGTGATACCTGCACCAACAGCTACACCAAGAAAGCGGTTTGAGGTAAGCTTTTCAAGCAGTGCCTTCATTCTTGTGCCTGCCGCACCCTCTAAACCGTCACTCATCATATTCATACCATATAAGAAAAGAGCAAGACCGCCAAGTAATGATAAAATAATTGTAAAGTTCATAGATTTTCTCCTTTTTTATAGTGTGATTTTTGAATTTTGTTTTTTTTGTTTTGATGGCGTTATTTATGTACCTCAAAGCAAATGAGTTTGTAAAATTTCAAATTTCGCTGATTTTATTATACATTACTTTTTTTGCAAATGCAATAAAATCGATGGTTAAAATTCCGTTAAGATTATATGTGGGAATTAGAAAGCATGGAGTATTTTTTTGCTAAAAAAGAGAATGTTTAAAACCTTTGTTTTAAACATTCTGCAAAAAATTAATATATATGCATTTTTTTTAGTAAGCTATAGATCCTTGCTCCCATAGGCAAAAGCTCTATTTCCTCTTTGGTTAGTATCTTTAATACAAATATCAATACCGCATACACAATTGCTGCCGCAGCAATTGCAAGTAGAGCAGCAGTAAGATTTGCAATAAATGAATATGCACCGAATATAAACATCACAAGCTTATACACAAGCACCGCAAACACACACATTATTCCGCCTGCAATAAGAGGCTTTACAATAAATTTATTTACTGTAATCCTTATTGAAATGTATTTTGACATTACCATAAAGCTGACTAAAAATGCCGCAAACTGACAGGCAATTGTACTTATTACCGCACCCGTTATATTTATTGAAGGAATACGTATTAAAAGCACATTTAATATAACCTTTATAACACATCCCACAATAAGCCCTATTGCAGGCACATATACCTTGCCAATTCCCTGAAGTGCACCCGACATAGTCTGATTCAGTGCACTGAAAATCATAGAAACGGCAGTCATTGCCAACAGCTCATATCCAAATGGTGCTGCAGGATATATAATTTTATATATTGGCTCTGCCAATGCTATGTAGCCTATTGCACAGGGGAGTATCAAAAGCAGCGATATTAAAAACGAATATGATGTTTTTTGTGAAGCCTCTTTCTTGTCGCCGACTGCGAGTGCAGATGCAATTGCAGGCACAAGCACTGTTGCAAAAGCAAAGTTTACTGCAAGCGGCATATTAATTAATGTATCACTTTTCGATAACATTCCCGAAAGACGTATTGCTTCTTGTTTTAACTGCTCAAAGGTGGGATTTTGTATTGCTGATACAATTCCGTTTACACTTTCATAAGCGGGTATACCGTTTTGGAAAGCCGCTTCAATACCACGTGAAATCGTTGCAGTATCAATAACTCTGTTTATTGATGTTATAATTGAAGCAAGTGAAATGGGAATTGATAACATCAATATAGATTTCACAAGCCTTGATGTACCTTCCTTTGTGGAAGAAATTGCACTTTGACGTACCTTTTCCATTATGCCCTTCTGACGACGCATATAGAAAAATAGCAAATATCCAAACGAAAGCAGACAAGCTATTGATGAAGCACCGTTTGCCCAGGCTGCCATAATTTCGGGAGGTTGACCAATTGCAAGCACAACAAGCAAAATTGTGAGTGTGCATTTAAACACCTGTTCAAGCATTTGCGAGCGGCTTGTTGCGTTCATATTGTTAAGCCCCTGGAAATATCCACGCACAACCGATGAAACACACACAAAGAATATAGACGGTGCAAGTGCACGTATAACATATTGTGCACCTGGCATCTCTATTATCACATTTGCGTAAAAGTTAGCACCAAAGAAAAGCAGAGCCGAGGCACATAAGCCTATTATTGCAAACAGCTTCATAGCTGTTGTAAAAATTCTGTGTGCACCCCTGTAATCTTCAAGTGCGGTACGTTCGGCAACCATTTTGGCTATTGCATTTGGTATACCAACTGCCGATATGGCAAGCAGAACGGTGTATACGTTAAAGCCTGCGGTATAAAATCCGTTGCCCGTATCACCAAAGCCCTCAATGTTTGTTATGACCATTCTGTAAACCATACCCAACACCTTAACGGCAAATTGGGCTATAAGAACAATCAAAACATTTCCCATAAAAGATTGTTGTTTTTCTTTAGTTATTTTCTTCATACTTTATCTGTGTTTTTACATCTCTTGCAGCAGCCGTCACACTCATGGGTATCTTCTTCAAGTCCCATTCTTTTTTTGTAGTCCTTTATTGCTGATGCAATTGCCTCTTCTGCAAGAACAGAACAGTGTACCTTTTCAGCAGGCAGACCGCCAAGAGCCTCCATAACTGCCTTATTTGTAAGAGTAAGTGCCTCGTCGACTGTTTTGCCCTTTACCATTTCGGTTGCCATAGAGCTTGTTGCAATAGCAGCCCCGCAACCAAAAGTCTTGAACTTAACATCCTTTATGATGTTATCCTCAATGTCCATATATATTTTCATAATATCGCCGCATTTTGCATTACCGACCTCGCCGATTGCATTTGCGTTTTCTATTTCGCCAACATTTCTTGGATGTGCGAAATGGTCCATAACCTTTTCACTGTATGCCATATTAATTTTCTCCTTTTAAAACTTGCTCGTATAATGGTGACATATCCCTTAATCGCTGAATTACAGGGGGGATAGTATTAATTACGTATTCAATTTCCTCGTCTGTGGTATCTTCGCCAATACTTAATCTTAACGAGCCGTGTGCAATTTCGTGCGGCAAGCCTATTGCCAATAAAACGTGAGACGGGTCCAAATCACCCGAAGCACACGCACTTCCGCTTGAGGCGGCAATGCCATACATATCAAGCATCATAAGTATTGCCTCGCCCTCAACGTATCTAAACGAGAAGTTTGCGTTGTTACATAATCTGCCGTCACCCTCGGGGCCGTTAAGTCGGGTGTAGGGTACATTATCAAGAATACCCTTAATAAGTCTGTCCCTTTTTTCAGTCATAATTTTTATATTATTTTCAAGATTCTCGCAGGCAATCTCAAGTGCCTTTACCATACCAGCAATACCTGCAAGGTTCTCGGTTGCGGCTCTTTTGCCACGCTCCTGACCTCCGCCGTGAATTAGATTATCTATACGTACGCCGTTTCTGATATAAAGCATTCCAACGCCCTTTGGACCGTGGAACTTGTGTGCGGAAACAGATAACAAATCAACACCCAATTCCTGAACATCAATCTTTAAATGACCTATTGCCTGAACTGCATCGGTGTGGAACAATACCTTGTATTTTCTTGCAATCTGTGCAATTTCCTTTATTGGCTCAATAACACCAATTTCGTTATTTGCAGTCATTATGCTTATTAAAACAGTATCCTCGCGTATTGCACCTTCAACTGCCTTGGGATTAACAAAGCCGTATTCATCAACATCAAGGTATGTAACCTCATAGCCGTGTTTTTCAAGATATTCACACGCATTTAATATGGCGTGATGTTCAATCTTTGATGTAATAATATGCTTGCCGCTTTTTCCGTAAGCCGCTGCAATACCTTTTATTGCCCAGTTATCTGCCTCGCAGCCTGAACCTGTAAAATATATTTCATTAGATTTTGATGCACCTATTGCCTTTGCAGCTCTTTCCCTTAATGAAGCAAGTGCACTCTCTGCTTTTCTACCAACCTCATAAAACTTTGATGAGGCATTACCGTAGTTGTCGGTAAAATAAGGCATCATAGCATCAAGAGCCTCCTGCGACATACAGGTAGTTGCGTTATTATCCATATAAACATTCATTGTGATTATCAGTCCTTTCCAAACATATGAATATCTATTCATATGTACCCAATACATTTTATACTAAATTTATCCTTTTGTCAATATATTTTGCAAAAAGCACTGTACATATTCGCAATTTTGTTATATAATATCATATATAGTGCATACAAGGGGTGAGTTTTGTGGAAATTACAGGAATAATAGCTGAATACAATCCTTTTCATAACGGTCATAAATACCAAATAGAGAGAGCAAAGGAAAAGAGCGATGCCATAGTTGTGATTATGAGCGGAAGCTTTGTACAAAGAGGCGAAATTGCAATAACAGATAAATGGACAAGGGCAGGGGAAGCTTTAAAAAACGGTGCAGATTTAGTTGTGGAGCTACCCACCATATATTCACTCAATACGGCACAGAAATTTGCAAAAGGTGCAGTTGAAATTTTAAACAGAACAGGTGTTGTAAATAAGCTGTGCTTTGGCAGTGAGAATGGAGATATTAATAAGCTTAAAAATGCAGGTAAGCTTTTATGTGATGAGCCATTGGAGGTATCGGAAAAAATCAAAAAATATGTAGGTGAGGGGATGTCATATGCCGTTGCACGCACAAAGGCATATGAGGGATATATCGACGCTGATATATTATCAAATCCAAATAACATATTGGCAGTTGAGTATATAAAAGCACTCATAGAAACAGAAAGTAATATTGAACCCTTTACAATCAAACGCTGTGGAACGGGCTATAACGATATGCATACCTCGGGAGATATAGCAAGTGCAACTGCAATTCGTAATATGGCATTTAACAATGCGGATTTTGGAAAATATACCACATTGGACGATTTTGAAATATATAATAAAAACGGTCTCGACAGTGCAGTTATAGCTCATTTAAGAAGTGTTGATAAGGCAAGTCTTGCACTCATAAATGATGTAGGTGAAGGGCTTGAAAACAGAATAAAGGACGCAGCTTTGAAGTGTACAAGTGTTGATGAGCTATGTGATATGGTTACCACAAAAAGATATCCGAAAAGTAAAATACAACGTATAGTTTTCTCGTCAATTTTAGGACTTACAAAGGAAATTTGTGAGAAGGAATGTAACTATTTGCGTGTTCTTGGTATGAATGATGTTGGAAAAGAAATTTTAAGGGATATAAAAGAGAGGTCAACACTTAATATAATAACAAAGACAGCCGATTATAAATATGAGGATGAAGTATTTAAAAAGGATATTTTAGCAACAGATTTGTTTGCACTGTGTGCACTTAAGGCGGCGGGGATGGACTATGTTAAAAGCCCTGTTATTATATAGTATATAAAGTTGACAAAAGAAAATTATAATGATATAATTGTGAAGAATTTATGAAAAAGGAAAAGAGTAGTATGATAATAGGAATAATCGGCGCAATGGATATTGAGGTAGAATCAATAAAAAGCGTGATGGATAATGTTAAAACGAAAACAATAAGCACTGTTGAATTTCACACAGGCGAAATAAAGGGTACAAAAGCAGTTGTTGCAACTGCGGGTGTGGGGAAGGTTAATGCCGCAGTTTGTACACAAGCTATGATTATGGAATTTAATCCCGATATTATTATAAACGTGGGCGTTGCAGGCGGACTTTCCAAAGAGCTTGGAATAGGCGATATAGCAATTGCCGATATGGTGGTGGAGCACGATATGGACACAACACCTGTTGGCGATGAATACGGTTTCATAACGGGAATTGATAAGGTATATATGAATTGTGATAAAGAAATATCACAGATTATGTATGATGCAGCACAGCAAATAGATGGTGTAAAGGTTGTTGTGGGAACAATAGCCTCGGGCGACCAGTTTATTGCGTCAGATGAGCAAAGAAACAGAATTATGACTACATTCAAAAACACAGTTGCAACCGAAATGGAGGGTGCAAGTATAGGTCACGTGTGTACTATGGCAAATAAGCCTTTTGCAGTGCTACGTGCAATATCAGACGGTGCAAACAGTAACTCAAATATTGATTTTCCAACATTTACAAGGCTTGCGGCTAAAAACTCAACTGAAATTATACTTAAAATGTTTGAAAGGTTTGCGAGATAAAAAAGGAGAAAAAACACATATGGAAAAAATAAAGAGCTTTTGTGTGGACCATCGTATTTTGAAAGAGGGAATATATATATCAAGAATAGATGGCGACTGTGTCACATACGATTTAAGAATGTGTAGGCCAAACACAGGAATTTTACTTGATAATTCCTCAATTCACACAACAGAGCATATGATAGCAACATTTATACGTAATTCTGAAATTAAGGATGAGGTTGTGTATTTTGGACCAATGGGATGTCAAACGGGATTTTATCTTATAGTTCGTGACAGCGTGTCAGCTGATAAGGTGCTCGAGGTTTTAAAGAAATGTCTTGAAGATACTGTAAATTATGAGGGCGAGGTTTTTGGGAATAGTGAAATTGAGTGTGGAAACTATATAAATCTTGACCTTGCAAAAGCAAAAAAGGTATGCGGTGTGTATTTATCTAATCTACGTAATACAGATAAAATTAAAACATATGAGGATGTAAAGTGAGGTGTGTGTTTTGTTTGAAGAAGTGGAAGGTGCAAAAGAGAAGTTATATAAAAGCCTCACAGAAGAAAGACAACAAAAACCAAGCAAGATTATGGGTGAACGGTTAAAGAAATTAAGAAAATCAAAGAATTTAAGTCGTGAAGAGGTGGCGGCGGCAATTGAAGTGCCTGTATCCGCAATTGAGCGTATAGAAATAGGTAATCACGATCAGGCAATAGAAACTATAATGCGTCTTGCAATGTTCTATGAAGTAACATTGAATTTTATTGTGTTGGGTGTAGCAGACAGTTAAGAGAAAACTTAACTGTCTTTTTTTATGTAAAACGAATGTGAAGAATCTCTGGAGGGAGATTACTCACATTCGTAACAATATATTTTACTGTAGCAGCGGTTGAAGCTGATTACCGTCAAGGGCATTTTTCGCGGCGGGAATGATTTTATTAAAATCCGCCACAATTGAGTTAGGTTTTTTTATGCAGTCATCTTGTGTAAGCGGTAGAAAATACATATTCTTGCAGTTTAAAAGATGACCAATATTTTTTGCGGCAGTGCCAAGCCCGTCGTTTGTTGAAACTGCAATTAATACGGGTTTTCTGTTCCGAAGATGTGCCTTTATTGCCATAGTTACAGATGTGTCGGCAATGCCGCCTGCAATTTTTGCAAGTGAATTGCCCGTGCAAGGAAGCACAATAAGTAAGTCTAAAAGATTTTTAGGACCAATTGGTTCGGCCTCTTTAACGGATTTTATAATTTTTTTGCCCGTCATACTTTCTATTTCGTCAACAAAGAATTTTGCACTTCCAAAACGTGTATCTGTCTGATATGATGTTTCGCTCATAATAGGGAACACCTCTGCACCCTCATCTATAAGGCTTCCTAGAGCCTCAAGAGCACGTTTGAAGGTACAAAATGAGCCGCACATTGCAAAACCTATTTTTTTGTTTTTTAAATCCAAATTCTACACCTCCAATTCATTTAAAATATTCATTATTGTGTCCTTAATTATTGCACCCGATGAAACAGGTGCTATTTTACCTGGCAAACCAAGAGCCCAGATTACGTGTATACCTAATTCCTTTGCACATTTAAAGTCTATTCCACCGGGTTTGGAAGCGAGGTCTATTATTAAGCAATCTTTATTTACAAATTTTAGTATATCATTATTTAATATCATTGTGGGTATGGTATTAAAAATAATATCAAATTTATTTATACAGCTTTTTAATTCACACAATGCAAGGGGCTCGAAGCCGTGACCCTCTATCATTGCCAAATCTGCATATTTACGTGCCTCAACGGTTACGTCTGCACCAAGTCCTGCAAGCATTTTTGATAAAATTTTACCAATACGTCCATAACCCAATATAAGACATTTACTTCCGTGGATTGTTATTGGAGTTTCTTCAATTGCAATTTTTATAGCACCCTCCGCAGTGGGGATTGAGTTTCTTATTGCAAGCTCTTCTCGGTTTAAATAATCGTAATATTTTATGCTTTTATCGTCGAGTGCTTTTGCAATATTAGGCTTTATTTGTCCTCCAAACACAAGAGCAGTCGGGCTTATTCCGTCTAAAAACTCATCTATTGAGAGTTCTTTTCTTGAATAGGGGGCATTAATGTTTTCTCCGTCAAACGTTACAGGCACAGGTAAAATTACAATATCAGATGAAAGAACGTAGTCTACGTCATCCTCGTTTTCCAGTTCGCCCGTATCTATGCTTTTATCAAATCCATACAGGAATATATGGTATCCTTCCTTCTTTAAAAGCTTTGCAAGTGTAAGCTGACGTAAATCTCCACCTATAACAGAAACCGTTATAAACATACAAAACACCTTCTTTACATTGTTATGCTAATATATTATGTATAAAAGGTATTTAGAGTTACTGTAATGTTTGTGATGAAATACAAAAAAACAACGTTTATAAATACTTGGTTTATGATAATGAGTTATTGTATTTGCTATTGTATTAATAGGATTAATTGTTTTTATTACGAGCTGTTAAAAGAACACAGAAAATCACCATAAATGCAAAATTCCCAAAATAAAATGAAATAATCATATATAACTCGTCAAAGTGATGGTAATTATTTACCTGTATTGACAAAACCGACATATTGTGGTATATTATTAGCATAGACAATATATGGAGTATAACAATTATAAATTATTGTATTTCAGTAGTATTGCAGACATAACTTAATTTGCAAAACAAGTGGGTTGTGTAATATATTAAAAATATATTAGGAGGGATTTTACTATGAATAATGAGGCATGGAATGGCTTTAAGGGCAATGCGTGGCAACAAGAAATTGATGTTCGAGATTTTATTCAAAAGAACTTTTGTGCATATGAAGGCGATGGCTCGTTTTTGGCAGATGCAACCGATGCAACCAATAAGCTTTGGGGTGAATTAAAGAGGCTTCAAAAGGAAGAAAGAGCAAAGGGCGGAGTTTTGGATATGGATACAAATATTGTATCTTCAATCACTTCACACGGCCCTGGATATATAATGGAAGATTCAAAGGATTTAGAACAGGTTGTAGGTTTACAAACAGACAAGCCTTTAAAGAGAGCATTTATGCCGTTTGGCGGTATTCGTATGGCAGAAGAAGCCTGCAAAAACTACGGATATGAGCCCGATGATGAAATGCACAAGATTTTTACAGACTATCATAAAACACATAACCAAGGTGTGTTTGATGCATACACCGAGGAAATGCGTCTTGCAAGAAAGAATAAGATTATAACAGGTCTTCCCGACGCATATGCAAGAGGAAGAATTGTTGGTGACTACAGAAGAGTTGCCTTATATGGTATTGATTTCCTTATGCAAAAGAAGGCAGAGGACTTCAAAAACTGCGGCGGAAAAACAATGACAGACGATATAATTCGTCAAAGAGAAGAAATACAGGAGCAATACAGGGCATTGGGTCAGATGAAGGTTATGGCTCAAAGTTATGGCTTCGACATTTCAAAGCCTGCAAAGAATGCTAAAGAGGCAGTTCAATGGCTGTATTTTGGATATTTGAGTGCAGTTAAAACACAAAACGGTGCAGCAATGAGTGTTGGCAGAATTTCCACCTTCCTTGATATATACATTAACCGTGATTTAGAAAACGGAACATTAACAGAAGCACAAGCACAAGAATTAATCGACCATCTTGTTATGAAGTTTAGAATGGTTAAGTTTGCAAGAACACCATCCTATAACGAGCTGTTTTCTGGTGACCCTGTTTGGGCAACACTTGAGGTTGGCGGTATTGGTCAGGACGGAAGACATATGGTTACAAAGAACGACTTTCGTTTCTTGCACACACTTGAAAATATGGGACCGTCACCCGAACCAAACCTTACAGTTTTGTATTCATCAAGACTGCCTGAAGGCTTTAAGAAATATGCATCATATATTTCAATCGAAACAAGCTCTGTTCAATATGAAAATGATGATGTTATGCGTCCTGTATGGGGCGACGACTATTCAATCTGCTGTTGTGTATCTGCAACGCAAACAGGTAAGGAATTGCAATTCTTTGGTGCAAGAGCAAATCTTGCAAAGTGCCTGCTATACGCAATAAATGGCGGTGTTGATGCTAAAACAAAGCAACAGGTTGGTCCTCAGTACCGTCCTATCACAGATGAGTATCTCAACTTTGATGATGTAATGGAAAAGTACGACAAAATGATGGACTGGCTTGCAGAATTGTATGTTAATACATTAAATGTTATTCACTATATGCACGATAAGTATTACTACGAGGCAGCCGAGCTTGCACTTATAGATACAGATGTAAGACGTACATTTGCAACAGGTATTGCAGGCTTCTCTCACGTTGTAGACTCATTAAGTGCAATTAAGTATGCAAAGGTGAAAACAATTCGTGACGAAGACGGAATTGTTAAAGATTTTGAAACAACAGGTGATTTCCCGCGTTACGGTAATGATGATGACAGAGCAGACGATATAGCTGTATGGCTGTTAAAGACATTTATGAATAAATTAAGAAAGCACCACACATACAGAGATAGTGAGCCTACAACATCAATACTAACAATAACATCAAATGTAGTATACGGAAAAGCAACTGCAGCACTTCCCGACGGAAGAAAAGCAGGCGAGCCGCTTTCGCCTGGTGCAAACCCAAGCTACGGTGCAGAAAAGAATGGCTTATTGGCTTCTCTTAATTCTGTTGCAAAGCTTCCTTATGAATATGCACTCGACGGAATTTCAAATACTCAAACAATTAGTCCTGAAGCATTAGGACATAGCATTGATGAGCAAACAAATAACCTTGTTAATGTGCTTGACGGATACTTTAATCAGGGTGCACATCACCTTAATGTAAATGTGTTTGGTACAGAAAAGCTTATAGATGCTATGGAGCATCCTGAAAAGGAAGAGTATGCTAACTTTACAATAAGAGTATCAGGCTATGCAGTTAAGTTTATTGACCTCACACGTGAGCAGCAGCTTGATGTTATTTCAAGAACTTGCCATAAGTCTATGTAAGAGGAAGTTATAATGATTGGATATATTCATTCGTTAGAGAGCTTCGGGTCCGTTGACGGACCCGGAGTTCGTTTTATTATTTTTACCTCCGGTTGCCCTATGAGATGTAAATTCTGTCATAATCCAGACACGTGGAATATGATGGCAGGAGAACAAATGAGCACCGATGCTCTTTTGGAAAAAGCAATAAGATACAAAGCATATTGGAAAGAAGATGGTGGTATAACCGTAAGCGGCGGTGAACCGCTTTTTCAGATAGATTTCTTGTGTGAGCTATTTAAAAAGGCAAAGAAAATGGGAATAAACACCTGTCTTGACACAAGCGGTCAACCATTTACAAGGGATGGCGAGTTCTTTGAAAAATTTAAAGAGCTTATGAAATATACCGACCTTGTTATGCTTGATATTAAGCATATTGATGACGGTGAGCATATAAAGCTTACAGGGCATACAAATAAAAACATACTTGATATGGCAAAATATCTTTCCCAAATAAAAAAACCTGTCTGGATAAGGCACGTGCTTGTACCAACAATAAATGACAGCGAAAAGCATTTAATGGAATTGTCTGATTTTATTAATACATTGGCTAACGTAGAAAAGGTGGAGGTACTTCCGTATCATACGCTCGGTGTTAATAAATGGCACGAGCTTGGTATGGAATATCAATTAGAGGGTGTTAAAACACCCGATAAGGAAAGCGTGGAAATGGCACAGAAAATCCTTTGTAAGCAGTGATTACAATAATAACCATTGACTAAAAGGTCAAGATAGTGTATAATGTTGTTGTGACACTTACAAAACAAAGGAAAGGAATTTTTATTGTGAAAAAGAAAATCATAGCATTTGTATGTGCCTCAATTATTTCGTTATCAGCGATTGGTGCGTCTGCACAGGGATTTATACCTGACCACAGAGGTACAAGTATGGAAGGCTTTGAGTTTGGAACAACATCTGTTAATTCCAATGTTAAGAGCTATTTTGAATTGTTTGAAAAGTATGGAAATCAATATGGAATAGATCCGAATTTGCTGGCGGCTATATGTCAACAGGAATCGTCGGGAATAAACTGGAGTCACAGAGCAGATGGTTCGGAGATGCCTGCATGGGGAATTATGCAGATAGAGAACAGCAATGCAAAGGCATTTGCAAAATTCGGTTTGGAAACAACGGGTGTTGAATGGACACTTGAGGACAGGCTTGACCCCGAAAAAAGCATTGCATTTGCGGCTATGCTTGTTGCAGAGCTTTTGGTTGCATATGATTGCGACTATTTAAAAACAATTCAAGGCTACAATTTCGGACAACCGGTTCTTGATAGAATTATTGCCGAAAAAGGCGATGAATGGCTCGAGGAACGTGAAAACGCGGCAGACTATGTTCAAAACTGGCCATACGAAACGTATGGAGATAAGCTCTATATTGAGCGAGTTTTAGGATATTACCGCCCATATATGATTTATAAGGGTGCAAAGGTGAGAGTTGATGATGAGCTTGTGGTGTTTAAAAACCAATGGCCTATAATTGAAAACGAAAGAACGCTCATTCCTGTAAGAGGTTTATTTGAAAAGCTTGGTGCAAAGGTTAAGTGGGACGAAAAAACATATCAGGCAACTATTTCATACGGTAATACAACCGTTATAATTCCAATTGGCGAAAGTTATACATACGTTAATGGAAAACAGACGGAGATTGATACTCCGGCACGTCTTGTAAACGGAAGAACAATGGTGCCGTTAAGATTTGTTATGGACTCATTAGGCTTCGATGTTGAGTGGGACGAAGAAACAAGAACAGTAAATGTAAGAAGATAATATAAAAATTCCTCGGTATATACCGAGGAATTTTTTATGTTATTTTATTATCTTTTAGGAAATTACTACTTTTAAGTTGTAATTTCCTAAATTACAAAAAAGTCAACCTATGGAAGTGAGCTGAGAAAACGACAGTCACGATAATGACTTTTTTATAATCTTTCAACAAGAGCGTGAATTTTTGTAACAGGGTTAAGTAATTCGGAAATTGTTTCGTCGTAATTAAGTGTATCTATAAGTAGTGATACATACTTTGACATATCAACCGATACGTACCAATCTCTTGTTGCAAGACCGGGATTTTGATAAATAAGATTTGTTGTAAATATCTTATTTATTACACCGTCGGCATATGCTTTATCAAATACTTCAAGGCCGTTGCAGAAAAGACCGAATGAAGAGAATATAAATATTCTCTTTGCACCCATAGACTTAAGCTTTGAAGCAACATCTATCATAGACTCTCCCGATGAAATCATATCATCAACAATGATAACATCCTTATCCTTAACATCTCTGCCAAGATATTCGTGAGCAACAATAGGATTTTTGCCGTCTACAACAGTTGTATAATCTCTTCTCTTATAGAACATTCCCAAATCAAGATGAAGCACTGAACTATAATACATTGAACGTGACATACCGCCCTCGTCGGGTGATATAACAACAGTATCAAATTTATTTAGTGAAATATCGGGAACAGTTCTAACAAGTGCCTTAAGCATTTGGTATGTTGGTTGAACATTATCAAAGCCCGATAGCGGAATTGCATTGCATATTCTTGGGTCGTGTGCATCGAAGGTAATAATATTTGTAACACCCATATGCACAAGCTCTTGTAGCATTAAAGCGGCATCAAGAGATTCTCTGCCTGTCTTTCTGTGTTGTCTGCCCTCATAAAGCATAGGCATAACAACTGTTATTCTTCTTGCCTTACCGCCAATTGCAGCAATAATACGCTTTAAATCCTGAAAATGATCATCGGGACTCATATGAGCTTCAAAACCATACATCTTGTATGTTACACCGTAATTGAAAACGTCACAAATGATATAAACATCATGACCTCTTACTGAATTTGCAATTGTACCCTTGCCTTCACCTGTGGCAAATCTTGTGCAATCTGCTTCTGTAACATATGTTTCAACATCTTCTTCTCGAAATCTTTTTAAGTACTCGTCAATTTTTTTTGTAAGAGCTTCGCAACCTCTCATGCTGATTATTGATAGCTTACCGTAGGGTATGCCATCGTTGTGATTAAAAGTATCTGTCATAAACTGTAACTCCTTCTTCGGAAAACGTAATAAACCTACAATACAAATATAACATAATTTACATATTTTTGCAATAGGCAATTATTCATCATTTTGCAACAAAAAACAACACAATTTTTGTAATATATTTATTTTTAGTGAATTTTATTCATTTTTCAGCGATTTATATAGCTGCGAAATACTTTTATTAAGAATGGGATGAATGGTATAAGGTGCAATTTCCGAAAGCGGTGCCAACACAAAATCGCGATTTTGCATATCCGGATGCGGCACAATAAGATTTTCGCTGCAAATAATCTCGTTATCATATAACAAAATATCAAGGTCGAGAGTTCTTGGACCCCAACGTACCGTGCGTACGCGTTCATTTTTATTTTCTATTTTTTGTAAAAACTTAAGAAGCTCAATAGGTGAGAGCAATGTTTCAATCTCAATACAGCCATTAAGAAAATCATCTTGTTCAACACCGCCGTAGGGGAATGTTTTTATAAATGTGGATACATTTTTTATTTTACAACATTCGTTTTCTTTAATTGCATTTAGGGCGTTGTTAAGATAAGTCTCTTTGTCGCCAACATTCGAGCCTAATGCAATAAATGCCTTGTGACGTGAACGCTTAACACAAACGCTCACATAATCAAAATGCATATGTATTGGAGGATTTGGTTTTTTTAGTTCAATTTGTACTGCATTAATAAGCCTAAATGCCTTTATCAGCTCCAATGCCATTGTATCAGCGGCAGTTTCAATCAACTTAAAGGTGTTGAGCTTATTAAATTTTTGAAGAAAATTACAAATTTCGGAATAATTTAGTGCCTTTGAAATGTCGTCGCCTTTTACTGCCTCATCAAAATCAGTATCAACTATGACACTTATAATAAATTTTTGGCCCAATACATTTTCCTCGTTAAGAACTCCGTGATTGGCAAAAAGCTCTAAATTCTCTATTTTAATTTGTCCCATATAATATCCTTTCTGTCATAGTTATAACTCTCTTATTTTCTTTTATGTCGTGAACTCTCACAAACATACAACCCTTCATAACTGCAATAGCAGTTGTTGCCAAGGTGCCCTCAAGTCTTTCCTCGGTTGGCAAGTTAAGTGCATTACCAATCATAGATTTTCGTGAAGCACCATATAGTATAGGATAGCCCAGGGAATGAAGTATTTGTAAATTATTTGTTATTTCAAGATTTTGCTCATATGATTTTGCAAAGCCTATACCTGGGTCTATTATAATTTTATCTTTCTCTATGTTGTGGTTAATGGCAATATCAACACTTTCTTTAATGTCACAAATTACATCATCAAGAAAAGAATTATAACAGGTGTTGGTGCGATTATGCATTAAACAACAACAAACTCCGTATTTTGCAACAACTTTAGCCATATTTTTGTCGTATTTAAGTCCCCATATGTCATTTATAAGATGTGCACCGCCCTCTATTGCATTTTGAGCAACCTCCGCTTTGTAGGTATCAACAGAAACAGGAATGTCGAAACGTGAATTTATAGCCTCAATAACCGATAAAATCCTCTCACATTCCTCATTTTCGCTAATTTGCGTATATCCTGGACGGGTGGACTCACCGCCAACGTCTATAATATCCGCACCATCAGCTATCATTTTCTCTGTATGAAATAGGGCACTGTCAAGACTGTTGTGTGTGCCTCCGTCCGAAAACGAGTCGGGAGTAATATTAAGTATTCCCATAATATACGTTTTCCCTGTTTTAAAATGTTTATCAGCAATAATCATACACTACTCCATAATAATTTTTGTACTAAATTAATTATAATACTATGATGAAAAGGTGTCAAGGAGTTTTTTGTCAAAAACATAAATTTATTGTATATATTGCTTGACATACAATGAAAAATATGATAAGATTATTTGTGTTTAGAATGATTGAATTATGTGATTTATATAATTCATTTATACGTATTTTTGCCTGCGGGCTCAAATATAAATTTTTAATGAAAAGAGGTAGTTTTACTATGAAAAAAATGATCAAAGCAATAAGCATGGTAACTGCTCTTGCAGCTGTTGCAATGTCTTTTGCAGGATGCGGCACTGGTAACAGCGGTGAGGTTGCTTCAAATGCAATTAAAATTGGTGGTATTGGTCCTCTAACAGGCGGAGCAGCAATCTACGGTCAGGCAGTTAAGAATGGTGCTGAAATAGCAGTTGAAGAAATCAATGCTAAAGGGGACATCACCTTCGAGCTAAAGTTTGAGGATGACGAAAATGATGCAGAAAAGTCAGTAAACGCATACAACAACTTAAAGGACTGGGGTATGCAGGTATCATTGGGTACAGTTACAACACAACCTTGTATTGCAGTTTCAACAGAGGTTGATGCAGATAAGATTTTCGCACTTACACCATCAGCATCATCAACCGACGTTCTTGGCGGTCAGCCAGATGCAAGCGGTAATGTAACAACTCCGCGTAAGGCACCTATGTTCCAGATGTGCTTCACAGACCCCAACCAGGGTGTTGCTTCTGCTGAATACATATCACAACAAAATCTTGGCGAAAAGATTGCTGTAATCTACAACAACTCTGATGCATACTCAACAGGTATCTATCAGAAGTTCCAATCAAAGGCAGATGAGCTTGGACTTAACGTTGTATGCGTAAAGACATTTACAGATGACTCTGCAAATGACTTCAATGCTCAACTTACAGAAATCAAGACATCAGGTGCAGACCTTGTATTCCTACCAATATACTACACACCTGCATCACTAATTCTTTCACAGGCAAAGGATATGCAGTATGCACCAAAATTCTTCGGTGTTGACGGTATGGATGGTATTTTAACACTTGAAAACTTCGACACATCACTTGCAGAAGGCGTAATGCTTCTTACACCGTTCACAGCTGATGCTGAAGACGAATTAACAAAGAACTTTGTTGCAAAATACAACGAAAAGTTTGGCGAAACACCAAACCAATTTGCTGCAGACGCATATGACTGCGTATATGCAATTTACGAGGCTTGCAAGGCAGAGGGTATTAGTGCTGATATGAGTGCACAGGAAATCTGTGAAAAGCTTATTGCAAGATTTACTTCTGCAGACTTCACAATCGATGGTCTTACAGGTACAGGTATGACATGGTCAGAGTCGGGTGAAGTTTCAAAGGCTCCAAAGGGTATGGTTATTAGAGACGGCGTTTACGTTGGTATGTAATTAAGTAATTAACTTATAGGTAAAATTTTTCAGAAAAAGGGGATGCTGCTTTTGCAGCTCCTCATTTTCTGCTTTTATATACCGCTTTATTATAATTTAAGGCGGTATATAAAAGCATAACGATATAATTTTATGCTTAAACGATGAAGATAAATATGAGGTGTGATTAATGACATTTATTTCTAATTTGATTAACGGTATAAGCCTGGGTAGTGTGTATGCTATTATAGCATTGGGCTACACAATGGTTTATGGTATTGCAAAAATGCTTAACTTTGCTCATGGTGATGTAATAATGGTTGGTGCATACATATCATTCTGTGTTACCACATATCTTAAGCTGCCGCCTGTTGTGGCAATAATTGCTGCAATGGTGGTTTGCACTCTGCTTGGTATACTTATCGAGGGTATGGCATACAAACCATTAAGAAAGGCAGGCTCTTTAGCTGTTTTAATTACTGCAATCGGTGTGAGTTATTTCTTGCAGAATGTTGCATTGCTTATATGGGGAAGTGCACCAAAAACCTTTAGTTCTGTTGCACCATTTAATTCAATTGCACTATTTAACGGTCAACTCATAATTACCGCTGAATCAATTATAACAGTTATAGCTTGTATAATAATAATGATTGCACTTACATTGTTTACAAAGAAGTCAAAAATGGGTAAGGCTATGCGTGCTGTATCGGAGGATAAAGACGCGGCCGAGCTTATGGGTATAAATGTTAATGTAACAATATCACTTACATTTGCAATAGGCAGTGCACTTGCGGCAATTGCAGGTGTCCTGCTATGCTCAGCATATCCCGTGCTTGTTCCAACAACAGGCTCAATGCCCGGTATAAAAGCATTTACAGCGGCAGTATTTGGCGGAATAGGCTCAATCCCCGGTGCAATGCTTGGCGGAATACTATTGGGTATTATAGAAATATTCAGTAAATCATATATTTCAACCTCGCTTTCAGATGCAATTGTGTTTGCAGTTCTGATTATTGTGTTGCTTGTAAGACCAACAGGTATACTTGGTAAGAAAATTACGGAGAAGGTGTGAGGTGTGAAAATGAAATTAAAAAATCTAAATAAATTTACACGCACGAATATAAAAGCCTACGGCATTGTTATTCTTGCATTTATAATTCTGTTTCCTATGCAATCTGCAGGAATGATAAATAACTCAATAAGCGGTCAGCTTGTCCCTATATGTACATATGTAGTAATGGCAGTTTCACTGTCGCTAACTGTTGGTTTTCTGGGCGAATTAAGTCTTGGACACGCAGGGTTTATGAGTGTGGGTGCATTCACAGGTGTTATAGCCGCAATATGCCTTCAGGAGCTTATACCTGTTGCAGGCATAAGACTGCTTGTTGCAATCATAGTCGGCGGAATTTTTGCCGGCATAGCAGGCTTTATAATAGGTATTCCTGTTTTAAGACTGCGTGGTGACTATCTGGCAATTGTTACACTTGCATTCGGTGAAATTATTAAAAATATAATTAACTGTCTGTATGTTGGCGTTGATGCGAGCGGCTTGCACATCAGTATGACAAGTGTTGAGGCTCTTGGTATGGCAGGCGGTAAGGTTATATTAAATGGACCTCAGGGTGCAGTTGGTATAACAAAAATATCAACCTTTGGTGCAGGAATATTGCTGATATTATTTGCGTTGTTTGTTGTACTAAATCTCGTTAACAGTAAAACAGGACGTGCAGTTACAGCTATTCGTGATAATCGAATTGCCGCTGAATCGGTTGGTATTGGTATCACAAGATATAAATTAACTGCATTCATAACATCGGCAGTGCTTGCAGGTATGGCAGGCTCGTTGTATGCTATGAATTTCTCAACAATTGCTGCAAAGAAATTCGACTTTAATACATCAATATTGATACTTGTATTCGTTGTATTGGGTGGTATGAATAATATTGTTGGTGTAATTATTGCAACGGCTCTGTTGTATATGCTTCCTGAACTTTTAAGAGGTTTGGCAGACTATCGTATGCTTATATATGCAATAGTTCTTATTGCCGTAATGCTTATAACAAACAGTGCAAGAGCAAAGCTGATGCGAGAAAAGATAATGTTTAAAATAAAACAGAAAAAGACAAAAAGACAGGGGGAAAATCAAAATGGCTAAAATGGTACCGGTTCCGAGTCATTCAATTATTCCGGAACGTGATTTAAATAAAACCCCAATTCTTGAAACTCACCATTTGGGTATAGATTTCGGCGGTCTTACTGCGGTTGATGATGTGTCGCTTACAGTCGGCAGAACAGAAATCTCGGGACTTATTGGACCTAATGGTGCAGGTAAAACAACTGTATTTAATCTTTTAACCAACGTTTATCAGCCCACACGTGGTGCAATTATGCTTGATGGTAAATCAACTGCAAGAAAGACTACTGCACAGGTCAGTAAAATGGGTATTGCACGTACATTCCAGAATATAAGACTGTTTTCCGATATGTCAGTTATAGATAATGTTAAGGTTGGTTTGCATAATTCTATAAATCAACCGTTTATATCATCAATAACCCATATGTTCGGATATAATAAATCGGAAAAGCAATCTAAAGAGGAAGCACTTGAATTGCTCGACTTCTTTAATATGGCAGATTTGGCAAATCAAAAAGCAGGCTCACTTCCGTATGGCGAGCAAAGACGTCTTGAAATTGCACGTGCACTTGCAACACGTCCGGGCATAATTTTGCTTGACGAGCCGGCAGCAGGTATGAATCCATCGGAAACTGCCGAGCTTATGGAAAATATTTGCAGAATAAGAGATAAATTCCAGATAGCAGTTATGCTTATAGAACACGATATGAATCTTGTTATGAATGTGTGTGAAGGCATTTGCGTGCTTGACCATGGTAAGGTTATTGCAAAGGGTACGCCCGATGAAATAAAGGCTAATCCAAAGGTTATAGAGGCATATCTTGGAAAGAAGAAGGAGGCGTAAAGATGCTAAAAGTAGATAACATAAATGTATATTATGGGCAGATACACGCATTAAAGGACGTTTCCATAGAAGTAAATCAGGGTGAGATTGTTGCACTTATAGGTGCCAATGGTGCAGGCAAGTCAACAACGCTTCGTACTATTTCGGGATTGTTGCGTTCTAAAACAGGTGATATAACATTGTTTGATGAAAGCATAGCCAAAACAGAAGCACACAAACTTGTTTCAAAAGGTCTGGCACATGTTCCGGAGGGACGTCGAGTATTTTTACAAATGACAGTTCAGGAAAATCTTGAAATGGGTGCATATACAAATAGTGCAAATGTAAAAGAGAGTATAGAAGATGTATTCAGACGCTTTCCTCGTTTGGAGCACAGAAAAAATCAGATTGCAGGAACACTCTCGGGCGGTGAGCAGCAGATGCTTGTAATGGGCAGAGCACTTATGAGTAAGCCAAAGCTCCTAATGCTTGATGAACCATCTATGGGACTTGCTCCAATACTTGTACAACAGATATTTGATATCATAAAAGAGCTTCACAATGCAGGCACAACAATTCTTCTTGTAGAACAAAATGCAGAAATGGCACTAAATATTGCCGATAGGGCATATGTGCTTGAATCGGGGAGAATTAAAATCTCCGGTACGGGTGCAGAACTTGCGCAGAGTGATGAGATAAAGAAGGCCTATTTGGGCGGTTGATATAGAAATGAAGGGGCAAAACAAAATGTTTTGCCTTTTTTATTGTAGGGACCGGCGTCCTCGACGGTCCGCAAAACGTTCTGCATCAAAAATCAAGCAGTCCTTCTGAATGTTGGGATTTGTAGGGATCAGCGTCCTCGACGGTTCGTATAACGAAACGCTTAAAACATTAAAAGGATGTTGCATAGCAACATCCTTTTTTGTATGAATTTAATTACGCTTTATTAACTGAACCAAACAGTTCCATCTTTTCTTTTACAATTTCCTTAATTGCTTCGCAACCAGGTGCTAAAAGCTTACGTGGGTCGAAACCTTTTCCAACAAGGTCCTTGCCTTCCTCAATATACTTTCTTGTTGCAGCCTGGAAATAAAGCTGACATTCAGTATTTACGTTTATCTTTGCAACACCAAGAGAAATTGCTGTTTTTATCATATCCTCGGGGATGCCTGTACCACCATGAAGAACAAGAGGTAGGTCGCCTATAAGCTCTTTTGTTTTTGCAAGAGCATCAAAATCAAGACCTGCCCAGTTTTCAGGATACTTACCATGAATATTACCAATACCTGCTGCAAGGAAATCTACTCCCAAATCTGCAATTTTTTTACATTCATTCGGGTCTGCAATTTCACCTGCACCAACAACACCATCTTCTTCTCCGCCTATTGAGCCAACCTCTGCCTCAATAGATATGCCTTTGCTGTGACAGATGTTAACAAGCTCGGTTGTTTTTGCAACATTTTCTTCAATAGGAAAGTGTGAGCCATCAAACATTACCGATGAGAAACCTGCTTCTATACAGGCATTACATCCCTCGTATGAGCCATGGTCAAGGTGAAGTGCTACAGGAACAGTTATATTCATATCCTCTATCATAGCCTTAACCATTGCTGCAACAGTTTTAAAGCCTGTCATATACTTTCCTGCACCCTCCGATACACCCAAAATAACGGGTGAGTTGTTTTCTTGTGCTGTTGCAAGTATACATTTTGTCCATTCAAGGTTGTTAATATTGAATTGACCAACTGCATATTTGCCTGCAACTGCTTTTTTCAACATTTCGGTTGCTGAAACTAACATATTAGTATAATCCTCCTTTTATTGTGTTTTATATAAAATTAATTATTATATAACAAAATTAAATGTATTTTACACGCCAATCTTCTTTTCACGTGCCCAATAGAAAAGATATTGTTGGGCATATCCGCCATATGCACCAAATTTCTTGGCGGCGGTTGATGAAATGGTGCTTGTGGATTGCTCACTATCAAAATAGCAATACTCCATAATTCTTTTTATCCACACATCAACAGGAAATGAATCAACACGGTTGAGCCCAAAAAGTAATATACAATTACTAACCTTTTCGCCAATACCGTTTATGGTCATCAAGGCTTCCTTTGCATTTTGCGTAGACATATTGTGTAAATTTTCAAGTGATATATCTTTGCTGCTGATTTTTCTGCAGGCATCTATGATATATTTATCACGAAAGCCTGCACGTATTACGTTAAGCTCTTCTGATGTAAGTGAAGATAGCTTTTGCACAGTGGGGAATGAGTGATATATATTTCCTCTGTATTCTATTTTTTCGCCAAACTCGTTGCATAGCCGCTCAACAATACCCTTTATACGTGGTACATTGTTGCTTGCAGAAATTATAAAGGATATTATCACTTCCCATAACTCCTGACGCAGTATGCGTATTCCATAGCCATAGGAGGTAGCCTCATGCATATAGTTATCAACATCCACGGTCTTTTTTATTTTACCGTAATCTGTTGACAGGTCGAAGTAGTCATACCAAATATTTAAAAAATCATAATATGATGTGTCATACAAAATAACGTCATTGCCATTTTGTGCAATAGTAAGTGCACGGTCTTTTGCAACACCTGTATACTCATTTTCGCCTGTTTGGTTAAATCGAAAGGCTTGCCCACATTCAAATATATGTTTTAGGTTAAAATCCTTAACTTTTTTTAAGATAATATTATTGTTTTTTACACAAATATCCATAACAACAATATTATACCACATTATTTTTTATTTATCAATTAATTTAAGTGTTAAAAATAAATAAAAAAATCAGAGAATTTTAGTTAAATAGTCGAAAAAGGCTAAAATAAGAGGCAATAAATGTAACGAAATTATAATTTATAATTATTATAATTTTGTTAAATATTTTATTTTCACAATATTGACAGTATTTTTTGAATGTGATAAAATTAAACATATAATCAGAAGAGGAGATGATGTTAAATGTCATATAAAAGAATTCTTACAATTCAGGATATTTCGTGTGTTGGTCAGTGTTCACTAACTGTTGCATTGCCCATTCTTTCAGCTTGCGGAATTGAAACTGCAATATTACCGTCGGCAGTACTATCTACACATACTGCGGGCTTTAGCGGATATACATTCAGAGATTTAACTGATGATATGCCCAATATTAAAAATCATTGGGTTAAAGAGGGTATAAAGTTTAGTGCAATCTATACCGGTTATCTTGGCAGTGAAAAGCAGATAGATTATATAAGTGAAATATTTAGCGAAACACTTAACGACGAGGGATATAAAGTGGTTGACCCTGCAATGGCAGATAACGGAAAACTGTATCCCGGCTTTGATGATGATTATGTTAAAGCTATGGTAAGACTTTGTACAAAGGCTGATTACATTGTTCCCAACATAACAGAAGCATGTTTTTTAACAGGTGTTGAATATAAAGAAAAGTACGACAGAGCGTATATAGATTTGCTTATAGAAAAGCTTGTGGAAACAGGCTGTAAAAATGTTATATTAACAGGTGTATCATACACAGAGGGTAAAACAGGAATAGTTGTTTTTGAAAATTCACAGTATTCATATTATGAGCACGTAATGCTGCCAAACAGCTGTCATGGAACAGGTGACATATATGCCTCATCCTTTGTGGGTGCACTTGTGAGAGGCAAGAGTGCATATGATGCAGCAAAGATAGCTGCCGACTACACGGTTGAATGTATAAAAGCAACAGCAGAGGAAGAAAATCATTGGTACGGTGCTAAATTTGAGCCTGTATTATCCAAATTGATAGATGCATTAAAATAAATAAAAAGAGAGAATATTGAAAAAACGTACTGAGATTTCAGTACGTTTTTTTCAATACCACCCCCGACCGGAGTCGAACCGATGACTAATCCTTAGGAGGGACTTGTTATATCCACTTAACTACGGGGGCAAATATATTATATTGTATTAACTTAACTATAAAAGGGAACACAGTTAAATATATAACAAGTCCCTCCCTAAAAAATCAAAGGACTTGTATATTATGAGCGAAGCGAATAACAAGGTTCGCTCAGCCGTCAAAATCTTTGATTTTGGATACGGCGTGCGGTTCTTATTATTCCTTTCGCGAATAACAAGGTTCGCTCAGCCGTCAAAATCTTTGATTTTGGATACGGCGTGCGGTTCTTATATCCACTTTACTACGGGGGCGTATGAAATTATATTATATCCACTTTACTACGGGCATACAGATAGGGAAACAAGCTTGTTTCCCTATGATACTCTCTTTGCAACTACAACCATTCTTTCGTTACTTGTTCCG